>PDUK01000004.1 GCA_006212115.1 Thalassolituus sp. | reverse complement strand
GTTTCTGTAGCGATCATCCAGTCGCACAACAAAACTAAAGATATGGATGCAATAAGGGGATAAGTGTGAACAAGTCTGAATTGATTGATGCTATCGCGGCTTCTGCTGATCTGCCAAAAGCAGCGGCTGGTCGTGCTCTGGATGCCATGATTGAGGCAGTCGGTGGTGCTCTGAAAGAAGGTGATCAGGTTGCTCTGGTTGGCTTCGGTACTTTCCAGGTTAAAGAACGTGCTGCACGCACGGGTCGTAACCCGCAGACCGGCGCTCCGATTGAAATCAAAGCGGCTAAAGTACCAGGCTTCAAGCCGGGTAAAGCGCTGAAAGACGCCGTTAACTAAGACGACGTTTTTAAGGGTTAGGACCGGTAGTTCAGTTGGTTAGAATACCGGCCTGTCACGCCGGGGGTCGCGGGTTCGAGTCCCGTCCGGTCCGCCAGATTAAAGCGCATCCTCGATGCGCTTTTTTTGTATAAAGTGCTGTTGCTGATTATCAGCGTTTACAACAATTATTATTACCGTGAGTCGCGGTAGGCACTAAGCCCGAATGCTCGGGTATTAGGGAGGAAACATGCTTCAGACCATGCGTAACAATGCGCAGGGCATCATCGCCAAAATTATCGTCGGATTTATTATTATCGTTTTTGCACTTTGGGGGGTGGAAAGTATTGTTAATCTGGGTGGAGGAGAGCGCCCGGTAGCGACTGTTGGCGATTATGAAATCACTCGGGTTCAGGTTCAGCAAAAAGTTGCTGAGCAGAAAAACCAACTGCGTCGCCAGTTTGGTGATCAGTATGATGAAGGCTTGTTTAACGAAAAATTTCTTGAGCAGTCGGCTATTGAACAGCTGATTAATGAGCGTGTTGCTCAAACTCAGGCCGATAACCTCGACCTGTACGCGTCGACGTCTGAAATCGATCAGATGATCATTAATACTCCAGCGTTCCAGACGGCCGGTGAGTTCGACAAAGAACAGTTCCAGCTTGTACTGCGTATGAACGGCTACTCCGTAGCTCAATATCGCGCAATGCTGGCAGACAGTGTTCGTCAGAACCAAGTTCGCGCTGCGTTCATGTTATCGACGATCGACACACCGTTTGAGATGCAATTGCGTCAGGCTCTGGAGAATGAGCAGCGTACCTTTGCCTACGCGACCGTAAATGCGTCTGATTTTACAGATGTCGTTGAAGTGTCTGATGAAGACATTCAAGCCTACTACGATGAAAACGTATCTCGCTTCTTAACTCCAGAGCGTGCTCGTATCCGTTACGTGCTCCTGTCTCGCGAGATGATTCAGGATGGTCAGGAGGTTACTGACGAAGATCTTGAAATCGCTTACTCAGATTACGTTGCGGACTTGTCTGCTAATGAACAGCGTGAATCTGCGCACATTCTGTTCCTGACTGAAGACCGCTCAGAAGCAGAAGCGATTGAACTTGCCGAAGCTGCTCGTGTTCGTCTCGGCAATGGTGAGTCCTTTGCTGCCGTCGCAGCGGATGTGTCCGAGGACGGTGGATCAGCAGACATGGGTGGATCTTTGGGTATCAACCCTCGTGGTGCCTTTGATCCAGCTTTCGATGAAGCATTGTTTGCTCTGGAAGAGGGCGACGTGTCTGGCCCTGTGGTGACAGAGTTTGGTGTTCACCTGATTAAGGCCATCTCGGTAGAGACGGTTGATACGCCTGCGCTGGCTGATGTCCGTGACGAGCTTGTTGATGTCGTTAAAGCAGAAAAAGCAGGATTCCTGTTTGCGGAGCGCAGTCAGGAATTAGCGAACTCTGCGTTCTCTGCTGAGACCATCGAAGAGTTGGCTGAAAATTCTGGCTTAACCGTTCTTGAGTCTGACTACTTCACTCAGACGGCCGGTACAGGCATTGCCGAAGCGGATCAGATCCGTCGTACTGCATTTGATGAAAACATGAAGCTCGATCGTGAACTGAGCGACCTTGTTGAGGTTGAGCAGGGATCTCTGGTGTTTGTTGTCGATGATTATCAGGATGCTCGTGCTAAGCCTCTGGAAGAAGTCCGTGCTCAGGTTGTTGCAGCACTGACCAGTCAGAAGTCACTGGAATTAGCGTCAGATAAAGCAGAGCAAATGTTGTCAGGCGACGTCAGTGTAGACTGGACGGAAGTGACGACTACTCTGCGCCAGGCGACTGAAGCGCCACGTGCGGCTCAGCAGAAAGCATTTGCACTGGCTGAGGGTGAGTCGGACATTGTTTCTTCTCCAGCTGGCTACACCTTGGTGAAAGTGAACTCAGTGGATCAGAAGTCTTGGGAAGATATGGCCGTGACGGATGACTTGCGTAACGCGGTTCGTAATCAGGCTGCCCGTGACGATATGGTTAGCTATCAGGCTTGGTCAAAAGCGAATACAGAGATTGAACAGTAATCGCAATTAAGTCACTCAGTAGTACCCAAAAAGGCAGCCGAGGCTGCCTTTTTATTTGCTTCGAAATGGCGAAGATTAGTCTTCCATTTCATCCAGGCTCATTGCGCAGGTGTTGAATCCACCATCGACGTAGATATTCTGTGCCGTCACACCAGAGGCCATGTCCGAGCATAAAAACACCGCTGTGTTCGCCACTTCAGCTGCTGTGATGTTTCTTTTGAGCGGTGCGCGCTCTGCGTTTTTCTTAAGCATTTTACGGAAGCTCTTAATACCGGATGCTGCGAGCGTTTTGATTGGGCCGGCAGAAATCGAATTAACACGAATGCCGTCTGGTCCAGTGGAGCCTGCGAGATAACGTACGGACGCTTCCAGAGAGGCCTTTGCCAGTCCCATTACGTTGTAGTTCGGCAAGGTCTGTTGAGAGCCGTGGTAAGTCAGCGTGAGCATGGCTCCCTGGCGGCCTTCCATCATAGGTTTTGCCGCTTTGGCTAGTGCGACAAAGCTGTACGCACTGATGTCGTGGGCGATGCGAAAGCCTTCGCGACTGGTCACGTCAAGGTAGTCGCCATTAAGCTCTTCTGCTGGCGCAAAACCGACGGAATGTATCAAAATATCGATGCCATCCCAGCTTTGGCCGAGGTCACGAATAACGGCTTCAATTTCGTCGTCCGATGACACATCGCATGGGAAACACAATTCAGAGTTCCATTCTGCGGCCATTTTCTTAACTCGTTCACCGAGTTTCTCGCCCTGGTAGGTGAAGGCCAGTTCAGCACCCTCGCGATGAAATGCGTCTGCTATCGCGTAAGCAATGGAGTGCTTGCTGGCCACGCCAACAATAAGTGCTTTTTTGCCGCTGAGTAATCCCACAGTGAGCTCCGGTTATTGTTTTGTTTGTGTCTGCGGTGCAGGGTAGTACACCGTTGTTGGTTGTTCGTCTTTGCCACGATTGGGTCTGCCCAATGTACGCGCCCGCTGTCGGCGATCTATTCCAATGTGACCGCCGTCCGATAAGTTAATCGGTGACAGAATATCTCCACCTGCAGTGCTGGGTTCGGGTAGCGTTACCCAAGGCCAGCATGCGTAATGATAATAGGGAATGTCGTAAAGAGCGGCAATATTAAGTGGCCGCTTCTCAATGCTCATCGACTGTATAACATTGTGGGCTTCGGTGGAGGTTAATCCGCCCGGGAGTGTTACTGCCGCGGCGTCGTAAAAGCCCGTTCTGATACGCGATTTCAGATCGGAAGGTGACACAGGGGAGTATCCGGCATGACTAGCCCATTCGAAACTTGATCCCGCGTTGAAAATTAAATCGACAACCGGGGCCTCGTTGGTCTGGCCAGAAGAAAGCGCCTTTAACTGCTTATGTAGCTGTTGAAATTCAGCTTCTGAGCCTGTCTCTGGCTCTATCACTTCTTCAGCCACTTCCTTGGTTACTCTCTCAGGTGATGCGAGCCAAACAGACAGTGGTGGTTTCATCTGACTGATGATATGCGTGATTTTCTTTGTTTCGAGCAGCTCATCCAGCCAAGGGGTGGTAGATGTCGTGCGACTTACTGATGCAATGCAGTCGATCTGTCCTTGTTTGAATGCTTTGAACTGCTCTCGATTGGCTGGCTTCATAATAATCTGGCGTATCAAAAAGCGATCTTTGAAGTGCTCGACACTATTTCCCCACCACTCGGGAATGCGCAGCAACGTAATCTGATCGTCTGAAGCGCTGTCGATGCGATAGGGTCCATTCACCGCAGGGATATCACGTTGCGACTGGCCAAAAGCATGGGCAGGCAAAGGGCGGAGATTGAAGAGAGCCTTTGGTGCATTGTCGAACTTCTGCGAATAATGTAATGCAAAATACGATTCGTCGAATCGCGTGACGCCGGTAAGCAGAGTCGCCTGTCGAGCGTTGGAATATAAGGTTCCTGAATGAAGGTCAGACTGCTGAAATAGCGTGTAGATAACATCGCGTGTGGTAACGGGAATGCCGTTGCTCCATTGAGCCTTGGGGTGAAGATGTACGAATAGGGTGTGTGATTCAGGATCATCCAGCCAGAAGTCGCTGAGCGCTGGCATAACTGAGTCGTCATATTCAATGCCGAGCGGCATCAACAAGTCGTTGAGCAGCTGAGGCCGGGAACGGTCTGGGCTGGCACGCCAGTTTTTCGGGATGCGCGGAATCAGGGTGGTGAAGCTGCCCGCCACTATGGGCGGTGGCGATGCTTTCTGACGATCGGCTGATTGCTTGTCAGCTTGCGCGTCAGTTTGTACGTTAATATATGCACGATACTGCGTTTCCAGCGCTTGCGGTAACTCCGCATCGCGAAGTTCAATCCCGAGGCAAGATAGCGATAGCAGTGTGGCTGTCAGTGCGACCAGTGATCTCGCTAGTCGCTGTGCCATTGTCCGTGCGTTAGCGAATGACATCCACATACAGCGTCAGGTTTTGACCGGGTTTAAGATAGCGCCCTCCCAGTTTGGATGCATTCCAGCGCTCAATTTCAGATACTTTGACATTAAACCGAGAGGCGATGGTGCTGAGGTTGTCACCGCTGCGTACCTGATAAAAGACTTTGCGTACTTCTTCTCTCTGGCCGTTTGACTTGGTAGTCCATATCGTGAGTTTTTGGCCAACTCTCAGAGGGTCTCCCGGAGCCATGCCATTCCAGCCGGTAAGCTTACTGACGGAGGTGTCGTACTTGCGTGCAATTTTCCAGAAGCTGTCGCCGTCTTTGACTCTGTAATCCACGCGTTGCGATCGATTACTGGAGCGCCCGGCACTTTGTTTTCTGTTCAGCCGCTCGCTCAGGCTCAGGTTGTAGCTACTGCCAGATTTCAGTGCCGATGGGATCAATAGCTGTTGCCCAGCGTAAATTGTATTCGAGCTGAGCTGGTTGGCGCTGCGCACAACGTCCGCGGTGATATTGTGCTTGCGTGCGATGCTGATCAGGCTGTCGCCGGAACGAACAACATAACGGTTCCATTTTAATCTCGCATCATCTGCCAGCTCCGCAAGGTTCTGCTGATAGATGACTTCCTGTGTAGCCGGAATCAGTACCTCATGTGGGCCGTCTGGGTGGGTGGCCCAGCGGTTGAACTGTGGATTAAGTCGGTAAATTTCGTCGAGGTCGGTTTCTGCAAGTTCAGCGACTTGTGAAAGGTCGATTTGCCCTCCAGTCGGAACGGCAGCGAAGTACGGCGCATCCTCGACGGGTTTCCAGGCAATATCAAATTGGTCACGGTGCTCGAGCAGGTAAGAGATGGCGATCAGCTTGGGTACGTAGGCCCGCGTCTCTTTCGGCAGGTCGAGGCTCCAGAAGTCAGTTGGCAGTCCCTTCTTTGAATTTTTTCGGATGGCCTTGCGAACTGTACCAGCGCCAGAGTTGTAGCTGGCCAAGGCGAGCATCCAATCTCCGTCAAAGCGACCAGCGAGATATTCGAGGTAATCCAGCGCTGCGTTAGTGGCGCTGCGGATGTCGCGGCGACCATCGTGCCACCAGTCCTGATGGAGGCCATAAGCCTTGCCGGTGGATGGAATAAACTGCCAGACGCCGGCTGCTCTGCCGTGGCTGTATGCAAACGGGTCGAAAGCGCTCTCGACGATCGGTAGTAGAGCCAGTTCTCCCGGAATATCGCGTCTCTGTACTTCACTGACGATGTAATGGAGATAGCGTCTGGCACGGTCGGATACCTGTTCAAGATGGCGCGGATGTCGGACGTACCAGTCCATATGGCGCTTCATGCGGGCATTGGACGGATCATGAGCCAGCTCAAACTGGTCGACGATTCGGTCCCAGCTGGTAGCGGGTACCAGTGCGGGCTCGTCTGTTGCTTCGGTTGTTGGCGCCTGATCTTCAGTTTCAGGGGCTAATGAAAGCGCTTCAGACTCATCGGCGGTCAGTTGGTTTTCCTGATTTTCGGCGGATAAGGCTTGAGGATCTTCGAGCGGTGAGGACGTGTTTGGCTGTAAAACACTGCACGCTGACAGAACGGGAATCAGCAGGCATACTGGCAATAACTTCATACAAATAAGGTCTGACTGTATATATTGCGTCAGTCTAGCAGTTTACGCCTGCTTTTATAAATGCAGGCGTCGGGCCTTGTGCGCAATCTTGCCCGAAAGTGGCGGTCGGTAGATGAAACACGGACACAGAATAAAAACTCAGGTACACAAAACATGGCTTGGACGCGCTGATACCCAGCGATTGATGGCGCTCGAAGGCTCGTGGTTGGCGGATCGCGTTTCTCACTTGCGCGGGCGTCATTTGCTTTACGCCGGAGTCGATCAGGAGCCCAAGTTTCTGAGTCGTAGTCGCGCAGATCATACATTCAGGGTGTTGTTACCCTGGCAGAAGGGCCTGGTGGATGCGCAGGCGTGGATGTCCGATACCGATTGGCCGTTTCGGGACGAGACATTGGATATCGTTGTGCTGCAGCACGCGCTAGATATGACAGACAGGCCTCATCAGCTCATTCGGGAAGCGACGCGTAGCCTTGTCTCTGGTGGCTATCTGGTAGTCGTTGGCTTCAACCCATACAGCCTCTGGGGTGGTGCTCGCTGGATGCGACCACTGTCGACAGGCCTGCCGTGGGTCTCCAATCCTGTCGCGCCACTTCGTTTGACCGATTGGCTGACCTTGTTGGATTTTCGGGTGGAAGATGTGACAACTGCGGGGCATTTATGGCCTGTTAAATTGGGTTCTGAAGCGTTCAGTCGCCGGGTCGATCGGGTGCTTGCGGGAAATCGATTCGTTCCCGGTAATATCTATATGACGGTAGCGAGAAAAACGGTCGCGGGCATGACAACGATACGGGCAACGCGTAAAGTTCGCCGTCAATCGGGTATCGGGTTTGCGATACCGGCCGCACGCGAGCCTTACTCGCGTAGGCAGAGCTAACAGGGCGGAGCAGAGCTTCGCCGATGATGAAGAGAAAGAAGAAACAATGAAGGTCGAGTTGTATACCGACGGCGCTTGCAAAGGCAATCCCGGCACCGGCGGTTGGGGCGCATTACTCCGATATGGTGCCAATGAAAAAGAACTCTGGGGTGGCGAATCTGATACCACCAACAATCGTATGGAGTTGATGGCTGCGATTGAGGGTTTAAAAGCGCTGACGCGTTCCTGTGAGGTTGTACTCACGACAGACTCTCAGTACGTCAAGCAAGGCATTAATCAATGGCTTGCCGGCTGGAAGAAAAATGGCTGGAAAACAGCATCAAAACAGCCAGTGAAAAACAAAGATTTGTGGCAGGCGCTAGATTCTGAATGCGCGCGGCACTCAGTCGAGTGGCGCTGGGTGAAAGGGCATGCGGGGCATGAGGGCAACGAACGGGCAGACCAGCTCGCGAATCGCGGTGCAGCAGAGGTGAAAGCATGAGACAGGTCGTACTTGATACGGAAACCACCGGTATTGGTGAAGGGCACCGGATTATTGAGATTGGCTGCGTTGAGGTCATTGAACGCAAACTGACCGGTCGACATTATCATGTCTACATTAATCCTCAGCGTGCAATTGATGAAGAAGCTGCTGAAGTACACGGCATTACGAATGAGTGGTTAGAGGAGCAGGGCGCGCCGGTATTTTCTCAGGTGGTTGACGATTTCCGGAGCTTTATCGACGGTGCACAACTCGTCATTCACAACGCTCCGTTTGACGTTGGGATGATGGATGCTGAATTCTCGCGTCTTAATATGTCGCCAACGAAGGACTTCTGCGGCATTCTGGATACTCTGGTCATGGCCAGGCAAATGCACCCGGGTGCACGCGCCAGTCTTGATGCACTTTGTAAGCGTTATGGCATAGACAACTCGCACCGTGAGCTGCATGGTGCATTGTTGGATGCTGAGATTCTTGCTGACGTCTATCTGATGATGACGGGTGGTCAGACTGATCTGGCGCTGGGAGAAGATGAATCGGAGTCTGCTGTTGTCGAATTGGATCTTGGGGAAGTATCCGTCGACGCCAGCGCGCTGAAGGTCATTCGCGCAACTGATGCTGAAGTGGCGGCGCACGAGGCGTTTCTTGATCTCGTAGACAAGAAAAGCGAAGGTGCAGTCTGGCGCCGTTGAGGTTGATGTGTCGAGATTCAATCGCTGATTTTGCGAGAGAGCGCACGGTTTTAAGCGGCTGACAGGATTACCGTTCTACCAGATTGCGATGACGTTTGTCCGATTGGTATGACACCCGCATGGAAGGACGTGTTAACGTCGGAAAATAATGAACGCGGCGGCTTAAGCCGCTAATAAGAAAAGAAGAAAACAATGGCAGATTTATCCAGTGCAGAAATGTCCAATCAGTTCGCTTCGTCGTTGCACGTGGTGCGACGCGAAATCGAGAACGCCCTGGATCATGCATCCGTTCAGCTAGATACGTACAGTTCGGACGGCAGTGAAGAAACGATCCGGGCGTTTCTCGAAGAAATCCGCCAGCTGCGCGGCACCTTCAAAATGTTGGATTTCCGTGCTGGCGAAAGACTGTGTGAAGAAATCACAGAAACAACTCGTCGTACACTCAGTGACGGCATCAGCGACAAAATGCTAGAAGCCAGCACACAGGCCGTTGTTTATCTCAAAAGATACATTGAGTTTATTATCGCCGGGCAGGAAGTCGCCCCTTCGTTACTGGTTCCTACGATTAATATTGTCCGGAGGGAACGTGGAGAGAAGGCATTGCCTGAGGGTTACTTCTTTCTGAATAACCTGCGTCCAAAACTCCCGCATCCTGCACGTTCTGAAAATCGCACTGTGGCTTATCGACGAGTTCGACAGATGCTGCAGCTCGGTCTGCTGGGATTGATTCGTAGCAACGGCAAACGTGGGCCATTACAGGTTTTGACCCGAGCCGTTGATCGAATAGAGCAGGCGGCTCGTTCTAGCCACTCCTGGGTGTTCTGGGAAGTGGTGTCAGGTGCACTCGAAGCGTTACAGCAGGATGAGTTTGAAGTGACGCCTCAGCGTATTGCGTTGATCGGCCAATTAGACCGCTTGGTTCGACAGCTGCAGGCCTCCGATGGAGGTGCTTTTAATGAAGCACCTGCCGATGCGCTTCTTAAAGAATTTCTCTACCTGATCGCACTGGCACAGCCAGACAGCGAACGCCTGTCTCTGTTGCAGGATAGTTTCCAGTTGAAGAACCATGTTCGTGAACGAGAACTTCGTGTATCACGAAATGACCTGAGTGGACCAGACCAGTCTGCATTAGTGTCGTTTGCGCGTGCCCTGCAGGATGAAATTGAAGCACTGAAAGACATAATTGATCGCAGTCAGCGTAATCCGGATCTTGCAGCAGAAGACTCAGAGCTGATTGAACGTCTTGAGCGTATATCCGATACCTTGATCATGGTGGATATGAATCCGACTGCGGAACTTGCGGATGGTGTTATCCGTCAGATCCGGAACGGCAATCTTGATATCGAGCGCCTGGCGGATGACATCATCCGGATCGAGCAGGATGTTCATGCCATTATTCAATCTAATCACCTTAAGGGTGAACAGATAATTGATCCTGTGACATTGAAGGAAGCAAACATCGCCGTTGTCTCTGAAGCAGTGACTGCACTGGTGATGGTAAAGCGTGCGGTTGCGGCCTATGTGGACAGTGGCGATAAGCTGCACGTCAAAAATGTCGGTAAGAGTCTTCGCGATGTCAGTGGTGCAGTTGTGTTTCTGGAGAAGAAGTTGCTTCGCGACATGCTGTTAGAGCTTGAAGAGTTTGTTGAGCACCAAGTGATGGATGCCCGTGTCGCGCCTTCGGCACAGGATATGGACGCCTTTGCTGATGCAGTAACGGCTGTAGAGTATTACCTCGATACATACGATTCGCCATCGTCTGGTGGGGAGGATGCACTGCGTATGGCAGAGGAGAGTATGGTCCATTTGAGATCTGGTCATGTTGCAAACTAGCCTGACCGTTGCCGTTGGGCTCATTATATTTATCGCTCTGATTGCGACCTTAGGTCTGTGGTTTCGGCAATCCTGGTTTCGCCAGTGGTTGCGGGGTACGACGGGCATTGCGTTGCTTGCCGTGTCGGTATGGCTGGGGTTAGTTGTTTGGGATCTTTCGAGTTACCGCTCTGCTATTCAGGAGCGGCCCTTGGCTACCGTCAGTATCTACGAAGTTGGGCCGCAAGAGTTCGACCTGACGCTGGTCGATTCTGAAGGCGAAGAAGAGCGCTTTATTGTACGCGGTGATCAGTGGCAGCTGGATGTGCGTATGCTGGTTTGGACAGGACCGCTTCTGGTTCTGGGTAAAGAACCACTGTACCGGTTTGATCGCTTGTCCGGTCGATATCTCAGTTTAGAGCAGGAGCGAAGTGCGCCGCGTACGGTCTATGGGTTTGGTGGCTCCAAGGGGTTTGATGTCTGGAGCTGGTTGCGAAATTTTGACCTGTGGCTGGATGCGGACTTTGGCAGTGCAGTGTACATGCCGATGGAAAATGGTGCGGTTTTCAGTGTCGTGAGAACCAACAAGGGGTTGGTTGCACGCCCGGTAAATGATGTTGCTGAAGAGGCGATTGCCGGTCAGTGGTAGTCGCTACTTTGTGATGAGAAACCAGCTTAACTCGCTAACGAGTAAGCAACAAAAAAGCGGCCAATCGGCCGCTTTTCTTTTAATCACGCGTTACATGCGCGATTTATGCTGGGAACAGTTCGCCCAGCTTAGTTGCCAGCATCATGTCGCCTTCAACTTTCAGCTGACCAGACATGAACGCCATCATGCCGTCCAGGTCGCCTGAAACGATGCCCTGCAGAGTTTCGCTGTTCATGATCAGAGTCACGTTTGGATCAGCTGCTTCACCTTGAACAACTTCACAAGTACCGTCTTTTACGATCAGGTGGTAAGTGTCAGCATCTTCGATGTTGAACTGGAAAACCAGATCCAGGCCCGCAGCAGCGGCTGGGTTGAATTTTGCATTCATTTCATTAATGAATTCAGCAGCAGATGACATATCAATATCCTTCAGTAACGTGTTGTGTTTCTTACTGTGCGATTCTTTCTGGTTTGTGTCGGGCCGTTGTATACCAAGAAGCCTGAGCTGATTCATACCAAAAAGGTGTGTCGACACTCTATGTGCCCAACATGGGGGTGTCAACGATATTCGAACGATTGTTTGAAAATCGCTCTATGGTGTCGCGAGTTCGCTCTCAAGCCTTGCGGCACCGCTGGTTTCAGTTATCCTGACACTCTCAAAACGACAGTACTAAAGGAAAACCGAGTGGAGTTTATCGCAGATTACGGCAGCTTTTTGTTAAAAACAGTGACGCTGGTTGTGGCCATATTAATCGTGGTTGGCGGCGTGATCGCCCTCGGTAGCCGCCAGAAAAAAGGATCTTCTGAGGGGGAGCTCAAAATACTCAAACTCAACGAGCAGCTGGACGACTATAAAGATCAGCTGGAAAGTGAGTTGAATAGCGAGGCCGCGCTCAAACAGTTGGCTAAGGAACGAAAAAAAGAGGAAAAGGCCAAGCAGAAAGCCGAGAAGAAAGCGGCTTCAGCTGGTGCTGAGTCTAAGCAGGATAAGAAGCGCGTCTACGTGCTCGATTTTGACGGCGACATCAAAGCATCGGACGTTGATTTGATGCGTCGTGAGATTACAGCGATCCTGACGATGGCCAGCAAGGAAGATGAAGTGGTTGTCCGCCTGGAAAGTGGCGGCGGCATGGTTCACTCATACGGCCTCGCAGCCTCACAGCTGAAGCGAATCCGTGATCGCGGCATTCAACTGACCGTCTGCATTGATAAAGTGGCGGCGAGCGGCGGCTACATGATGGCCTGCCTTGCTGATCGTGTTGTGGCAGCGCCTTTTGCCATTGTTGGATCAATTGGTGTGGTAGCCCAGTTGCCCAACTTTAATAAACTTCTCAAAAAGAACGACGTCGATTTTGAATTGTTCACTGCTGGTGAGTACAAGCGTACTGTTACCATGTTTGGTGAGAACACCGACAAGGCAAAAGAGAAATTTCAGGCGGACCTGAACGAAACTCACGTGTTGTTCAAAGAGCACGTTAAGCAATTCCGTCCACGTGTCGATATTGATGCCGTGGCGACAGGGGATATCTGGTACGGGCAGCAGGCACTCGACCAAAAGCTCATAGACGAGGTCGGCACCAGTGACGATTATCTCGTTAATGCCTGTGAGCGTGCTGATGTTTACAGTGTCAGCTACGAATACCGTCGCTCATTGCAGGAGCGTATGGGGTTTGCTGCTCAATCTGCATTTGAAGGAGCGCTGACGCGCGTTTTGACGGCGGTGCAAAATCAGATGCAGTCCAAGGGCTGACAACGATTCGGTTCTTTGTGTCGTGTGGTTTATTAGTTAGAAGGTGATCAATATGGCGTTTTTAGCATATCGGGTGGATGTATCTGGTCGGGATATCACAGCATCCTGGCAAGAGCGGGAAGAAGGCGAGTTGCCAGCTGGTGACGTACTGATTGAAGTAAGCTATTCGTCTGTAAATTACAAAGACGCGCTGTCTGCTAATGGTAATAAAGGGGTCACCAAAGAGTATCCTCATACGCCGGGTATTGATGCTGTAGGTACGGTAGTGAGCAGCGAGGATGCCGGGTTTTCAGCCGGTGATAAGGTCGTCGTGTTCGGTTATGACCTTGGCATGAACACAGAAGGTGGTTTTAGCCAGCGCATTCGTGTTCCTGCGGCCTGGGTGCTGAAGAAACCTGAAGGCTTGTCTGAGGAAGATGCGATGGCGTGGGGGACCGCAGGGTTTACTGCGGCCCTGAGCGTACAGAAGCTTGAACGAGCTGGCGTGTCGCCGGAGAAAGGCCCGGTGTTGGTCACAGGTGCTACTGGCGGCGTAGGGTCTGTGGCGGTCGCTTTGCTGTCGAAGTTGGGCTATAGCGTTGTTGCCCTGTCTGGTAAAGAAGAAAAGAATGCATGGCTGACCGACCTGGGTGCGAAGAAGGTAGTTGGTCGTGATGATGTGCTGGCTCTTAAAGGCAAAGCCATGGCCAAACCAATTTATCAAGCCGCGGTTGATACTGTTGGTGGTGATATGGTATCGGCAATTATTCCTCAACTAATGCCAGAGGGAGCCGTGACGACTTGTGGCATGATCGCTGGTGTGAAAGTCGAAGCGAGCGTTTTTCCTTTCATTCTTCGTGGTGTGAGTTTACTGGGCGTTGATTCAGTGGAAATACCGCGCGCGGATAAGCAGGCGGTACTGGATAAGGTGGCTGGAGAATGGTCACTGCCGGCACTGGAAAATATGACGACTGAAATAGGCCGGGATCAGCTTCCTGATGTGCTTGCCGCAATTTTGGCTGGTAAGGGAGTAGGGCGATATCGAGTGAATCCAAATAAGGCCTGACGTCACTCGACCTTTCACTGAGCCTAATGGCTCTGTGCATATAGCGGCGAGATCAATCTCGCCGCAGCTTATCCTTCACCGCAATCGGGTTCGGGTAATTGAAAACTACGATGTAGCTCGAAATGATAAAAGTAATAATCGCCGTTGCCTGAATAAGCAGAGATCCTCTTTCGCTCAGCAGTGCACTCTCCAGCGCGACAAAGGCGACCAGTAACGAAAATTCGCTGATCTGCCCCAATCGAAAGCCCACATCCCATGCGAGCGTCGAAGACTCGCTCATTTTGCCCAGTAGCATCCTGAAAATGACCGGTTTAAGTATCAGGACCGCGCCTGCCAGTAACGCTGCGCCCCAAATAACATCGCCTAACAGGTCAAGATTCACCCCTGCGCCCAGAGTAAAGAAGAACATAACAAGGAAAAAGTCTCGCAATGGCTTGAGGCTGATCGCCATAAACTGGGCAATCGGGCTGGTTGCCAGAGTGACGCCGGCAATAAACGCCCCGATTTCTGCGGACAGACCCATCATGGCAGCCCCCTCTGCGACGGCAAGGCACCATCCAATTGCCATGATAAAGAGGTATTCCTGATATCGGTCGAAGCGTTTAATCAGGGGCAATAATACGAACTTCACAATCAGATAGCAGCCGACTGCGAGTAGCGGTAGGGCGATAAAAGGCTGCCATACAGGCGTGTCGGATTCACCTTCCATTACACCCAGTAATATCAGAGTGAGAATGGCTATCATGTCCTGGATCAGGAGTAGGCCGACCATCAGGTCACCGCTGTGCTTATGGTGCAGAACCGTGGTGGGGAGAAGCTTCAATCCAATGATGGTGCTGGAGAACATGCACGCGAGTCCGACAATAACCGCATCCATTGTGCTGAATCCAAGGAGGAAGGTAATGCCTGCGCCGATTCCGAAGAAGAGTAATGAACTGATTAGCGCGACCAGCATGGCTTTTCTTAACACCGAAAAGAGCGCGGAGGGCTGCATGTCGAGTCCGAGCAGGAACAGCAGGAATATAATCCCGATGTGTGCCATGTCGATCAGTTCGTCGGGGTGTTCAATCCACCCCATACCATACGGGCCGGCAATGCCACCGAGTGCGATATAGGCCACCAGGACCGGTTGTCGTGTGTAGAGTGCGACTGTCGCTAGAACCAAAGCACCAGCGAAAATAAGAAAAAACGAAAAAACGATGTCCTGTGGCATAACTCCCCCAACTGAGCCCTAAGGTTAAGACACAGTGGGCGGGAGCGCCACAGGAAAAGAGGGTTACTTAACCCTGGCGGCGACGGAACAGCGGTCGCTGATCCTGAACGTCGTTTTGATAAGGATTGGTGAACGTTGAGAATGCCGCAATCGCATCCTCAAGTACCTGATCTTCGCGCAATGCGAACGTATCGAAACCGCAACGCTTCATAAAAAAGAGTTGGTCGATCAATACGTCGCCCGTTGAGCGCAGCTCACCTTTGTAGCCGTACTTTTCACGTAGCAATCTGGCTGCGCTATATCCGCGGCCGTCAGCGAACTTAGGAAAATCGATGCAAATACGCTTGAATTGATCTGCGTCAGCACCGAACAGGTCGACGGTTTCGTCGCTGTTTACGCTGAGTTCAAGCTCTTTCCCAGCATATTCGCTTGGGTTTGCTTGCCATTCTTTAAGAGTGACAGGCGTGAGCGCGGTATCTTCGACCACGCCCTGAGTGTTAATTAGCGTCGGCATATGCGACCTCCTTAAATGGCCCATGTCCTAAGCGGCGATATACTTCGAGGAAGCTCTCGCCTTCGGTACGTTGCGCAACGTAGTAGTCGAGGATCTTAGCAACCACGTCGGCAACTTCTTCGCGCGCAAATGAAGGTCCAACGATCTTACCGAGTGATGCATCATCGGCTTTGTTGCCGCCAGAGTTACCACCAAGTGTCACCTGATAGAACTCTTCACCGCCTTTATCAACACCCAGAATACCGATGTTGCCAACATGGTGGTGACCACAGGCATTCATACATCCGGAAATGTTCAGGTCGATTTCGCCCAGATCGTTCAGGTAATCAAGGTCATCGAAACGCTTCTGGATGTCCTGAGAAATTGGAATGGACTTGGCGTTTGCCAGCGCACAGAAGTCACCACCCGGGCAGCAAATCATATCGGTAAGCAGGCCAAGGGTCGGTGTCGCAAAGCCAAGGGCTTTCAGTTTCTGCCAGAGTGCGAACAGTTGAGTCTGCTCAACATCAGCCAGAACGAGGTTCTGGTGGTGCGTTGAGCGCAGTTCGCCGAAGCTGTATTCGTCAGCAAGGTCTGCGACCTGATCAAACTGTTCAGCTGTGATATCACCTGGCGGTGTACCAATTTTCTTCAGTGTCAGAGTAACAACTGCGTAGCCCGGCTTCTTATGTTTGCGGACATTGCGATCTAACCAGCGGGCGAAGGCTTTGTTTTCTTCGCGCGCAGAGACCAGTTCGGCCGGCTCGTCGCTCAGTGCTTTGTAGTCTGGATCGGTGAAGTGTTTCTTAACGCGTTCGATTTCAGCTTGGGTCAGTTTGCCTTCGCCGTCTTTGATGCGCTCAAATTCTTCGTTCACCAGTTCACGCATGCGATCCATACCCAGCGCTTTCACCAGAATCTTGATGCGCGCTTTGTACTTCTGCTTACGGTTACCAAACTGGTTGTAGACCCGGATAATGGCATCCAGGTAGGTCAGCAGATCTTCTTCTGGCAGGAACTCATTGATGTAGTCACCCAGAATAGGCGTTCGACCCAGACCGCCGCCAACAAGTACGCGGAAGCCAATTTCACCGGCGTCGTTCTTGACGATGTTCAGACCGACGTCATGCATAGCAATCGCAGCACGATCTTCAGTAGGTACGGCGTTCACTGCAATCTTAAACTTACGTGGCAGGAAGGCGAATTCCGGGTGGAAGGTCGACCACTGACGGATCACTTCGCAATATGGACGCGGATCAACGATCTCTTCAGCAATCACACCTGCGTATTCGTCGGTGGTGGTGTTACGAATACAGTTGCCACTGGTCTGGACCGCGTGCATCTGTACTTCAGCAAGTTCAGCAAGGATCTGCGGGCAGTCTTCCAGTGCTGGCCAGTTGAACTGTACGTTCTGACGTGTGGAAATGTGCGCGTACCCTTTGTCGTAGGTGCGGGCAATGTGTCCGAGCTTACGGAACTGAGCGGAGTTGAGAGCGCCGTATGGCACCGCAATACGCAACATAGGCGCGTAACGCTGCACATAGATACCATTCTGCAGACGCAGTGGCAGGAACTCATCTTCTGCGATTTTCCCAGCAAAGTAACGCTCCGTCTGCCCTTTAAATTGGGCAACACGTTCGTTCAGCAACTGCTGGTCGTATTCATCATATACGTACATAGTTATCCGGCTGCTATTTCATTGTATTTTGAGCGCGGATTCTATCGTTTTTGGGCTTATCTGAAAATCAGGAAATGCGGATATTGCTTATCGGATTTATCGAAAGATTCGTTTGATAATGCCAATAAGGAATATCAGTGCTGTGAGACCGGTCGAGCGTCGAGTAACAGCCTGTCCGGATAATCAGTGAAGACGGCGGATACACCTGCGCGCAGAAGCTTCTGAGCTGTTTCGAAGTCATTCACTGTATAGCAGGCCAGCGGCGTGCCAGCATTAACGACTTCCTCAATCATGTTGTAGTCGATAAAGTCCGACGCGAAGTGAAGCCCCTCCGCGCCGACTGAGTCGAGGCGGTCCTGCCAGTCAGAAGGAATGGCTTCGACGTTCAGGGCACGAGTGTAGTGGGGAAGGAGGCTCTGAGCCTCTTTCAAGGCAAAGTAGTTGAAGCTCGACAAAAGAATCGATGGCCCGAATGACGCCCGCGCCAACGTTTGCTGTATCGCCCACACGGTTTCCGCTTCCCGGCCAATGGTGGGTTTAATCTCGAGGTTGAGGTTCAGGTCGAGTTGATCTGCAAGTCGCAATAATGCTTCCAGCGAGAGAATCTTTTCACCAGCGCAGAATGGAGAGAACCAACTACCGGCATCCAGTTCTTCGAGTTCTTTCAGTGTTTTCTGTATGACAAGGCCGTTGCCATTTGAGCAGCGATTGAGATTGTTGTCGTGGAAAATAACAGCGTGGCCGTCGGCGCTGATGGTGACATCCACCTCGGCCCAGTCGGCTCCTTGCTTGACCGCTTCGGTCATAGCCGCGGCGGTGTTTTCCGGTGCGCTGCCACTTGCCCCTCGATGGGCGATTACTTGAGACATGCTTCCGTATACGGACGGCAATGTGCCGGGTGGTGTGCCCGTGGGGGTGCCGGGGATATCGCGAGCCATGTCGACGTGACCTTAGTGTGCGTGTGCCGATTTCTGTATACGCTAAACCGTCCTGTAGCCGGAGGCAAGCGCGTGTTTATACTTTAATATCAACCCATTTCTGGCGGTACCAGATTGAGCCATATATCAGTGACAGAGACATGCGCTGCAGCGCCTGAAGAATCCAGATTCCAGTAAGACCAAAGCCGAGAAATGGTCCGACAAAAAATGCCGCCGGCAGAAAAACCAGCCACTGCATGATCAGGTTTATTTTCATAACCTGACGACTGGCTCCCGCTCCGAGCAGGGTTTGCGTGAAAATAATCGAAGCGACCTCAAACGCTATGGCAAACCCAAGGATACGAAGAGGCCAGGTGCCCAGTTCGATCAGATCTGCCTGATGCGTAAACAGACCGAGAACCCAGCCCGGTGCTAGCCAGAGTGGAAGGCCCAGTAACGTCATGATAATTACGGCCACGCGAACGACGTCCCAGCCCCAGCGATGCGCATTGTCTTCCTCTTCAGCGCCCAATGCATGTCCGACCAGACTTGCCCCTGCAATACCCAATCCGACAGAAGGCATAATCAGCAGTAGCGATAGCTGAGTGAGGATATGGCCGATGGCTTGCTCTTGTGTGCCCACCATGCCAATGATCCAGAAAAGAACAGACAGACCGAGAGCGAACAATGTCTGATTCATGGAGTTTGGTACGGCGAGCCGCACTACTTGAGCAATGGTGCGCTGTGTCAGGTGGTACTGAGTGTGGAAGCGCTGGTCTATTGCGAATGTTCTCCAGAAGAACAGGAGGGCGGCAAGGCAGAGTGATGCGCCAGAACCCATGCCAGAACCCACTGCGCCAAAGCCTTCCCAATAGGTAGTACCAAACAAAGTCAGGCCGAATATCAGGAAATAACTGAACACAATATTGCTCAGGTGCATGATGAGGGCAATGCGCAGATACACGCCGCTTTCGCCTATGCCGCTCCAGAAGCCCCGGAATACAAAGGTCATACCTACAAATGTCAGTGCTGCCGTGCGCCAGGAAAAGTATTCAGATGCGACGGCAATAACGGCGGCATCGTCTGTGTACAGACTGATGTACTCTTCGGCAAAGTACAGAAACAGGATGGTGAAGGGGATGCCGATAAGAAGCGTGAGTAACAGTCCGGCGAACAGCGGTTCGGTCGTTCTACGATGTCGCCCGGCTCCGTAATGACGGGATACGATAGCCTGAACCGCCGCAGATAGCCCCATCATCACAGATACACAGAGAAAGTTGGCGTAACTGCCAATGCCAACAGCAGCCAGAGCAACGTCGTTCAGTTGGCCGACCATGGCTGCGTCAATCAGGTTGGTGATGCTCTGGGAGAGCATGCTGCCGATAATCGGGACACCGATGACGAGTATCCGGCTAAGCCGGGTCAGTTCGACCCGGCTTAACCTGGATAGAAGATGGAGGCTGAATCGCACTCAGTTCCGTCCCGATCAGCGATCGTAAGACAGGTTAGGCGCCAGCCAGCGCTCCATAACATCGACGTCCATACCTTTGCGCTTAGCAATGCTTTCAACCTGATCCTTGTCGATTTTGCCAAGACCAAAGTAGCGGGATTCTGGGTGAGAGAAATACCAGCCACTGACGGAAGCTGCAGGTGTCATTGCAAAGCTCTCGGTCAGAGATACGCCGGTGTTCTGTTCGCCGTCGAGCAGTTTGAACAAGGTGGCTTTTTCAGTGTGATCCGGGCAAGCAGGGTATCCCGGTGCAGGGCGGATACCGCGGTACTTCTCTTTGATTAAGGCTTCGTTATCGAGTGCTTCATCAGCGTCGTAGCCCCAGAGGTCCTTGCGGACCATCTCGTGCATTCGCTCGGCGAACGCCTCGGCCAGTCGATCCGCCAAGGCTTTCATCATGATGCTGTTGTAATCATCGTGATTTTTATCGAATTCAGAGGCCAGTGTTTCTGCTTCGATGCCTGCTGTGACAATAAACGCGCCGACGTAATCGTCTTTGCTGCCTTCTGGAGCAATGTAGTCTGCGAGCGAGCGGTTGTTCTGACCGAATGGCTTGTCAGACTGCTGTCTTAGCTGATGCAGGATCGCCAGTTCCTCGGTGCGATCTTCATTGAACACAACAATGTCGTCGGCACCACGGCGGTTTGCAGGCCACAGGCCGACCGCGGCGCGGGCATTGAACAGCTTCTCATCGACGATGCGCTTCAGCATCGCCTGTGCATCTTTAAACAGGTTGGTTGCGGCTTCGCCGACGACTTCGTCAGTCAGGATGCGCGGGTATTTGCCAGCAAGCTCCCAGGACATAAAGAATGGCGTCCAGTCGATGTAGTCGACCAGCTCTGCCAGATCAAAGTTTTCGTATACGGTAACGCCGGTTTTGTTGGGTTTTGGTGGTGTGTAGTTATCCCAGTCACCATCAAACGCATTCTCGCAGGCTTTTTCGTAAGGGAGGTTCGCTTTCGCTTTACGGTTGGCGTTGCGTTCACGCACGGCAACGTATTCTTCGCGACGCTCTTCGATGAACACTTTCTTGGCTTCAGGAGATACCAGCTTCTGAGCCACGCCCACAGCGCGGGATGCATCCGGCACGTACACGGCAATGTCGTTCTGGAACTGAGGCTCGATCTTAACGGCAGTGTGCGCTTTAGAGGTCGTAGCGCCACCAATCATCAGTGGGATCTGGTAATCCAGACGCTGCATTTCACGGGCAACGTGAACCATCTCATCCAGTGAGGGAGTGATCAGACCAGACAGACCGATGATGTCGCAGTTTTCTTCTTTAGCGACTTTCAGGATTTTCTCGGCAGGGACCATCACGCCCAGGTCAACCACTTCGAAGTTGTTGCACTGCAGCACAACGCCGACGATGTTCTTACCGATGTCGTGCACGTCGCCTTTTACGGTGGCCATCAGGATCTTGCCCTGAGACTCCGACTTACCGTCTTTCTCAGCTTCAATAAATGGCAGCAGGTAGGCCACGGCCTGCTTCATCACGCGGGCGCTTTTTACTACCTGAGGCAGGAACATTTTACCGGAACCAAACAGGTCGCCGACCACGTTCATGCCGTCCATCAGCGGGCCTTCAATCACCTCAATCGGGCGGTCGAACATCTGACGGGCTTCTTCGGTATCCTCTTCAACGAAAGCGTTGATGCCTTTCACCAGGGCGTGAGTCAGGCGCTCGGTCACGGGTAGCGAACGCCACTCTTCGGATTCTTTCTCTTGGACAGAGCCGTCACCGCGATATTTTTCTGCGATTTCGAGCAAGCGGTCGGTGGCGTCATCGCGCTTGTTGAGGATGACGTCTTCCACACGGTCTTTCAGTTCTGCGGGCAAGTCATCGTATACCGCCAGCTGACCGGCGTTAACGATACCCATGCTCAGGCCGTTTTTAATGGCGTAGTAGAGGAAGACCGAGTGAATGGCTTCCCGTACTGGCTCATTGCCGCGGAACGAGAAGGATACGTTACTGACACCGCCAGAGATCTTGGCGTGTGGCAGATTGCTGGTGATGTACTCACAGCTGTTGATGAAGTCGACCGCGTAGTTGTTGTGCTCTTCGATGCCGGTGGCCACGGCGAAGATGTTCGGGTCGAAGATGATGTCCTGTGGCAGGAAACCCACCTTGTCGACCAGAATGCGGTATGAGCGTTCACAGATTTCGTTTTTGCGGGCTTCGGTATCCGCCTGACCCACTTCGTCGAAGGCCATGACAACCACGGCTGCACCGTAACGCATACAGCGCTTGGCTTTGTCGATGAACTCTTCTTCGCCTTCTTTCAGCGAGATAGAGTTCACCACGGCTTTGCCCTGAATGCATTTCAGGCCAGCTTCAATGATTTCCCACTTGGATGAATCGACCATCACAGGCACGCGAGCAATGTCTGGCTCAGAGGCAATCAGGTTCAGGTAGCGAACCATGGCCGCTTCTGAATCCAGCATGCCTTCGTCCATGTTGATGTCGATGATCTGGGCGCCGTTTTCAACCTGCTGGCGAGCCACTTCCAGTGCTTCGTCATAGGCTTCTTCTTTAATCAGGCGCTTAAAGCGCGCAGAACCGGTGACGTTGGCGCGTTCGCCCACGTTCACAAACAGGCTGGTCTCGTCGAAGTTGAATGGCTCCAGACCAGACAGACGGCACGCTGGCTTAATGTCAGGCAGGGTGCGCGGC
Source organism: Thalassolituus sp. (assembly GCA_006212115.1). Taxonomy (GTDB): domain Bacteria; phylum Pseudomonadota; class Gammaproteobacteria; order Pseudomonadales; family Oceanobacteraceae; genus Thalassolituus. The sequence continues at coordinate 49,599 of PDUK01000004.1, read as the reverse complement.
TTGTGCTTTTTCACTGCGTCGGCAATGGCTTTAATGTGCGCAGGCGATGTACCGCAGCAACCACCGATGATGTTCAGGAAGCCGCTGGATGCGAATTCTTCAACGATAACGGCCATTTCCTCGGGAGTCTGATCGTATTCACCGAATTCGTTTGGCAGGCCCGCGTTCGGGTGGGCCGATACGTAACACTCAGACTTGTTGGAAAGCTCTTCTACATGAGGGCGAAGTTCTTCGGCCCCCAGTGCGCAGTTCAGGCCGATGGACAGCGGCTTGGCGTGTGCCAGTGAGTTGTAAAAGGCTTCAGCGGTCTGGCCCGAAAGCGTACGGCCGGAGGCGTCAGTGATCGTACCTGAGATCATGATTGGTAGTTCTTCGCCGCGCTGCTCGAACACTTCCTGCACCGCGTAAATAGCGGCCTTGGCGTTCAGGGTATCGAATACGGTTTCGATCAGGATGATGTCGGCGCCGCCGTCCATCAGGCCTTCGGTGGCCTCAATGTACTCTTCAACCAGTTGATCGAAGGTGATCGCGCGGTAACCTGGATCATTTACGTCCGGTGAAATAGAGCAGGTCTTACTGGTTGGGCCGAGAACACCTGCGACATAGCGTGGAATGCCAGTCTCTGCTTCCACCTCGTCAGCCACTTTACGGGCAACCGCTGCGGCTTGCTGGTTCAGCTCGAGTACCAAGTCTTCCATGTCGTAGTCGGCTTGCGACACGCGGGTCGAGTTAAAGCTGTTGGTCTCGACGATGTCGGCACCGGCCATAAAGTATTGGCGGTGAATGCCAGCAATGATGTCAGGCTGGGTGATTACCAGCAGGTCGTTGTTGCCTTTCACATCCTGAGGGATGTCGGCAAAGCGTTCGCCACGATAATCGGCTTCTTCCAGCTGATGGCTCTGAATGAGTGTGCCCATACCACCGTCGAGAATATGAATGCGCTCCTGCATATTCTTTTTCAGGGTGGCGATGCGTTGCTGACGTAATTCTTTGTTGGCAGTAACTGTCTGGCTCATGCTCTCTGACTCATGGTGTCCGGCTGATAGTCAACGACAATCGATGACGTAAAAATGGCGGCAAATACTACCAGAGTATGGTGCATGTGTCGTGTTCTTCAGGGATGAAACCAAAATAGTGGGTAAACCTGACTGTTCCGCTTGGATATTCGCAATGCATCCCCATTGAGTTACACTACACGCCTGTTTTTGAGGGAGTCTTATGACTACATACGTTGAAATAACACCGGATGCGGAAGAGTACCTTGCAGGTCTTCTTGAGAAGCAGACGGTTGAAGGCATGTCCGTTCGCATCTTTATCACTCAGCCGGGTACCCGTCACGCTGAGACCTGTCTGGCATACTGTCGTCCGGAGGAAGTGAATCCGGCTGATGAGTTGCAGCAGATGGACAAGCTGCGTGTGTACGTCGAGGCGATGAGTATTCCGTATCTCGAAGAGTCGAAGATCGACTTTGCCAAAGATCGTATGGGGGGGCAGTTAACGATCAAAGCTCCTAATGCCAAGATGCCCAAAGTAACGGCAGACAGCCCTGTAGAAGAACGCATTAAATACCTTCTGTATACCGAGATTAACCCGGGTCTGGCGTCGCATGGCGGCGAAGTGAGCCTGGTGGAATTTACTGACGAAGGTGTGGCGGTACTGGAATTTGGCGGTGGTTGTCAGGGGTGTAGTGCGGTCGATATGACGTTGAAAGATGGTGTAGAAGCGACTCTGAAGGAAAAAATCCCTGAAATCACGGGCGTACGTGATGTGACCGATCACACTGATACGGAAAACGCGTACTTCAAATAGCAGGTGGCTGATTGGTGCTCTGATGTTCTTTAGTCAGGCACCAACCAGTTACCCGTAGTAGCACTTGCAGTAGCACTCTCACACTTTGTAGCACTCTCGCTCCCCATTCTTTAACGGGTGAGGGTGCATCTAATGTATCACTTCTATTTCTGCGCCTGCGCGGTAAACCTGCGGCGCAACCTCTGTCACTCTGCATACTTTTATTGTGGCCTGTAGTGGCGTTACTGGGCCGTGCCCCGGGTTTAATACAAACTCGGCGGTTTGTCCGTCCGAAAGTTCGGCATGAGACTCGAACTGAACCCCATGACTGCTGAGGTCAATGCAAACGATGTGCTGAGTTTTGCCATCCTGAGTGGTGATTTGGGCAGGGGCGTCGATCTGCATGCGCAGGTGGCGACGCTTTTCTTCGTAGTGTCGGCTTTTGGGTGTTGTTTGATTTGCTGACAGTGACTGCATTCTGAGTTCTCCTGAGTTGGTAGGTTGTACTCTCTGCTCTCCATTCTGAAGAAAGCAGGGTTCGTGCCATTTGACGGTCAGGCCAGAGCGGTTCTGACAATTGGTTGATAACCGTTGCATGAGGAAGAACTTAAAGGTAACGTTCGCCAGATATCCGACGCTGGGGAGAGGCTGATGGCCGCGAGCGTGCTGGTCATTGATGATGATTCGACTGTACGAGACAGTGTTGTTGCGTACCTTGATGACTGCGATTACGAAATGATGTCGGCAGACAGTGCGCAAAGTGCTTTGTCTGTACTGGAAAACGAAACTCCGGATGCCGTTATTTGTGATCTGAAAATGCCAGGTATGAATGGCATAGAGCTACTCGAGAAACTCAGCGAAAGTCATCCGGGGCTACCAGTTATCGTCGTTTCCGGTGCTGGCGTGATGGATGATGTCGTACGCGCTCTTAGATTGGGTGCTGCTGACTTTCTGGTTAAACCCATCCTCGATCTTGAAGTCCTCGTTCATGCACTGCGTAAAGCACTCAATCACCAGGCTCTTGAGCGTGAGAATCGTGCTTATCGTGATCACCTCGAAGCGACCAATCGGGAGCTTAAACTCGGCCTTGATGAGTTGCGCGCCGATCAGCAGGCAGGACGTCAGGCTCAGCTGAGAATGCTGCCTGAGCCACTCACCGTAAAAGGTGTCGCCTGTGAGCATCGTCTCCAGCCATCGCTGATGTTGAGCGGTGATTTTCTGGATTTTATCGAAGTTGATGACGATCGCCTCGCGTTCTACATCGCCGATGTCTCCGGACATGGCGCGTCCTCGGCCTTTGTGACCGTCCTTCTTAAGAATCTGACTTACCGCCTCAAGCGTAACTTTCAGCGCGGCTCAAGTGATGACGTGGTTATGCCTGAAGTGGTTCTGTCGCGGATTAATAATGAGTTGTTGGCGTCGGAGTTAGATAAACATCTGACCATCTTTTACGGCTTGCTGACTCTGTCGACTGGAGAGTTGTCTTACTCTGTAGGAGGGCACTTTCCTATGCCGGTTCTCATTGATTCGGGTGGGGCAAGATTCCTTGAGGGGCGCGGTATGCCGGTTGGTTTGTTTAAAGAGGCTCAATACGAGTGCACCTCTATGGATTTGCCTGATGATTTTCGTCTTATGCTCTTTTCGGACGGAATACTGGAAATTATCGACGAACCGTCCTTGAATGATAAAGAGAGCAAGTTGCTGGCCATGGCCAGCCAATCGGAAGGTAACCTGGACTCCTTCTGGTCAATAGCAGGCGTCGCCGGACACGAAGAAGTGCCGGACGATATAGCCGTAGCCACAGTGAGTAGAGGTGGGCTATGACATCAGGTGTCGTTGAAGTCGCATTCGAAGAGGGTGTGCACGTCATTCGCTTGAGTGGAGATGTCCGTTTGAATCTGTGCTCAACGCTGGAGCGCTACGTTGATGAGTTTCTCGCGCAGGGTCAGTTTCACAACGTGATGATTGACCTGTCTGCCGCCGACGGGGTCGATAGCACCACGCTTGGTCAACTCGCCAAGATTTCTATTTTATGCCGTGAGCAGTTCAGTATTACGCCTACCATCAGCAGTCCCAATGACGGCATAACCCGCATCCTTCTTAGTATGGGGTTTGATCAGGTCTTTCACATTGTTGATAGTGAAATCGAAGACGACGGCCGTTTTGAGCGCTGGGTTGCTGATGTGGTTGACGAGGAGTGCGCTCGGGAGCAGGTGATTGAAGCGCATAAAGTTTTGATGAGCCTGAATCATAAGAACGCCGAAACTTTCCGCGAGCTGGTCGATACGCTCGAAGCTGGCCGCTAGTTCATATTCAAATAATCAGTAAAGCAGTGTTACAGGGGAAAATCGTGGCTATTCAACGTGCCGCCGTGATTGGGGGCGGTAGTTTTGGTACCGTCATTGCCAATATTCTTGCCGATAATGGCGTTAAAGTTCTTCAGTGGATGCGCAATGAAGCCGTTGCCGAGTCCATCAATACCCAGCATGTTAATCCGGACTACCTGCCTGATACGACACTGAATTCCGCCTTAAAAGCCACGACTGATCTGGCCGAGGCGGTGCAGGATGCCGAGGTTATTTTTGTTTCAGTACCAAGTCGGTTTGTTCGTCAGGTTGTATCGTCCTTTGTCGATCAGTTGACGCCGGAGCAGGCTCTGGTCAGTACCACGAAAGGCATTGAACCAGATCGCTTTTTGCTGATGAGTCAGGTTCTTGAGGAGCTTTGTCCGGATAATCCGGTGGCGGTGATTAGCGGGCCGAATTTGGCAAAAGAGATCGCTCGTCGCGAATTGGCTGCAACTGTAATTGCAAGCAAAAACAGTGACTTACGTCGCAACCTTCAAGAATCTCTTAGTTGTAGTTACTTTCGGGTTTATGCGGCGGATGACCTTTATGGTGTCGAACTTGGCGGTGCGCTTAAGAATATTTATGCCATCGTATCCGGTTTTATTGCTGCACTGGGTATGGGCGAAAACACCAAGTCTATGATTATTACCCGCTCACTGGCGGAGATGAGCCGGTTCGCTCAGGCGATGGGTGCTAACCCGCTGACATTCCTTGGTCTGGCTGGAGTGGGAGATCTGGTGGTGACATGTATGTCTCCGCTCAGTCGCAACTACCGGGTCGGCTACGCCATTGGCTCTGGTCAGTCGCTTGAAGAGTCAGTCGATGAGCTGGGTGAAGTGGCAGAAGGTGTGAATACCCTGCGCTATGTCAGGGAAAAAGCCATCGAACTTGATATATATATGCCTCTGGTAATGGGAGCGTATGAGATTTTGTTTAATCATGCCGACCCGAAGGATGTGGCCAAAGGCTTGATGACAGGCGCGTTTGCGTCGGATGTAGAGTTTGCCTTGCCGAGCCACCAAATCTGAATAGACCGCATGCGGAGTGCATATGGCGCGTATATTTATCATACGGCACGGAAGTGCTGTGCCCGGTATGGATCTCGACTCTGAAAGGGTGCTTACGCACAAAGGCGAAGAAGAAGCTGCGGCTGTAGCAAGCTGGGTTTCCTCTCAAGTGCAGCCAGGGGCAGGCTTGTATGCCAGCCCATATCGACGTGCTCAACAGACCGCTAGTGCAATTGCAGCGGCGTCAGGGTTGAGTATCGATACACTGGATGCAATTACACCGTCGGGCAGCGCCCGTGTGATTGCTGATATGTTGGCGAGTGAAAACGGGGATGTCGTTCTGGTGTCGCATTTACCACTTGTTGGGCGTCTTGCGTCTCTACTTGTTGAGGGCTTTGAGCTGGATCAGCCGTGGTCACCAGCCGAATGCTGGTTGCTCAGTGGCGACATTATTGCATCCGGCTGCATGTCGGTAGAGCAGACCTGGTACCCTGCGCTCGCTTCAATCGGTTAGGGCGTATAGTCCTAACTGACTGAAATCTGTGTCTTTTTCACCTTGAGATGAACTCGTTGGCAGAGTAGGGTCTGGGCTTTGATTGCCATCTTACGAAGTCGTTATGAATCAAGCCCTTCATATTGCTCATGCTAATGGTTTTACCGGTGGAACCTATTCTGCGTTGGCTGAGCGTTTATCGTCTCATTATCGCGTCAGTGCTATTGATCAGGTAGCGCATAACCCAACGTTTCCGGTGACTGATAACTGGAATCATCTCGTCAATGAGCTGATTCACCATTTTGAGACGCAGTTCAGTCAGCCAGTAATTGCGGTTGGTCACTCACTTGGCGGCGTTCTCAGTCTGCTGGTCTCTCTTAAGCGTCCTGACCTTGTGAAGGCACTGATCATTCTCGATTCCCCCGTTATGCCAGCCTGGCAGGCGCATGGTATGCGTTTTCTGAAGCTTACCCGGCTCAATGAGCGTCTTTTCCCGATACGTAGAATCGAGGAAAGAAAGACGGACTGGGCAGACTTTGATGAAGCCTGGGCGTACTTTTCAGGTAAGTCGTTGATGCGGAACTTTGATCCGCGTTGTCTCGAAGACTATATCCGTAGCGGTACGACAGAAGTGGATGGTCGTCTTAAGCTGACCTACGACCCACAGCTGGAAGCGAATATCTGGCGCACCATACCTCATAACATTCATGCACGAATTGCTGGTAAGCTCACGGTTCCCGCCGCGGTGATTGGCGGGCGCAGTAGTGAGTATTTCAAGCCCGTCAACGGAGCTTATATGAAAGGTATCGGCATGAAATTGAAATGGACTGAGGGCTCGCACATGTTTCCTCTGGAGCATCCTGAGGCGACGGCCGATCTTATTCATCACACCCTGAGGGAGTTGCTGGGTGGTCGTTGAAACAGGCAGTGTCGAGCTTTCAGGATACACGCTGGCTGGTTTGCAGTGGGGGCAGGCCGAATCGGTTAAGACAATCTGCTTTCATGGCTGGTTGGACAATGCAGCAAGTTTTCATCAGTTAGCCGGTCAATTTATTGGTAATGACGCGTTTGATGGAATGCCGGACGCCCTGATTGCAGTCGACTTGCCCGGACACGGGCTTTCTCCATGGCATGCAGCCGGACAGGGCTATCCTATCTGGGGATACACCCACGACCTGAAAGTTTTTCTGGAACAGCTATCAGACTCTGGCCATAGCGGTTCTGCGCCCGTCGATATCATTGCCCACTCATTGGGAGGTTCTTTGGCTCTATGCCTTGCTGCGGCGTTTCCTGAGGTCGTTCGATCTATCGTGTTGCTGGATTCGCCCGGCCCTATGGTGACTCCTGAAAACCAATGGGTAGATCAGTTGAGAAAGGGCGTGGAGGCGCGCGATAAAGTGCGATCATCGCGTGAGTTTACACAGCTGTCTGATGCGATCGAGGCTCGCAGGAAGGCAACACCTAAACTTTCTGACCAGGCTTTATCAGCTCTTGTGACGCGAAATCTCAAGCCTGTTGAGTCTGGCTTTCAGTGGTGCACCGACCCACAGCTTAAGCTCGACTCGCAGGTTAAGTTAACAGAGGGGCAGGTTCAGGTATTGATGGAACGCGTCACGTGTCCTGTGCTGAGTATAAGGGCGGCCGGCGGACTTATTCCTAATACGTTTTTTGACCATCGCATGTCGTATTTGCCCAATGTCGAAGTATGTGAGCTACCGGGCCATCATCATTTCCACATGGAGCTTGAGTCGGTAGGATCAATCGCTGAGGCCATAGCGACCTGGCGCAAACAGCAAGGATTCGTCTGATGAATGATCAAGGCCGACGACAGGCTCAATATAAGATTTCAGAAGCAAAATGGACTACTCAGGCGCTGTGGTTTGTTGTGCTGTTTGCTGGGTTGTTAGCCTCGTTGGGTGGCAGCTGGGCTTTACATAAGCCTGTCGATTACGGGTATGCGTTTTGGTATCAACAAATGGATATTGGGCCGCACATCGATCGTTACGGACCCAAAAATCGATACATTCGCGGCTTTGACCAGGTATCAAGCGAAGAGCATATTGCACTGTTTGGCGGTATCGTCGAGTCGGTTCACAATCATGGTCGCGGGCTTGATGAGCTGTCGTTTGTTGATGGGCGAGGGCGGACCAAGACGTTGCTGCGCGAGCCGGAGGTTGTCCATCTTCAGGATGTGGCCAATCTGATTGATGTACTGACCTACGCCGCTATTGTTGCTCTGATTATCGCCGCTGTCGGCACGGAAACGCTGGTTCGCTGGCGGATACGCATTCGTTGGCGTCTGCAGGCTATGTTGCTCGGTGGCTTTCTTGCTGGTTTGGGCTTGATTACCGTGCTGGTTGGGCCCAAGGATGTGTTTTATCAACTGCACATCTGGGTATTTCCAGAAGAGCATCAATGGTTTTTCTATTATCAGGATTCCCTCATGAGCACCATGATGAAGGCGCCTGACTTGTTCGGGGGCATAGCAGCCACTTTGGTTGCGGGCGGACTGGTGATTTTCCTGCTTTATATTGCGTTCCTGAAGCGGCAGCTACCTGGGGATTAACTTCGCCTGGTCGGGTTTCGAGTGCTCAGAAATCGGGCTCCAGCTTAAACTTCATCCGCTCACCGGTAGTTGGATGGTCAAAGTCTAACTCTTTTGCATGCAGACACAGGCGCGGTTCCGATTGGGCTGCCTCGCCTGCATACAGGGTGTCGCCAAGGATGGGATGACCGATTTGTTGCATATGCAGGCGTAACTGATGAGAGCGCCCGGTCTTCGGAAACAGGGCGACACGAGTGTTTCCCTTCTCAATTGATAGCTTTTTCCAGCGCGTCAGTGCGTATCGGCCATCGGTGTGACTGATCATCTGAAGTGGGCGGTTCGGCCAGTCGACGATAATTGGCAGGTTGATGCAGCCAGTATTTCCACTGACTTCTCCCATTACAACAGCCTCGTACACTTTACGTGTAGTCTGTGCTTCAAATTGACGCTGGACGGTGTTGAGTGCTTTTTTATCGCGGGCGAAAACGAGGATGCCTGATGTGTCTTGATCCAGACGATGAATCACCAGAATTTCGCCATAGCGTTCTTCAAGGCGACTGACGCAAGAATCTTTGAGGTAGCGGCCCGGCACACTCAGCAGTCCCGCAGGTTTGTTGACAACGATGATGTCGTCATCGAGGTACAGTGGCGGTATGAGCCCTTCGTTACTGATGTGACTGGTATCAAGTCGCGGAGCAGGGATCGTTGGTTTATTCATGGTTACGCAGCCAGACCGAAAGGGGATATATCGGTATCCTGCAGTAACTTCATGGTGGCACTTGAGATCGGACGCTGGCGCACAGTTTTAAGTGCTTCGCACCATTCTGTATCCAGCGCTTGCCAGTATGATTGCAGGCCTTCGGCATCGCCGCCGAGTGTATTGAGCTCGGCATAAAGGTCGTTGATGTTGCCGCGTATCAGCGCGCTGTCGTCTGAGTCCTCATCAAATAAGGCGGCAAATGCGGTGTGTGTACTCGAAAAGACCATTGCAGTGATACGTCCGTTGAGCGAGTCGCTGGTTTCATAATTGGCTTCCCAGTCTGAGAAGGCATTGTAGAAACGCTCCAGGTTGGACTCTGACTTCAGGTCACCGATCAGAAATGCGCGTAGCTTCGAAAGTGCCTTACGCCAATGTTTAAAATCGCCGCCTGATTCCGTCTCTTCCAGATCAAGGTGTGGCAGGCATGCGTCAACAACGGCGAGGCACCATGTGCTTCGGGCGATCGGGCTGAGGTCTGATTGAGAGTCGGCCAAGGGGGCTCCTGTATTGTCCTGTAAGGGTCCAGTCGTGATTGTCGCTTCGCAGCAGCAACCCGTTAGTTTAGCGGGATGGTGATGCCCGCGATTGTATCGAATCCTTATTACTGATGGATAGTTCACATTTTACAAAGTGGCATGAGATATTGCCTTGACTTTGCATAAAACTCAGCGTTGTCTATTGTCTGATATGTGTACAATCAACCGGCAAGGCTTATGAACACTGAGCTGACACTGATAGATGAAAGCGGAATACGATTTATAGTCGACGTGAGTCAGCTCACGCCGATGGGTTTTGAGGCCGAGATCACCGAGAAAGAGCTGTCAGAATTGCGTGACGACAGTGGGCGGTTCCGCGAATTTTCCTTATGTCTGAATGCGTCTAATGATGACGACAACACAGAGTGCATAGGTATGTGTCGTGTGCACTCTGTACGCCGCATATGTGCAGACAAGTCGATGTTGTGCATGCGCTTCGAGAGGGCGACAGGTACGGCATACGATCGTCTGGCGGCCTCTGGGTCACAATTTAATACGCAGCAGGCCGTATCGCAGCAGTCTGTGTCTCAGATTAACGGGATGGACATCCCGGATGTACTACGCAGAGCCTGAGTTGAATATCAGAAACCGGGCCAATGGCTGCTGCTTCAATGTTGCGAGCGCTTCATTGGTTGCCGAGATGGTCAGCTCGGGGCCGTCCGGAAGATAGTTCTCTCTCACAAGATCAACACCTACCTCCGCAAGCGTTCTTCTTAGTGATGCTTCGTTCTCAAAACCACATGAAACCGTCAGCGTTGTAGTCGGCTTCCAGTTGTAAAAGTTATCAGTCCCTGCGGCCCTTATGACTTCGTTGGTGGCATCGCCATAAGCGCGTTGCAATCCGCCCGTCCCGAGCTTGATGCCTCCGAAATAGCGTGTGATCAGGATTGCGCAATTAATCAGGTCACGGTGTTGCATGACTTTTAATATGGGCGGGCCGCTGGTGCCTCCCGGTTCGCCATCGTCGCTGAATCCCTCCATTGTCTGCCCCTGCGCGTTAACCAGTCGAAAGCCATAGCAGACATGGTTGGCCTTCGGGTGATTAGCTTTCAATTCACGTTGTCGGATACGCAGCTGTTGCTCATCCGTGATGGGGAGGATCTCGGCAATAAAACGGCTGTTTTTTACATCGATTTCAGCTTCGTGAGTTGCAACAGGGTAAATGGGCATTTAGCGGTAGCAGTCGTAAACGTTGAAACGTCGGTCATTGGAAATCAGCTCAACCCGTTTGAACAGGCGGTTCAACGTTTTGCTGTAAGGGAGGTGGCGGTTGGCAACCACCATTAATCTTCCGCCTTTGTTCAATTGTTGCTGCGCCTGCCTGAACATGTCCTCGGCAATGTTGGTCAGCTGCTTGTGGCCATCATGAAAAGGCGGGTTACAGACGATCAAATCAAGAGGCTCGTCGACCGCTGACAGAATGTTGCCGTGGCGCACATCGGCGTGGATACCATTTCGTTCCATGTTGGCTTTGGCTGCGTTGGCTGCGAGTTGAGAGTCGTCTGTCGCGATCATGGTTGCGTCGGGGTTGGCTCGACCCAGGTGAGCGGTGAGAATGCCGTTGCCGCAGCCAAGATCACAAATGACACCACGCACACCGGTAGGCAGGTGCTGCAGCATGACCTGGGCACCGGGGTCGGGGCGGTCACTGCAGAAGACACCCGCCGGTGCGTCAAATCTGAAGTCATTGATATCGTAGTGTTTAATCGCTGTAGCCTCAAAGCCCGAGAGACCGGTGATTTCGACAAAGCGTGCTTTTTTGACAACTGGCCCCTGGCGGTATGTATCTGCAACGTCCTCCAGCCAATTAAGCAAGGGAATAGGGATGTGCTTTGCCATTCCGGCAAGCAGAACTCGCGCGTTTGGGGCGATCCGACCAATGGCGTGTAGCTGGTCTGCAAGCTGATCTTTTTGCTTGGGGATGCGAATCAGGACGACGGGCGTCGAGGGGGCAGTACCGCTAAGCGACGCTAAGTCTGCCGTGTCTATAAAGACGGGCGTCTTTCGGTTGTTCTTGCGGCAGTTGCGTTCGGTTGCCACACGAGCGCAGTAACTGTCAGCCCACCAGTGTGCGGGTTCTGTCGCCGTGGCGAGGGCGCCATGGCGATCGTTCAGTATCAGCCAGGGGGAGGGCGCTGCATTTTCATCAGTTGCAGGTAACTCGCGCAGCAGGTACTCGTCCGCTGCATCCCATGGTAGACCGACACTAGCTGGTACGCTTGGGAAGCAGTCCAGTGAAAGGTTGGTGGCAGGCCATTGTGGCATCAGTACAGGTCTTCGTCTCGCTTGATGCTGTCCAGCATGCCCAGCAGATCATCATCCCGCTCGACGCGCTTATCCTGTTCTTGCTGGCGCGGTTGACTGGTCTTGGCGTCTTTGTTGTCCGCTGCACGCCCTTCGTTGTAGCCGGTCTTGTGGCTGCCACCTGTTTGACTGCTACCCTTTTGACTGCTGTTTGCTGGTTTTACAGCTTTTGCAGTCGCGCTATTGTTCTCTCTGGCCTGCTTTTGCTCTGTATTGAGCTGTTGCTTGGCTTCAGGATTACTTTCGAGGAATTTCTCGAAAACGGATTTGTTTTTACGCGCGACCCGCTTTCCGCTCTGGCGGTCATTGCCTGACTCTCTTTTGAGCTTTTTAATCGATCCTGTCTTCACGTTATGAATCCGTGAGAGGGAGCGTGTTTTCTTCTTGCGGGTCATCAGATCTACTCGGTATTGCGTGGACGTTTCTATTTTAACTGAGTCACGCCTCTATTTCACCGCGTGTATACTCGTGTGCTCTCAGATTTTGCACGCAGACTTTCGCATCCAGCTATGTATATCGATCTTTTGCTTCAGACCTTTTCCATTACCTTGCCCGTTATTCTTCTTGTCGCACTGGGTGTATTCCTCAAGGCCCGAGGACAGATCGACGATGCTTTCGTCGCAACGTCATCAAAGCTGGTATTTAACGTCTCTCTTCCCGCTTTGATGTTTATGGCTATCGTAACTGCAGATATGCAGGTGTCTGAGTACTTGCCTTTGGTGGGATTCTCCCTCGGTGCAGCGCTCGGAGCGTTCGTGCTGGCTGTGGTTGTTGCCAGATTGGGCGGATTTGCTGATGCGCAATACGGTGCATTTGTTCAGTCCGCGTTTCGCTCTAACTTGGGGATTATTGGACTCGCGCTCTGTATTACCGCTTACCCAGAACAGGGAGCTATTCTTGGTGCGTTGGTGCTGGCAGTGGTTACGCCACTCTACAACCTGCTGTCAGTTTGGGTGTTGTCGTCTGGTCAGGATGATATTTCCTGGTCGAAACAGCTACGCCTGACGATGACCAATCCTTTGATAGTCGCGATTGCGCTCGCCGCACTGGTCAGAGTAGCAAGTCCAGAACTGCCGAATGTGTTGTTGAGCACTGGGGATATTCTGGCTGGTCTGACGCTTCCTTTGGCTCTAATCGGCATTGGCGCGTCCCTGACTCTGTCGCGCTCAGTATTGATGAACCCCCCGGTTGTTCTGGCAGTGTTTATGAAATTGGTTGTGTTGCCGTCGGCTGTGGTCGCAGCCGCTGTTTGGGGAGGCTTCCGTGGGGCAGAATTAATGACGCTCGCGCTTATGTTTGCATCTCCCACGGCTGCGGCCGCTTTTGTGATGGCGAAGGCCATGAACAGTGATAGTCGCCTTACCGCCGACGTCATTGCACTGTCCACCTTGGGTTCAGGCCTGACAGTGACTACTATTATCTATGTTATCAACCTGATCGGACTGGTATAGTTCGCCGACGCAACGCTTCGTAATTGGTAAACCGCAATAATGTCTCATGGATCACACCTGCTTGTTTATGTCTCCAGCCTGGCACCCGATGCCGAGGCGAGATTCGAGGTGGATCGGCAGATAGCGCTGGCAGGGGCGGTCAGTACGGGGTTGGCATGGGATGATCGTTACGCGCCCTACGACTGGGAATTGGTAAAGAGGCAGATTGCGCAAGCGGACGCCTTTCTGCTGCTTCTTGGTGAAAGCTACGGTGCCACCACGCCAACAGGGATCAGTTATCAGCATCGCGAGCTGGTACATGCTCAGTCTCTGCATAAGCCTGTTTACCATCTGACCCATACCAGCATGGATGGTCGCGAAGCTAACGACATCAGATTGAATGAGTTGCGTCAGCAAGTCCGAGCCCAGATCGGAGGCAAGATCTGGCACTTAAAAGACGAGCTGACCGTTCATGCACGAACGCTTGTACAGAGTTGGACTAAGGATGTCTCGGTTCTGCGTAGTCTCAAAGAAGACTCTGCTCAGGCGGAAAGTCAGGCTCGTAGCCGCCTTCAGGCTGTACGTAATACGCCTCGAACACTGCCAGAGCGTAAGACGATTGAGTTAATGACTCAGGCGAACGTTTATCGTGGTGGCAATCTCGCCCCTCAATTGCTCAAACTTCCCATGAAGACCGACCGGATATGGCGCAGTATTCTGCCGCTTTTACGTCTTGGTACCAGTGAAGATCGGCTGCGCTCGCATATGGAGCAGGTGTTGGCTGCGGAAGTGAAAGCGCGGCTTTTGTCTGAGCACCCCGGCAGCCATGCTGTAGATGGCGTAAAAATCGAACGCAATCAATTCCGTAAGTTACTGCAAGACTGGGCCAGTGGTGGTTTTGTCGTAGACATGAAGCAGGGCGCCAGAACGATCTGGTCGCTCCCTGCCTGATTTGAAGTCGGGTTGTAAATCAGCCGCCCAGTAAATTAGAGCGTTGTTCCAGCTCGCTTCTCATGCTGTCACATACTGTGTTGCACACATCAAACACAAACGGCGCCGCAATGCTGAAAAACGCCATATTGCCTTCCTGGCGTCGCTTAACAAGATTGTGGGTTTTTAATGTTGAGAGGTGCTTGGAGACATTAGGTTGTGACGCCCCTGTGCGTTCAACCAGCTCGGTGACTGATTTCTCACCGCTTTGTAGCTGATGCAGGATCTTCAGGCGCATTGGGTCAGCAAGCAGACGAAACCTCTGTGCAATAAGGTCAAGCATTTCGTCGGACATTGGAATATCGGTCGGTTGCATCTTAGATCCGTAGTTAATCGATAATGGCCCTAGCTTACACCTATCACTGGCGCAGATACATAACTGCTTAGGAATTTGTCTTGGGGTTGAATTGTTGAGAGGGGCCCTTGGGCTACTGTTGTTGTGTCGTTTGTTTGGCTCTGTTTTCGATAAGTTGCTCACTGCAAGCGTAGAGCGGACGGGCTTCTGTCGTTATACTCCGGCTATCGTTTATTAGGGTGTGAAGTTCGTGTTAAAAATCCGTCATGTAGCAAGCTTTATCTTGTGTATGTTGGCAGTGACTCTGCTTGCGGGATGTGAAAAGCCGGTACCGGAGAAGTTGAAGGTGTCGGGCTATACGATGGGGTCTCAGTACCACATCAGCTGGTATGGTGGGGAGGCAACACCGTCCGAGGTGCATGAACAGGTGGAAGACCGACTTAGCCACCTTATTTCCGTGTTTTCTACCTACGAACCGGATTCTGAGTTAAGCCGTCTTAATGAAAATGCTTCGAACCTTGCTGGGCAGGTCGTCGAGGTCAGCCCGGAGTTGATGTCGGTGCTGCTTGATGCGAGCTACATCAATCGTTACAGCATGGGCCGCCTCGATGTAACGGTTGGTCCTTTGGTTAACCTTTGGGGGTTTGGTCCGCAGAAGCGAGAAGGTGTGCCTAGTCAGGCTGAGGTTCAGGAACGTCTCGAAAATACTGGCATGAAGTTTCTGACGATTGATGCGGACACTAAAAGCATTCGCATGGAACGTCCCCTTTATATTGATCTCTCATCTGTAGCAAAGGGCTGGGCGGTTGATGATATTGGTCTGCTGCTGGAAACGATGGGGATCAATGATTACCTTGTCGAAATAGGCGGCGAAGTTCGCATTCGAGGCAGTAAGCCCGACGGTGAGTGGCGCATCGCAGTTGAGCGTCCCGTTATGGCAGTAGGCCAGTCCGCTCAGCGTATTCTGGCGCCGGGTGATCATGCCGTAGCAACGTCTGGTGATTATCGGAATTACTTTGAGGATAATGGTCAGCGATATTCGCACACCATTGATCCTTTAACTGGCTATCCTATAAAGCATGCGCTGGCGTCCGTTACTGTGGTTTTGCCGACGTGTTCTTTGGCTGATGCCTGGTCGACCGCCCTGAATGTTGCTGGGCCAGAGGCAGGGCTTGCGTTAGCCGAAGCGAATGATCTGCCTGCGTACTTCATCGTCAGGGACGGCGATGGCTACAAAGAAGTGGCTTCGACGGCGTTTACGAAGATGTTTGGCTCAGAAGAGCCGTGATTTGATGAATAGGGGTGTGTGATTATGTCGACAATTCTTGTTGCCTTTGGTGTTATGCTCACGATCGTTGCTGCGATGGCAATTGGCGTCATTATGGGCCGCAAGCCGATCTCGGGATCTTGCGGTGGAATGAGCGCGATCGGTATGGAACAGGCCTGTGATGTCTGTGGCGGCGACAAAACGCGCTGCGAAAAAGAAAGCGATGATGCCGCTGCCAAAGCGGAAAGTGGCGATTTCTACGATGCGACTAAGCGCTAATCCTGCAGTCGCGTCAATTTTGCCTACAATATCCTTATCTAAAGCTTTAACGGAGTTCTAAGTTCATGGCGGAATATCACTACGACGTCGTTATCATCGGTGCCGGCCCTGCGGGCGAAGGCGCAGCGATGAATGCGGCGAAGAAGGGTAAGAAAGTTGCGGTTGTCGAAGACAAAAAAATGGTCGGCGGTAACTGTACGCACTGGGGGACGATCCCTTCTAAGGCCCTTCGTCACGCTGTGAAACAGATCATTCAGTTCAATACCAATCCAATGTTCCGCGAAATTGGTGAGCCTCGATGGTTCTCCTTTCCTCAGGTATTGAAGAGCGCGGAAAAGGTTATTGCGAAGCAGGTTAAGTTACGTACTGAGTTCTATGGCCGTAACCGCGTGAGTGTGTACACGGGCAAAGCGCAGTTTGTTGATAGCCATACGCTGGATGTGATGCAGGGCGCTCAGGCGAATATTCGTTTGCACGCAGACGAATTTGTTGTCGCGACGGGTTCCAGTCCGTGGCGTCCGCCAGGTATCGACTTTAATCACCCGCGCATCTACGACTCCGACACCATTCTTAATCTGGAGCATACGCCGCGCACGATCATCATTTACGGTGCGGGTGTTATTGGCTGTGAATACGCTTCAATCTTCTCTGGTCTGGGCGTGAAGGTCGACCTTATTCATCCGGGCGATCGTTTATTGAATTTCCTTGATGACGAAATCTCCGACGCGTTGAGTTACCACCTCCGTGATAAAGGTGCGCTGATTCGTCATAGCGAGCAGTTCTCATCAGTTGAAGTCAGTGATCGCCATGTGACTATGACCATGGTGTCTGGCAAGAAGGTGAAGGCTGATGCCTTTATGTGGGCTGCTGGACGCTCCGGTAATACCGCTGATCTTGGACTTGAAACTGTGGGTCTTGAACCAAACAGCCGCGGACATATTGAAGTGGACGGTGAGTATCGCACTGCTGTGCCACATGTGTACGCTATTGGCGATGTTATCGGCTGGCCGGCTCTCGCATCGGCTGCCTACGACCAGGGTCGAGCCGCGGCGGCAGTAATCTCGTCACCGGAAGAATTCCGCTTCGTGAACGAGGTGCCAACCGGCATTTACACCATCCCTGAGATTTCTTCTGTTGGTAAGAATGAGCGTGAGCTGACGGAGGAGAAGATCCCGTACGAAGTTGGCCAGGCGTTCTTTAAGAACATCGCACGCGCCCAGATCACAGGCGAGGGAGTTGGGATGCTGAAGATTCTGTTCCACCGTCAGACGCTGGAACTGCTGGGTATTCACTGCTTTGGTGACCAGGCTGCCGAGATCGTTCACATCGGCCAGGCAATCATGAATCAAAAGGGAGAGGGCAACACGTTGCGCTACTTCGTCAACACGACGTTCAACTACCCAACGATGGCGGAAGCCTATCGTGTCGCGGCGCTCAATGGTCTGAATCGTCTCTGATTCAGACGCTTATCTCCTGTAGGTATAAACCCTAAGGCTCGGGAAAATCGGATCATCACTGATTTGATTGTCCTCCCGGGCTTTTCTCGTTCGCCCCTCTGGCGGATGTAGCGGAACGTCCTTGATGTCCGGCAAAGGGCCGTGTGGGTCCTCTGTCGCGACAAAGAGCGGCAACGGACAGTTCATTGCTTTGCGACGATTCTCGAAAACCAGATTTGCCCGCACTGTGGGTGCCAAAGGTTGAATTCTTGCTAACGGTGTATGTGCCGGGAGTTGCTTCAGTCGTTCAAGCTGCACCTGAATGTGGGTTTTATGCTCGCCGATTTCCAATAGCATGGTCTCAACGTCTTTAACGCTCAGCTTCTTGATACTTCGGCCATTGGTGTACCAGCTAAAACGACAACTGACTGGCTGCTCAGGAATGACTGGGATGAGTCGGTTGCACTGCTTCAGGTGAAGTCGGGACATCCCGCTGTTTTTCGCTAAATTCCGAAACGAAGAGCCATCGTGAGTCAGAAGCTGGCACGCCTCGGACCACGGTGTATCGCCAATGTTTTTAGCGCGGCCGCCGGATTGTTGGCCAGATTGGTTGCGCAACTTCCGGGCGATCTCTGTGAAAGCCGCTTTGCTCTCGTTAACTTGCGTGATCTTTTCGAGTGTTACAGGGCTCGCCAGTACAAGGCCGTGACGGCAGCGCGTTACGCGACCATCCTGTTCTGCGTCGTGATACCAGAGGTCGCTGAGGAGATCGTTGACCCAGTTGATCGGGTTTGGATCAATAAGTCGTTCTGCGTCTGAAAGAGGGAAGAAACACCGGGGTTTTTCGGTCGCCAGTTGACCGCTCAGGTCGGCCAGACTGGCTTTCAGTTCATCAAATTGTTCCTTGAGATCACTGATCACGAGCGATGAGCTTGGTTCGGATAAATTCGGAGTGCGGGATGTATAACAGGTCGGCTATTTTTCGCACCATATGTTCTTCGTACTTATCCAATTGATCGTCGGCATAGGCAATGCGCCATAGTGCGACCAGTAGGTCGGATTTCTGCTCGTTACTCCATTGGCCATGTATGGCGGAGGTGAAGTGCTGCAGGTCATTGTTTGCGCCTGCTTCTTCAAATGCCTCTTTGACCAAGGCCTCCGCATCGCGGTCGGGTATGAGCGTGGACAGGGCCTGCGTCATGGCCGCTTTCTCGCTTTCGTCAATCTGGTAGTCGGCGCGTACGATTTCGGTCATCAGTACAGCGGCCGCCATGGCAGTATCGGCGGGCTCTGGCTGATACTGCTCGGCGGTAAGTTTCTCGAGAAAACGACGAATCACAGGAGTTCCGTCAGCTGTTGTTCAAGAAGCACCTGGTCAGCGGCGAATCGACGGATACCATCGGACAGCTTCTCTGTCGCCATGGCATCTTCGTTCATTGCCCACCGGAACGTGCTTTCAGAAACGGAAATCTTCTCGTCTGCACTCTGCAGTTGCGGCTCTAACCGACGAATCATTGGAGCGTCGTCTTCGCTCAGTTGAGTTAGCAGATCCGGGCTGATGGTTAGTTTGTCACAGCCGGCGAGGGCTTCGATCTCGCCGGTGTTGCGGAAGCTAGCACCCATTACGATGGTGTCGTGTCCGTAGGTTTTGTAATAACGGTAAATGCGGGCAACAGATTGAACGCCAGGATCGTTATCACCGCTGAAGTCTGCCTCTGGTTGGTTTGCTTTGTGCCAATCAAGAATACGGCCGACAAAAGGCGAAATCAGTGTGGCCCCGGCTTCGGCGCACGCTACTGCCTGATGGAAGTTAAACAGAAGCGTCAGATTGCAGGATATGCCCTCAGCCTCAAGTGCGCGGGCTGCTTGTATGCCTTCCCAGGTGGATGCGATTTTAATCAGTACGCGCTCGCGACCAATGCCTTCCGCCTCGTACATGCTAATCAGTTTGTGCGCCTTCGTAATCGTTGCTTCGGTATCAAATGACAGGCGCGCATCAACTTCCGTTGAAATAAGACCGGGGATTACCTCAAGGATCTCTTTACCTATGGCAACTGACAGGTAGTCACATGCGTTGGTGATAACGGAATCGCCGTTATCTGCCTGGTTGGCCCATGCGGCGGCTTTTTCGAGTAACGGTCGATAGGCGGGGATTGCGGCGGCTTTCAGTATCAGCGAAGGGTTGGTGGTTGCATCAACTGGCTTGGTTGCTTTTATGGCGTCGATGTCGCCTGTATCAGCGACTACCACTGTCATGCCACGAAGGGTTTCAAGCTTGTTCATATCGATATTCCGGTTCAATTCCATGAGTGCAAAGGTTCGTGCGAGGCGCCTCTGAGAAGTGCACAGTCGACAGTGGTTTCACGAGCGTAGGGAGCAAACTGCTACGTTGTGTATTGCCCAGAGTTGCCCTAGAGTGTCTTAAGATCGTTTTCAGGTCAATTCGCCTTGCCCGCATTGGCTACTAATATCGTTGAAAAACAGAGGGTTGAATATGAAAGGTAAGCTTCTTTCCGTATTGTTTTTGGGTTTTCTGTCCAGCATCGTAAGCGCCGGTGACGCGATATGGGTAGACGTCAGGACCGCGGGTGAGTTCCAGAATGGTCATCTGGCAGCTGCAACCAATATTCCCCATGGGGAGATCAGTGCGCGGCTGCCAGAGTTGTCGGTGGATAAAAACGCCGAGGTCTACCTTTACTGCCGTTCAGGTAATCGTGCAGGGAAAGCGAAGGCGGAGCTTGAGTCTATGGGCTACACCAATGTGACCAATGTCGGCAGCCTGGCCGAGGCAGAGGCGCTGTACGGCAAGATGGAAGTGGAATAAGACTATTCCACTAATTGCAGAGCGGCTTCCATGACATCAACACCTGACTCCTTCAGATGTGCGTTTTCGCTCAGATAGCGGCGAAATAAGCGTGCGCCTTTACGGCCGTTGAATAAGCCAAGGGTGTGACGACTGATGTGATGGAGGGGGGCTCCCTTTGCTACCAGCTCTTCTATGAATGGATAGAGTGCGCGCACGGCATCATGTGCGCTCAGCGTACTTGGCTCTGCTCCAAAGTAGAGTTCATCAGCAGCCATCAGGATGGAAGGATTGTGATAGGCCTCCCGGCCTAGCATGACACCATCAACGTGGGGCAACATGTCGGCGATTTGTTCGTGCGTCTGAATGCCACCGTTGATGATGATCTCTAACTCGGGGAAGTCCCGCTTCAATCGATACACATCTTCGTAGCGCAGAGGCGGAATTTCTCGGTTTTCCTTTGGGGAAAGCCCCTGAAGGATGGCCTTGCGAGCATGCACAACAAAGGTTTTGCAACCTGTCGCCGCAACTGTGCCAACGAAATCACGCATTTCCTCGTAGCTATCCTGATCATCGATACCGATGCGATGCTTGATGGTAACGTCGATTTTAGTGGCGTCCTGCATGGCTTTGATGCAATCGGCGACGAGTTCCGGGTGCCCCATAAGACACGCGCCAATCATGTTGTTCTGCACCCGGTCGCTCGGGCAGCCAACATTGAGATTTACTTCGTCATACCCCCAGTCTTCGGCATAACGTGCGCAGGTTGCCAGTTCCTGCGGGTTACTGCCGCCTAGCTGAAGGGCGAGGGGGTGTTCAATGTCGTTGTATTCAAGAAAACGTGCGCGATCACCGTGTATCAGGGCGCCAGTCGTGACCATTTCGGTATAAAGCAGGCTGTTCTTTGTCAGCTGCCTCCAGAAATATCGACACTGTGCATCACTCCACGCCATCATGGGCGCTGTGCAGAAGCGACGGTTCACGGTTGAGGATGTTTGGCCCGTCATCGCTTGTTTGTCGTTCGCATGCTTGTCTGCTGCAGGTGAGTCCATCGTCATTCGTGATGATCCGCTTCAGTAAGCAGGTCGCGGCACACTGAGGAATAGCGTTTCCGGCTGAACAACAGCTGCCAGCGTCGTCCGCCTACCTGTCGCCACAGAATTGCTGCGCGAATACCAGATAAAAGTAGAGCCCGAACTTTGTCCGCTGTGGCTGCGTTCTGAAGGTAATTGGGATTGCCCGTTACCCGGATTCGAAAGCTAAGCTGGCTCAGCGTCTGTTTGTACAGATCAGCCAGGGCAGCGACGGTATTGGGGTGTGTGATGGAAAAATGGTCCGCTTGTCTCGATGCCTTGTGGATGCCTTCGCCCAATGCGTCCATCATTCCCGGCGCTTTGCTGAGCTTGCGCTCAAGATGCAGCATGCTGAGTGCGTAGCGGGTGATGTCCGGGCTGTCTTTGGAGGTGGCGCGATCACTTATTTTGAGCAGTGTCTCGAGACCACGACCAAGATGCTCGGTCGGGTCTCCGTAAATGCTGTTAAAGTCATCAGGGTTCTGCACAAACAAGCTTTTGATCAATGGCTCAGATGCCGTCTGCGAGACGTCTCCTGTACGGGCAAGTTCTTCGACTAATGCGGCAGCCTGAAAAACGGCTGCCAGCGCGATTGTCTGTTCGGTGTGTGGCGTGTTCATGCGTTCTTGCCTGTTGTTTCGATGACTCCGCCGCCGAGGCAGAGGTCGTCCAGATAAAATACGACTGACTGGCCGGGTGTGACGGCTCGCTGCGGTTCGTCAAATACAACGCGGAAGCCTGATTCTGCTGCCTCGATAGTGCAGCTCTGGTCGTCCTGGCGATAGCGAACCTTAGCCTTGCAGCGCAGTGGGGTTTCCGGCGCCTGATTAACCCAGAACACCTCAGTGGTTGTTAGCCAGTCGGTAAACAGGAGAGGGTGGTTTTTACCCTGTACTGCGATTAACACGTTGCGATCAAGGTCCTTCCCGCTGACAAACCACGGAGCATCCGGATAGTTCTTCAGACCGCCGATTCTCAGGCCCTGACGTTGTCCCAGTGTGTGGTACATCAGCCCACTGTGTTCGCCGATGTCGTCGCCTTCCGGGGTTTCAATGCGTCCGGGTTGAGCGGGCAGGTACTGCTGCAGAAAATCCTTAAAGCGGCGTTCGCCGATAAAGCAGATACCGGTGGAGTCTTTCTTTGTCGCGGTGACCAGATTATTGGCCTCGGCTATTTTCCGGACTTCAGTTTTTTCCAGTTCGCCGACAGGGAAGAGAGTCATGCCGATTTCATCGCTGCCCACGGCGTGCAGGAAGTAACTCTGATCTTTGTTCGTATCCAGCCCTTTCAGCAGTACGGCTTCTCCATTCAGCTCGCCCCGGCGCACATAGTGGCCTGTCGCTATCAGGTCGGCACCAAGCACTTTGGCGTATTCAAGAAACGCTTTGAACTTAATTTCGCGATTGCAAAGGATATCCGGATTAGGGGTTCGGCCGGCTTTATACTCATGCAGAAAGTGCTCGAACACGTTGTCCCAGTACTCAGCCGCAAAGTTAGCCTGATGAAGCTTGATTCCAAGTGTGTCACAGACCTGTTGAGCGTCTGCTAGGTCTTCTTTTGCCGTGCAGTATTCTGTTCCGTCGTCTTCGTCCCAGTTCTTCATGAACAGGCCTTCAACTTGATACCCCTGCTGTATCAATAGATAGGCTGAGACGGATGAGTCTACGCCGCCGGACATGCCGACGATGACTTTGGTGTTCGCGTTATTGGTCATTTACGGGTGCTCAATAATCAGGTCTAACGGGTAATGCTTGCGCGTGAGGTAGTCCTCTGCGCAGGTCAGTACCATCGGGCTTCTCAGGTTGTTGGCCTTGCGCAGCGACTCTATAGAGTGCCATTGAGGGCCAATAATTCCCTCGTCGAGTGTGGCGTTGGGGACTTCATTGATCGCATCAGCAATCAGGCAATAACGATGATACGTAATGCCGTTACTTGGGGCGGTGTAGGTGTAGAGACCAAGCAAGCCCGTTGCCTTTACTATCCAGCCGGTTTCTTCCAGGGTTTCGCGCTCAGCGGCTTCAATCACGGTTTCTCCCTGCTCAATGTGACCTGCAGGTTGATTGAGTACCTGCTGGCCATTGCTCCATTCTTCAACCATTAAAAACTGATCGTCCTTTACGACGATCGTGGCGACAGTGGCGTGAGGTGTCCAGCGTTCAGTCATGAAGCCTCCTGAATAATGAGGCGGTGCAGTTTACCGGAATCCGCTCCGATGAGCACGCCTCAGAGGAGTGGAGGTGATACCTGTCACGGTAACTATTAAGACTTTCTTCGGGGAGGACGGTTTGACTTACGATGCGAGCCAGCTCCATTTCGCGTTTGAGTGCGGCGTGGGCGTGTTTCCTTAGATTTCATAGTTTTCGGGAGGTGAACCTCGACAGCGTGAGAAGTGCCGGGTTGCTTTATCCCATCGAGTGACCATGGGCCGATTGCAACGCGTACCAGTCGGAGTGTCGGGTGGCCAATGTGCGCGGTCATTCTTCTGACTTGTCGGTTGCGGCCTTCGCTTATTTCAATTTGAAGCCAGGTTGTAAGGTCATTCGCCCGTTGGCGAATCGGTGGTGAGCGATCCCAGATATCAGGTGACTCTATAATGGCCACTTTGGCGGGACGAGTCGGGCCGTCATTCAGAGTAATACCCTTACGCAGTGCATCGAGTTGGTTATTATCTGGAGAACCTTCAACCTGCACCCAGTAAGTTTTTACCATCTTATTTTTCGGGTCGGCTATCCTTGCTTGTAGTGCACCCGAATCGGTCAGTAACACTAAGCCTTCTGAGTCGTAGTCGAGTCTTCCGGCAGGGTAAACGTTCGGGGTGTTCACGTAGTCTGCGAGCGTTTTTCGACCTTCGTTGTCCGTGAACTGGCACAAAACGTTGAAGGGTTTATTTAACAGTAACAGTTGAGCCATATCGTGTAAGAAAACTACTTATTCTTTCGTCTAGCTTGCATTTTTTGTAGAAAAACTACAAATTAGCGGCGTTTGATAAACTATCCAGCATCGGTCTATCTGCTGTTTAACACCATTACTCAGCAGCGGTACCGGACCGGAGTACTCACCCAGCCACAAGTTGAGGGAGCCGGTTCATGCGATACAGCAACAGCGTAATGCAACAGGAGACATAATGTCTGTAAACGATTCCAGGATCATATACACCGAAACGGATGAAGCGCCAGCTCTGGCTACCCATTCTTTACTTCCAATCATCCAGGCTTTTACCCGTTCGGCGGGCATTGATGTTGAGACCCGCGACATTTCGCTGGCAGGCCGCATCCTTGCTAACTTCCCTGAGTTTCTGAAAAAAGAACAACGCATCCCAGACGCGTTAGCCGAACTTGGCACACTGGCAGGTCAGCCAGAGGCCAACATTATTAAGTTGCCTAACATCAGTGCGTCACTGCCGCAGCTGAGAGAGGCGATTAAAGAGCTGCGCGCTATGGGGTATGACGTGCCGCTATATCCGACTAACCCTGCCACGGATGAAGATCGTGACGTGCAAGCGCGTTACGACCGTATTAAAGGTAGTGCGGTGAACCCGGTATTGCGTGAGGGTAACTCTGACCGCCGTGCGCCATCTTCAGTGAAAGAATATGCTCGTAGCTTCCCTCATGATATGGGTGAGTGGAGTTCTGATTCTCGCAGCGGTGTTGCCCATATGGATGACGGTGACTTCTACGGTAGCGAGTTGTCCATGACCATGGCAGCGGATGAAGTGGTCGATATTGAATTCGTTGACGCTGCAGGCAACGTAACCCCGCTTAAAGAAGGTCTGAAGTTGCTTCAGCACGAAGTCATTGACGCTTCTGTCATGCGTGTTGCTGCACTGCGCGCATTCCTCGATAAAGCCATCGCTGAGGCGAAAGAGAAGGGTGTTCTGTTTTCAGTTCACTTGAAAGCAACCATGATGAAGGTGTCAGACCCGATTATCTTCGGCCATGTTGTGTCTGTGTTCTTTGCGCCTGTATTTGAGAAATACAGTGACACGTTTGAGCGTCTGGGTGTCGACGTTAACAACGGCTTAGGTGATGTATACGCTAAGATCGCCAAGCTAGACGACGCAGAGCGTGAAGCGATCGAGGCGGATATCGCTGCGTGCTACGAGAATCGTCCGAGTCTCGCCATGGTGAATTCCGATAAGGGTATTACCAACCTGCATGTTCCTAACGATGTGATTGTAGACGCGTCCATGCCAGCAATGATTCGTTCATCGGGCAAGATGTGGGGATCTGACGGTGAGTTGCACGACACAATTGCAGTCATTCCAGACCGTTGCTACGCCGGTGTTTACCAGGAAACGATCGATTTCTGTAAGCAACATGGTGCATTCGACCCACGTACGATGGGAACTGTTCCGAATGTGGGCCTGATGGCTCAGAAGGCGGAAGAGTATGGATCGCACAATAAAACCTTCGAAATTCCATCTGATGGCACCGTGCGTGTTGTGACAGAGTCTGGCACCCAGTTGATCGAGCATAAGGTCGCGCAGGGCGATATCTGGCGTATGTGTCAGGCGAAAGATGCCCCAATTCGCGACTGGGTCAATCTGGCGGTTAATCGTGCCCGCGCCTCGTCTACTCCTGCGGTCTTCTGGCTGGACAAAAACCGATCTCACGATGCTGAGTTAATTGCCAAGGTGGAAACATATCTGGCAGATCTCGATACCGATGGTCTGGATATCAGCATCATGGCGCCAGAAGAGGCGACACGTCATACACTCGCGCGTATGAAAGATGGCAAGGACACTATCTCGGTGACGGGTAACGTGTTACGAGACTATCTCACTGACTTGTTCCCTATCCTGGAGCTTGGAACCAGTGCCAAGATGCTCTCTATCGTGCCGTTGATGAATGGTGGTGGTCTGTTCGAAACAGGTGCTGGCGGTTCAGCTCCGAAGCATGTTCAGCAGCTCTTGGAAGAAAACTTCCTGCGCTGGGACTCGCTTGGCGAATTTATGGCATTGTCGGCATCTCTGGAGCACCTTGCTAGCAGTACTGACAATGCGCGAGCAGCTATCCTGGGTGAAACCCTGGATACGGCTACGGGTCGTATTCTGCAGGAGCAGAAGTCTCCGGGTCGATCGTTGGGGCAACTCGATAATCGCGGTAGTCACTTCTATCTTGCGAAGTTCTGGGCAGAGGCAGTTGCTGCGCAGACTCAGGATGCCGAGCTGGCAGCAGACTTCAAGGGTCTGGCAACTGCGCTGGCTGAGAATGAATCGATCATTCTGGAAGAATTGCGATCTGCTCAGGGTAGCTCAGTTGATATCGGTGGCTACTACTGGCCGGATGCTGAAAAAGCGACGGCAGTCATGAGACCAAGTAGTACGCTGAATGGACTGATCGACGCTCAGTGATAGTATCGACGAGAACGGAACGGCGCATATTGCGTTATTCCGTTCTCGCTGATTAAACTGCGATCCGTTAGGGTCAAAAAAACCGCCAGTGGCGGTTTTTTTGTTTTCTGAGCGAGTGTTTCAGGCCAGCTCTGGTTGCTGAGCCTGTTGCGGTTGCTCTTCATTGGGGGTTGCTGGCTGAGTTGCTGCATCCAGTGCACGGATGTTGATGGCGTGCAGACCTTTGTCGCTGGGTTTGATGTCAAACTGAACAGATTGTCCCGCTTTAAGAGTGCGGTACCCGTCCATGTCGATAACGGAGTAGTGTGCGAAAAGATCTTCGTTAGTGTCATCACTGAGGATGAAGCCGTAACCTTTCGCGTTATTGAACCATTTTACAGTCCCTGTTTTCATCGCAAATCTCCTTATAACTACAGATATAGTGCGTTTTTGAGGTTCCGGGGGAGTTACGCCCCGTTACGTTCAAAAAGTTACGATGGCCAAAGTGGCCCGTCAAGACATAATTCGGACAAAATGTCGTTTTCTACGACTATGGTGGTATACCCACGACGAAAGTGGTCGCAATTGGCTCACGACGTTATCATGTGACTAATTTGGCAAACACAGAATTCCATTGGCGCCTTATGTACAAATATCAACTAAGCTTAATGAGTCAGGACACACATCACGACGGTGACGGAAGCATCGCGGTTCAGGAATCGAAACCGGAGCTGAAACGCCCGTCGATGTACAGCGTGGTTATGTTGAATGACGATTACACTCCCATGGAGTTTGTGGTGGAGGTTTTGCAGAAGTTTTTCGGCAAGTCACCGGAGCAGGCAACTGAGATTATGCTCGCGGTGCACATGAAGGGCAGTGCCGTCTGCGGCGTCTACACTAAAGATATTGCTGAAACTAAAGCAGAATTTGTGAATCAATACTCCATAGACTGCCAGCACCCACTTAAGTGTGAGCTGGCACCAGCAGAAGACTGAGACCAGGAGGCTTTATGCTGAATAGAGAACTCGAGCAGACCCTGAATGAAGCGTTCAAGGAAGCTCGTGCTAAGCGTCACGAATTTATGACAGTCGAACACCTGCTGTTGGCGCTACTTGATAACGATGCGGCGTCCACAGTACTGCAGGCATGTGGTGCTGATATCGTCAAACTGCGCAAAGATCTCGACGACTTTGTTGATTCCACTACGCCACTTATCCCAGAAGCGAACGGTGAACAGGAGACTCAGCCAACATTGGGATTCCAGCGAGTGCTTCAGCGAGCGGTATTCCACGTACAGTCGTCCGGTAAAACCGAAGTGTCGGGTGCGAACGTACTGGTTGCCATCTTCAGCGAGCAAGAAAGTCAGGCGGTGTATTTCCTGAAGCAGCAAAATATCGCCCGTATTGATGTCGTTAACTTTATTTCTCATGGTATTTCTAAGGTCAGCGGCCCAGAAGAGTCTGCAGATCAGGCGTCCGAAGGCCTTGAGGAAGAGTCCGAGTCGGGTTCAAAGTCCGCCTTGGAAGGGTACGCTACCAACCTCAACCGTCAGGCGCGTGAAGGTAAGATTGATCCGCTGATCGGTCGTGAGTTTGAGGTGAATCGCCTTGTTCAGATTCTCGCGCGCCGCAGAAAGAACAACCCGTTACTGGTAGGCGATTCTGGCGTTGGTAAAACAGCGATTATTGAAGGGCTGGCAAAACGCATTGTGGATGAAGAAGTCCCGGATGTGATCAGTGATGCCGTTGTCTACAGTCTTGATATGGGTGCATTACTGGCCGGTACGAAATATCGCGGCGATTTTGAGAAACGATTTAAGGCACTGCTTGCTGAACTGAAACGTCAGCCTCACGGCATTCTGTTTATCGACGAGATTCACACCATTATTGGCGCAGGTGCTGCGTCCGGCGGTGTGATGGATGCAAGTAACCTTCTTAAGCCGCTGCTGAGCTCGGGTGAAGTGAGATGCATTGGTTCTACAACCTTCACCGAGTTCCGTGGAATTTTCGAGAAGGACAGTGCACTGACGCGTCGTTTCCAGAAAATTGATGTTGCTGAGCCTTCAGTTGAAGATACTTACAAGATTCTGAAAGGTCTGAAGTCTCGATTTGAAGAGCACCATCAGGTGAAATACACCGATAAAGCACTTCGCGCAGCGTCAGAGTTGGCTGATCGTTATATCAACGACCGCAATATGCCTGACAAGGCGATCGACGTTATTGATGAAGTCGGTGCGCTACAGCAGATGGTTGCGCCAAGCAAACGCAAGAAAACGATTAATGTCGGTGAGGTGGAGGAAGTCGTCGCTGCGATAGCGCGCATTCCGCCGAAGTCGGTGTCCGCATCTGACAAGGAGCTGCTGTTTGGGCTCGAAGATAAGCTTGAAATGGTTGTCTTTGGTCAGAATGAAGCGATTCAGACCCTGTCGACAGCGATCAAGATGTCTCGTGCAGGCCTTAACAATCCTCAAAAACCTATCGGTTCCTTCCTGTTTGCAGGTCCGACCGGTGTCGGTAAAACAGAGGTGACTAAGCAGTTGGCCTCTGTCATGGGGATGGAATTGGTCCGCTTTGATATGTCTGAGTATATGGAGCGCCATACTGTCAGTCGTCTGATCGGTGCACCTCCGGGTTACGTTGGCTACGACCAGGGTGGTTTGTTGACTGAAGCGGTCAATAAAACTCCGCACTGTGTGTTGTTGCTTGACGAGATTGAGAAGGCGCATCCGGAAGTATTCAATATCCTGCTGCAGGTAATGGATCACGGTACTCTGACCGACAATAATGGTCGTAAAACGGACTTCCGGAATGTCATTCTGGTGATGACGACCAATGCGGGTGCGGCACAGATGAGTCGCTCCAGTATCGGCTTCACTCAACAGGATCACACCACAGACGGTGCGGAAGAGCTCAAGAAGCTCTTTACTCCAGAGTTCCGCAACCGACTGGACAGTGTCATCCAGTTTGCGCCGCTGTCTCGTGATACAACGTTGCACGTTGTCGATAAGTTCCTGTCAGAATTGCAGGGGCAGCTCGATGACAAGGGCGTGCTGCTCAATGTTGATGACGAAGCACGGGCATGGCTCGCCGAGCACGGCTATGACGAGAAGATGGGCGCTCGTCCAATGGCTCGACTGGTACAGGATAAAATCAAGAAACCACTGGCTGAGAAAATTCTCTTCGGAGATCTTGCTAAGGGTGGAGAGATTGATATTACAGTATCGGAAGGGGAGCTTGTACTCGAGTTACCTGAGGCAATGCCGGCTTAATCGCCGGCAGCTGCCGTAGGCATGTGATCAGCGTGCGCGGTAAGTAATGCGTCCTTTGCTCAGGTCGTATGGAGTCAACTCCACCTTTACCTTATCGCCGGTCAGGATGCGGATGTAGTTTTTACGCATTTTGCCGGAGATATGCGCGGTCACAACGTGACCGTTTTCCAATTTTACGCGGAACATTGTGTTAGGAAGTGTATCGATTACTTCGCCTTCCATTTCAATGTGATCATCTTTTGCCATTCGTCACCTGTCTGAATCTTGTTCAATGCGCGCGCATTCTGCCCTAAAATTCGTGCTATGGCAAAGAATCGTCGGGATTTAGCGTTACCCAGTGATTTTGTTCAAATACCTCTAGCGGTTTGAATCGTTTCTTGTACTCCATTTTGCGACACCCCTCGACGAGATAGCCCAAATAGTTGAAGTGAAGGCCAAGTAAGGTCGAGAGTTGTGTCAGGCGGATGATCAGGTTGGTACCAACGGACTCAGACTCTCGCTCTGGTGCGTAAAAGCAGTAGACGGCAGAGAGGCCATCATTGAATACATCGAAAACCAGAACCCCAATCAAACCATCCTGATCTTCAGCCAGGAGGAAATAGGTATTACCGAAATCCTCGGTCAGAAATTCCGTATAGGTCTGGCGCGACGGAGGATACATGTCACCATCCGAATGCCGTTCTGTGATATACCGGGCATAGAGTTCGTAGAATTCATCATTCCTTGATGGCTTCTGTACAGAAAGACGCCAGTGACGGGTTTTGCTCAACAGGCGCTTCATGTTTCGGCTTGCTTTGAAGTTGCCGACGGGGAGTCGTACAGATTTGCATTCAGAGCAGGATGGACACGCTGGGCGGTACAGTAATTTCCCGCTGCGACGGAAACCCAGCCTACTCAGAGCGCTGAGAGTATCGATGTCCGGAGAAATTCGAGGGTCGACGTATTGGCTCTGAGCCTCGAGGTCATCGAGATAAGGGCATGGATGCGTCTCGGCTGGCGTAAATAATGGAATCGACCTCACTTCAGCACTCCGGGCAAGGGTGGGATGGGGCCTTGCTCGACAGCGCTTTGCAATCGGGACTCAAACTCTTCGCGGTTCATCTCCAGCATTCCGAAGCGTGCCAGGTGAGACGTCTTCATCTGGCAGTCAATAAGCTTCACTCCAAGTTCAAAAAGTACCGGGGCTGCAGTGGCGAACGCGACTTTCGAGGCACCACTGTGGCGAGTAAACATGCTCTCACCAAATACGGCTGCACCAATAATAATGCCGTAGAACCCACCAGCAATCTCGCCGTGCTGGTCCCAGCATTCTACGGACAGGGCGCGCCCGGCTTTATTGAGCCTTGGGTATTGTGCTTCGATATCGCCGTCTATCCAGGTGCCTTCGCTGTCTGGTCTGGGCATTGAGCAGCCTTCGACAACCTGACGGAAGGCGAGGTTGGTGGTGACTCTGAGGTCGCTGTTGCGGACTTCCCGATTCAGGCGCTTGGGTATGCGGAATGAGTCGGGTGTGATTACCGCGCGAGGGGTAGGGGTCCACCAGAGTCTTGCTTCATCTGGGTCGTTCCAGGGGAATATGCCTTTTCGGTATGCACAGTCCAGCCATGCTGGTGTCAGATCTCCGCCTGCTGCTAACAGTCCCTGAGGTTCGGCCAAGGCACGGGAGGTGTCGGGGAACTCGGGTGGACGGAACTCGTCTAGCCAATCGATCATAGTTGTGAACAGGCCCTTGTAGCCGTGTTAGACTGTCGCAGATTCAAATAGTACAGGTAGGTATTTTGGCACCACAGCAATCTGAAATCGATACCGTTGAAGAAGATGCCGCAATTCGAGGCTGGCGTAAACGCCACGACATCGCATTTCTTCTGCTTTCGCTCGGTTGTATCCTCCTGTTTCTCGCCTTAGTGTCATACGATCCGGAAGATGTCGCTTGGTCTGTTGTCGGCACAGGTCAGGCTGAAAATTCTATCGGTCAGGTCGGTGCGTACCTTGCGGACTTTCTTCTGCACGGCCTCGGCTATCTCGCATTTGCCTTTCCGACATTGATTCTCGCTAAAACCTGGTTGTTGTTCCGTAAAGCGCCTGCATTGGAAGGGCGTGTATGGGTACTCCGGGCTTCTGGACTTCTACTGACACTTATCACTCTGGCGGCATTGGCACATGTCAGTATCTGGTCGGGGGATGCTCTGCCTGCTGGTGCTGGCGGTATCGTCGGCGAAGGTCTGAATCTCCTTTTGCAACCGTTGTTCGGTTTTGTTGGTACAACGGTGATATTGCTGATCGGCCTTGCCCTTGGACTGGTCTTGTTTCTTGAGTTCTCATGGTTGATGTTCTTCGAACGGCTGGGTGGGAAGGCGTTGGCGTTGGTCTCGACATTCAATTCGAAAAGACAAAAAGACCTTGCTGCCGGAGATGATGTTACCGCTAAAGCAGAGTCTCCCTCTACGCCTGAATCAACTCTCCAGGATGACGCCATGAGCGGAGTCGACCTGTCTGAAAATTGGGCCAGCAAGGGTGGACTGCTTTCGCGCTTGTTCAGAAAACGCGGCTCCGCCCAAGACAAAAAGCGTGTTGAAACACACGATGGTGTCGAGCCGCAGAGCAATGCCGAGCAGCATAACAATACCGGGCAGCAGGTTGATGCTGACCCGCTGGGTGGTTTATCCGGTTTTAACGCTCTGGACGATGATGACTTCCAAGTCGAAGCTCAACGCGGTGCATCTGTTCAGCCGAGCCAGCTTGGGACGTTGGGTAGCGTACGATCAGAAGCTAGTGGCTCAAAGCGCGAATCCCTGAAGGCCAGGGCGTCCGACATTGACGGCGCTGCGGCTGATTCAGATTTTATTGACGTGCCATGGCAGGAAGAGCCCAAGCGCACGAACGCCAATGCATCGGTCGCGGTAAGCGAGGCGGAGCAGTCAGCTAGCGAGCCGGTTAAGTCTATTAAGATTGAACCATTGGAAAAGCGTGATTCCGCCCCTAGTGACAGAGCGAAGCGGGATCTGCAAGGGAGTCTGTTTAAAGGCAGTGAGCCGCTGCCATCAATAGCGCTGCTTGATCCTCCTAAACAGGACGGCAAAGCTGGTTTTTCAGAAGATCGACTGCGAGACCTGTCGGAACTGTTAGTGCAGAAGCTAGCTGATTTCGGTGTGAAAATTGAGGTGGCCGCGGTTGCGCCCGGTCCGGTAATTACCCGTTTCGAAATTCAGCCTGCACCGGGCGTTAAAGCGAGCAAGATATCCAATCTGGCAAAAGACCTGGCTCGTTCGATGGCGATGGTCGCAGTGCGTGTTGTAGAGGTAATACCCGGTAAGTCGGTAATGGGTATTGAGGTGCCTAATGAAAACCGCGCCATGGTGACATTGGGTGAGGTGCTGTCTTCTCAAGACTACGACAAGTCCAAATCACCGCTGACGCTTGCTCTTGGTCACGACATCGCAGGCAACCCAATCATTACCGATCTTGCAAAAATGCCTCACTTACTTGTGGCAGGTACAACGGGCTCAGGTAAGTCTGTTGGGGTTAATGCCATGCTGTTGTCGTTACTGTTTAAGTCGACACCAGATGAATTGCGCCTGATTCTGGTCGATCCAAAAATGCTGGAGTTGTCGGTTTATGAAGGAATTCCTCATCTGCTGACGCCCGTGATTACGGACATGAAAGAAGCAGCCAGCGGACTTCGTTGGTCTGTCGCAGAGATGGAACGTCGATATCAGTTGATGGCTGCCATGGGCGTCCGGAATATCGCTGGTTTTAACAAGAAGGTAAAAGACGCTATTGAGGCTGGGCAGCCCCTGGCTGACCCCTTGTGGCAGATTGATCAGTCATTTGATACAACGCCCCCAACATTGGAGCCTCTTCCTTACATCGTTATCGTGGTCGACGAATTCGCCGACATGATGATGATGGTCGGCAAGAAAGTGGAAGAACTGATCGCTCGTATCGCGCAGAAGGCTCGTGCTGCGGGTATTCATATGATTCTTGCAACCCAGCGACCTTCCGTTGATGTTATTACCGGACTGATCAAGGCAAACGTGCCGACCCGGATAGCATTTCAAGTATCTTCGAAAATCGATTCGAGAACTATTCTGGATCAGGGCGGTGCCGAACAGCTTCTTGGACACGGCGATATGCTGTATATGCCGCCCGGCAATGCACTCCCTGAGAGGGTACATGGCGCGTTTGTTGATGATGATGAAGTGCACCGCGTTGTCGCCGAATGGAAGCAGCGAGGGGAACCTGACTACCTCGAAGAGATCACACAAGTAGGCGAAGATGGTTCGTTACCGGGTGCAGGTGGCGACGATGGTGATGGAGAAAAAGACGACCTTTATGATCAAGCGGTCGCTTTTGTTACTGAGTCAGGTAAGTGTTCCATCTCCTCTGTGCAACGTAAGTTGCGGATTGGCTACAACCGCGCGGCTCGCCTCGTCGAAACCATGGAGTCAGCAGGCGTGGTGTCACCACCCGCGCACAACGGCAGTCGCGAAGTGATCGCGCCACCGCCATCCTGATTAGTAAGGTGTAATTTCTTTATGTTCGTCAAATTCTTAAGAGCGTCGCTGGTTGCGGCAGCAGTCTTTGCTCTCCCTGTTCTTGCATCCGATCAGTCCTCGGCACTGACGGACTTCACCAAAAGACTTGAGTCTCTCAATGCAATGGAAACTCAGTTCCAACAAGTGACCATGGATCAGAGTGGCGAGATCCTCCAGAGTTTGTCTGGTACCTTGGCGGTAATGCGTCCCGGGAAAATGCGCTGGCAAACGCGCCCACCGTATGAGCAATTGGTTGTGTCAGACGGAAAGGTGGTTTGGGTATATGACATGGATCTTGAGCAGGTCACTGTTCGTGATCTCGAAATGCGTCTGCAGGAAACGCCGGCTCTGTTGTTGAGTGGGGACGTCAGTGGTATATCCGACAGCTATACGGTATCGCGAGAGATGGTAGGAGAGGTGGTCCGTTTCCGACTGAAGCCTCTCGACGCCAGTCAGTTATTTGATTCGCTTGAGTTCGATTACGCAGGTGACCAGGTTGCCTATATGCGTATCTACGATGCGGCCGGACAGATCACCGAAATACAGTTTACTGACCAGCAGGTTAATCCCATGCTTGATGAAGTGGCATTTACTTTTGTGATTCCTGACGATGTCGATGTGATAGACGGCCGACATGGCGGGTGACCTTTTCGAGGATGCGCGTCCGTACGAACCGCTGGCGTCAAGACTCAGGCCGTCCAAGCTGGAAGATTATGTTGGACAAACACACGTGGTCGGTGAAGGTGCACCGCTACGCAAGGCATTAGATAGTGGTCAGGTCCATTCTCTGATCTTCTGGGGCCCTCCGGGTGTCGGAAAGACTACGCTGGCAAGATTGATTGCCCATTACGTTGATGCTCAATTTCTCTCGGTCAGTGCCGTACTCGCGGGCGTTAAGGAAATCAGAGAGGCAGTTGATCGTGCGAAACAAGCCGCCTCAATGGGTCGAAAGTCGGTGCTCTTTATTGATGAGGTGCACCGGTTTAACAAGTCTCAGCAGGATGCGTTTCTCCCTTACGTTGAAGATGGCACATTCATCTTTATTGGTGCGACAACAGAGAATCCCTCGTTTGAACTGAACAATGCGCTTCTGTCGCGGGCGCAGGTATATGTTCTGAAGTCATTGACGGCTGATGATCTGACGCAGGTGATATTAAATGGTCTGTCTGTCGAAGGGGTGGAGCAAGCCGACCAGGAACCTGTCCGTATTATGGCTGAGGCCGCCGATGGTGATGCTCGACGAGCGCTGAATCTGTTAGAGCAGGCCCTGCAACTGAACGGAGTCAGACCGCTGTCGATTGAGGACGCTCAAGCCGTTCTGGTGAGTAGTCTGAGGCGCTTTGATAAGGGCGGAGATGCTTTCTACGAGCAAATATCAGCACTCCATAAATCCGTGCGGGGTTCAGACCCTGATGCTGCTCTGTATTGGATGTGCCGCATGTTGGATGGAGGGTGTGATCCTCTGTACGTCGCTCGTCGTCTGGTGAGAATGGCAAGCGAGGACATTGGTAATGCCGATCCGCGTGCTCTGTCGGTTGCGACATCGGCCTGGGATGCCCAGGAAAGGCTGGGAAGTCCTGAAGGAGAATTGACGCTTGCGCAGGCTGTTGTGTACCTCGCCTGCGCACCTAAAAGTAATGCAGTGTACAGTGCGTACAAAGCTGCGATGAAACGCGTGCAGACCTCCCCGGGGTATGAGGTACCATTGCATCTCAGAAACGCCCCTACGAAGTTAATGAAGGGCATGGACTATGGTGCAGAGTATCGCTATGCCCATAACGAGCCCGACGCATTTGCCGCAGGCGAGAGTTATTTCCCGGAGGCTCTTGCTGGCGAACTTTATTATCAGCCGGTCGATCGCGGTCTGGAACAGAAAATTGGGGCGAAACTAACGCATCTGCGCCAGCTCAATGAACAAAGCCAGATGAAACGTTATCCAACCCCGGAAGAAGGACAGGAGTGATGGCCTATTTTTGGATTGCAATTGGCGGGGCGCTGGGTGCCATGGCGCGTTTCGGCATGGCTAGTGCGGTATTTAAATGGGTTGACCGTCCCTTCCCCTATGGCACGCTATCAGTGAACCTGTTAGGCTCCTTTGCCATTGGCGTGGCATACATCTGGCTAGTTGAAAACGGGTTTGGTGGCGAGCAGCATCGCCACTTGGCTATGGTGGGGTTTCTTGGTGCATTCACCACCTTTTCCACTTTTTCTCTGGAAAGTATCTCTCTGCTACAAGACGCACGATACGACGCCTTTTTGGCTTACATCGGTGCTAGTCTGCTCGGCTGTCTAACGGCAACCGCAGCGGGTATGTGGTTATCTAAATCTTTGGTTTAAGAAGAACAATGCTCGATATCAAATACATTCGTGACAACCTGGATGAGGTTGAACAATCCCTGGCTAAGAAGGGTTTTGAATTTAACGCTGACGTATTCTCTCAGCTCGACGAGGATCGCAAGAAAGCGCTGACGCATGCTCAGTCGCTGCAGGCAGAGAAGAAAAAGGCCTCGAAACAGATTGGTCAGTTGATTGGCCAGGGCATGTCCCCGGAAGAAGCAAAGGCACAGGTCATGAGTGGCCTGGATGCCGATATTACCCGTGCAGAGCAGGAAGCAAAGCAGGTTGAGGCTTCGCTTCAGGAATTACTGATGGGTATTCCGAATGTCCCACTGGCTGAGGTGCCCGCAGGTGCTGATGAAGACGATAACGTCGAAGTCCTGAAGTGGGGCACCCCTCGTGAGTTTGCTTTTGAGGCAAAAGACCACGTTGATGTTGGCGCACCACTGGGCCTGAACTTTGATGCTGGTGCACTGGTTGCGGGTTCCCGCTTTGCGGTGATGAGCGGCCCGATTGCCCGTCTGCACCGCGCCCTTGCTCAATTTATGCTGGATACGCACACCTTAGAGCATGGTTACGAAGAGACTTATGTCCCGTATCTGGTTAACCGTCAGGCCCTGGAAGGCACTGGCCAGCTACCAAAATTTGAAGAAGATTTGTTCAAAATCCCTCAGGCTCAGGGCGACAAAGACCTGTACCTTATCCCAACTGCCGAGGTGCCGGTAACCAATCTTCTGCGCGAAACAGTAAGCGACGCAGATCTTCCGATTAAAAAGGTTGCTCATACACCCTGTTTTCGAAGTGAAGCGGGCAGTTACGGCCGCGACACCCGCGGTATGATTCGACAGCATCAGTTTGATAAGGTCGAACTCGTTCAGTTTGTGAAGGCGGGTGATTCAGAAAAGACACTTGAAGAACTGACTGGTCATGCAGAAGCAATCTTGCAGAAGCTTGAACTGCCGTACCGCAAAGTGATTCTCTGCGGCGGAGATCTCGGCTTCTCTGCAGCGAAAACTTACGATCTGGAAGTGTGGCTTCCTGGTCAGCAGAAGTACCGCGAGATCTCAAGTTGCAGTACGTTTGGTGATTATCAGGCGCGTCGTATGCAGGCACGCTGGCGCAACCCTGAAACCGGCAAACCAGAGCTTCTGCATACATTGAACGGTTCAGGTCTTGCGGTAGGTCGTACGCTGGTTGCGATCTTGGAAAACTATCAACAGGAAGACGGTTCTGTGATTGTTCCTGAGGCTCTGCGTCCATATATGGCTGGTCTTGAGCTGATCTCTTTATGAGCAAGTCCTCGCTGCCGCTAGTGCTCAACGGCGAACGGTGCCGTTTCGTAGTAATTGGTGGCGGCGAAGTCGCCACCCGAAAGGTCGCAACCCTGGTTGAAGCAGGCGCAGCTGTGACCGTGGTGGCGCCTGAGATTTCGGCGTCTATTCATAAGCTCAAGCAAGATGAGCAGCGGGATAAAAGTCGCGGGCGTGCGCGTCTGAATATCGAAGAAAGAGCGGCGGCAGACGAAGATTATCAGGCTGGGGACTATGTGGTTCTCGCCACCGACAACGAAAGCGTAAATCGGTCTCAGGCGGAAGCAGCCCGGGCAGCCGGAGCATTCGTGTGTCGCACGGATGAGCCGCGGGAAAATGATTTCGCCTTCCCTGCGGTGGTTGAACGCTTGCCACTAAAAATCGCTATTTCCACCTCTGGGTCATCGCCCGCGCTGACTCGTCTTGTGCGTGATCGTATTGAAGCCTTTATTCCTCAGGATTATTCCCGCTTGGGTGCATGGATGGAGCGGCTGAGGGAAAAGTATCGACGAGAAGGGACCAGCTTGGAGCGGGGACGTTTCTGGAGACGGTTGATGCGCTCTCAGGCACCGGACCAGGTATTGGCGCGACGAGAGGATGTGGCTGACCGTATTGCGGAAGACCTTTTTGTAGGGAAGGACGTTACCCGGGGTGAGGCGTTTCTTGTCGGGGCGGGTCCGGGTGATCCGGATTTGTTGACCTTTCGTGCGCTACGCCTGATCCAGATGGCTGAAGTGGTGTTTTACGACCGTTTGGTCAGCCCTGCGATTCTTGAATTATTGCCCGACGATTGCGAAAGACATTACGTCGGTAAGGCCCGAAGCGATCACGCTGTCCCTCAGGATCAGATTAACCAGAGATTGGTTGATGAAGCTGAAAAAGGACGCCGTGTGCTGCGTCTCAAAGGTGGTGATCCATTCATTTTTGGGCGTGGTGGTGAGGAGATTCAGCAACTTGCCGAAGCTGGAATTCCGTTTCAGGTCGTTCCCGGTATTACTGCCGCCAGTGGCTGTTCAGCTTATGCGGGCATACCTCTGACTCACCGAGATCATGCGCAGAGCGTGCGATTCGTGACGGGGCATATGAAGGATGGGTCCTGTAATTTACCTTGGTCTGAATTGATTCACCCGCATCAGACATTGGTTATTTACATGGGGCTGGTCGGGTTGCCGGAAATCTGTAGTCAGCTTATCAGCCACGGAATGCCAGTGGATACACCGATTGCGCTGGTAGAGAAGGGCACACTTCCTGATCAGAAAGTTCATACGGGAACTCTTACGAGCATGCCTGAATACGTGAAAGGGCGTGAAATTCACGCCCCTACGTTGACCATCGTAGGCAGTGTTGTGTCACTGCATGAAGTGTTGCAGTGGCGCTCAGGCGAGTAACTCTGTGTTTCTTTCTGTCCATGCCTTGCTGCACTCTGACAGGGCGGCAACATAGTCCGTTGATTTGAGCATCGCACACAAAGCCAGTGCTGCGGTGCGCAATACGGCATCGTGACCGTAAGAAGAGTGCTCGATACCCTGCCAATGACGAATCAGGTGCTCAGTGTTTGGACTTCTTGCTTTGTCTTCGTATTCGCTGCGGTCATTGGAGATTCGCAGTTGCGCTTCTTCACCTTCAACCATCAGTGTTGCCTGGCAGGGCAGTTCCGGGTTGACTTCAAACTCGCCACCATCCCCTTTGATGATCACTGCGGTCTCCTGTTTTATTTCAGCGGCGACTGAGTGTGTTGTGCGGTAGTCGGGGTGATAGATTCCCTGAACGGATGGTACGCCGTGCGGAGCGATGGTTTTCAGTACGGTGTTGATTGGGGTTCTGACACCCAGGATAGGTTTCAGACTCAGCCATTTTTGCAGGGACTCATGGATTTCTGAGCAGGGCAGGTAAATCAGACTGTCTTCACACGTCGAAAGTGACGCAGCGGTCGCGGTTGGAAGCTTTAGCGCCTGAAATACTTCATGTGCGTAAACCCGTCCTTCTGTGTGTGCCAAGGTGCCATGCACCAATATGCGATAGCCCATTTGTGACAGGAGGAGTGCTGATAAAACCCACCATAATGGCTGACGGCGTTTGCCCGCGTAACTCGACCAGACCAGATCGAAGCGTTCGGACCCTTCTGGCCAGTACTCATTGATTGCTGTGGCAAAGCCCGCGATTTCATCTGGCGTTTCTTCAAGTACGCGCATCAGTGTGAACATGGCGCCAAGTTGAACATCTTCGTAGCGGCCCGCGAGCATCTCGGTCATTGCGAAGCGTGCCTGCTCGTAGGACATGTTACGACTGGCGGTCTTGCCTCTGGCCAGTATCCTGACGCAGTTGGCGAGAGGGTGTTTGTTCACAAGCAGTTCTCCGGTCTGGGCAGTCCGGCGATGCGGGCTGCTCTTTTAGCTGGGCTCTCAGGGAAAAGGGTCATCAGATATATGCTACTGGCCTTTTCAGTACCCAGCTTCTGTTTAATATAGCGGGAAAGCGGCCTCATTGCGGGCGAGAGGTCGAATTCCTCATAAAAGTCACGAATCGCATAGAGTATTTCCCAGTGCGCTTCGGTTAAGTGTATTCCATCGGATTCCGCGAGTGTCTCCGCGACCTCAGGGCTCCAGTCCGATAGATTCAATAAAAAACCATCTTTGTCGAGGTCGATATCAAGCGCGGTGGAGTTGCTGGGGGGCGATGTCATACGAATTCCGTTCTTAATCCAACCAACTTATAACCTGGTCTGAAGAAGCAACTAACTCTACCCATTCAGAATCACTGATCAGTTTGATAGCGGTGTTTGTCTGGCCGCGCGCTGTCATATCCTGACTTAGGGCAAATGAGCTGCTGTGTTTGACTTGTCCCGCGAGATAACATCCATTACCGACAAGTAGAAGCGTATCTTTGTCCTTGAGCATAGCACTCGCTTCGCTGAGCGTTTGCTGGTTAGCGGTGAAGAGCATGTGTATGGTCATAAGTTAGAAAGATACCACGTGGTGAGCAGCTGCCATCCAGCTGGCGGCCTCGCCTGAATTTAAGATGGTCACATCTTTGACGAGGGAGTCGTCGTCGAGTTCCGGATCACCTGTCAGGCCTATATGATCGATCTCGTACATCGAGCAAGCGGCCAGGAGTTTCCTTGGACTCTTGCTGCCATCCTTTAAAGCGCCGTGTTGCTTATTTAACCAGTGTATCCCGTTGCCAGAGAAAAGCAGTCGTACAGGTAGATCGAAGGCTGCCATGGCAAGGGCGTATTCAAGCGCCTCGCAATCCTGAGTGGGGATGTGTCTGATATGTACAAGGATGTAACTACTCATCAGAATTGCACCAGCTGATCACTGTCTGACATCACTTCAGTCATTTCACCCAGACCCGCCAGGCTGAAAGCAGAACCCAGGTTGCTTCCAGTTAACTGATATCGCTCAGCTTCGGTTGAGTCGACGATACCGCGCCTTAAGCTGTTGGCGATGCAGGCGTGCAGCGTGACACCTGTCTGCTTTGAAAAATCTTGCCAGTCCTGGAATGCTGACGTTTGACCTTGCGGAGGGGTGGTCATTGCATTCGCTGCAAGGACGGCGTCCTTATAGAAGAAAATACGCTGTATGGTATGCCCATCTGCTAGTGCCGCTTTCGCGAACCGCAATGCGCTTTCGTGCTGCGTCGTCTCAAACGGTGAACTGGTTATTAGCAGGCTAAACTTCATCGGAATTTCCTCTTTGCGTGGCGCTATGATACCGCCGCAAAGAGTGAGTGTCAGCTCGTCAGATTGTTGGGTAACGAATTGATTTTAAAAAAGAAGTTGACGTGGAAATTTATGGCGTTCGGAGGGATGGCTGAGCGGTTGAAAGCACCGGTCTTGAAAACCGGCATAGGTTAATAGCCTATCTAGGGTTCGAATCCCTATCCCTCCGCCATTATTTTTTCTTAAAAATCAGTGACTTAGATTTTTTAGAATGATAAGAAGCTGCATTTATGAAGGTTTTGGGAACAAAGCTGGGAATAAATGCAGCTTTTTTCGTTTTAGGCAGGGCAGATATTCGAATCCCTATCCCTCCGCCATTATTTAAAAGGCCCGCTGGTGAAAACCAGCGGGCCTTTTTCGTTGTGTTCTGAATGTCTTAATTCGATTGCTTGAGTTCGGGCTACAGCCAGCTTTGAATGGAAGCGATAAGGACAGAGGCGCTACAGCAAGCCGTCATTAAGACGAGGCCAATTTCTATTCGGGTCACTTTTTCCAAGCGTTCTGCCGATGCAACCAATGAATGAATCACGCCTTCTTCATTTCTTTTTGTCATATTGTTTCTCTCACAGTCTTTGGTCTCTCACCATCGGCCAGTATCAGCCAACATTAGCGAACAACAGCGTACCGAATCGGTAGGCAGATCGCAGGGACGTCTCTAGCTCCACACATTTACAGAATGCATGTGTCGCCCCAGGAAGTCTGTGACTGGGTCGTGATTGCTTTGTCGTCTTTTGTGAACGTGAGAAACAGTGGGTTACGGTCAGGGGGTGCGCAAAGTCGTGCAATGACTAGTCAGATAATCCACGCAAGTACGCCGCGACACTGGCGCCGAGCGCGTTTAAATTGTAGCCGCCCTCAAGAATGCTGATGCTTGGTGTGTTTCTCTTGCTGGCCAGTTTCCGGATCTGACGCCCGAGCCACAGATAATCGTCCTCTATCAGAGAAAGCTCTGCCATCGGGTCATCTTTATGCGCATCGAAGCCCGCTGAAACAAGGATGATCTCAGGTGCGTAGGCTTTAAGCTTAGGCAGCCAGTGTTCCTCTATCAAGGCTCTAAAGGTTGCGCTCCCTGTGCCTTCGCAGAGCGGAACATTGATCACGTTGTTAAACTTTGCCTGCTCGTAATGGCTATAGGGATAGAAGGGGTGCTGAAAGCTTGAGCAGAGGAGGAAACGTTTATCGTTACCCAATATATCGATGGTGCCGTTTCCCTGATGTGCGTCGAAGTCCAAAATGGCGATTCGCTGATAGTGATGGACGTCCGCTGCGCGCAAGGCGGTTATGGCAATGTTGTTAAAAAAGCAAAAGCCCATGGCCTTTCGGTGTTCGGCATGATGGCCGGGAGGGCGGGTTGCGACAAAGGCATGTTGGCCAGTGCTGGAGCCTGTGTTGTCCAATGCCAATGCGCAAGCCCCAGCCGACCAAAGCGCGGCCTCAAGTGAGCCTGGGGTCATGGCCGTATCTTCATCGACAAGTATTTGCCCGTGATCTGGCTGGATTAAATGCAGCTGCTCTATGTAGCCTTCACTGTGCGCACGTTTGATATCTGTAAGGTCGGCTTTTTTCCCTTCATGATGCTCAAGTTCATTCCACAAGCCAGTCTGCTTAAGTGCTTGTTCGATCGCCATGATGCGCATTGCATGCTCAGGGTGATCTGCATCAGTATTGTGCGAGAAATGCGCTTCTGAAGTGTAGTAAGCTATTGGCATTCAGTATTGATCGGGCTGTTTTTGCCCAGTGTACTCGTTAGTTGTGAAAACGCCATAGTTAGCCCGGAGGTTTGATGGGAACCCGTTCGCTGGAACGTTTTTTTCAGCCAGAAACGATTGCCGTGATCGGCGCTTCAGACAGGCAGGGGAGCTTGGGGGGCGCCATTGTGCGAAACCTTCAGAGCTCCGGTTATGGCGGTAATATTCAGCCTGTTAACAGTAAGGGCTACAAAGAGATCTATGGGCTGCCTGCCTTCTCCAAGGTGAGTCAGCTATCTCCCGTACCTGACCTCGCGATCATCTGTACGCCGGCTGATTCGGTCGCTCGCGTAG
Organism: Thalassolituus sp.; assembly: GCA_006212115.1. GTDB lineage: Bacteria > Pseudomonadota > Gammaproteobacteria > Pseudomonadales > Oceanobacteraceae > Thalassolituus. The sequence goes on along the minus strand of PDUK01000004.1, from coordinate 5,700 downwards.
TTAAGCAACTGCACTCACTGGGTGTGGAAGCGGCAATGATCCTGACTGGCGGCATGGCGAGGGCCCGTTCCTGGCAGTTTCGGCCGAGTTCCGAGCGCCTTGATCGGATTGTGAAACGCACACGTATGCGTATTCTCGGGCCGGACTGTCTCGGTATCGTTATTCCTCATCGGTCTGTAAACGCGAGCGTACTGCATGTTCCTGTGAAACGTGGTTCCATCGCATACATAGGGCAGTCCGGCACGCTGGCATCTGGGGTGATGGATTGGGCTTACAGTCGCGGAATCGGTTTTTCGCATGTTGCCACGCTGGGGCGAAGTGAAGATGTGACACTTCCTGATCTGATCGATTACATCGCTCAGGAACCCAAGGCACGGACCTTATTGGTTCAGCTGGATGAGATACGATCTGGCCGGTCATTGATTCGGTCGCTTCGGGCAGCATCAAGGCACAAGCTTGTTCTGGCAGTTAAAAATAATCGATTTTCAAATTCACCTCTGAGTTCGGTTTCAGCTCCGCGAGGGCTGGCCAAGCGTGATGATCTGATCAATGAAGTCCTTGCCCGGGCCGGTGTACTGCGAGTTGACGCTACCGATGAGCTCTTTGACTGTGTTGATGCGCTGAGTGATCGGCGCGAGCGCTTCGGTCCGCGGCTTGCGGTAATAGCGAATGGCCGTGGCCCAGCAATCATAGCGCTTGATCGCTTGCTGCATGACGGTGGTGAGTTGGCTGAGTTGAGCGATCAGAGCAAGCAGGTACTCAAACGAGATCTTCCTTCCTACGTCAGTACCGAGAATCCACTGTTGCTGAATCCGGAGCTTAAGCCTGAGCAGTTAACGGCGGTTGCACGTACAGTATTGGCCGACCGCCAGGTAGATGCATTGCTTGTGATTTATACCCCGGGTCTGGGGACTAATCCGTTGGATAATGCTAAGGCATTGATTGAAGTTGCAGCGCACACTCAAAAAGCAGTGTTGACCAGTTGGATTGGGGAGTACTCCGTTGAGGAGGCGCGAGCTGCATTTGACAGAGCGAAAATCCCGACATTTGATACGCCCGACAACGCTATTAAGTCCTACATGTATATGGTGCAGCATCAACGGACTCAGGAGCTACTCCGCGAAATCCCAGAAAGTATAGAGATTCCGGTGTCGGCGCAGCACGCAAATCTGAACAAAGACATTCGCGGTCGTTATCAGTCTGGTGATTATCTTTCTCCGCCCGATGCGTATGAACTGCTCAGGGCGTACGGCTACTCCTGCGCCGACAATATTTTTCGGTCAACTATTCATGATGTTGTAAGTGATGCTTCGGGTATTCCAAAGCCATGGGTGTTGCGAGTGCATCATCGCGATTACTTGTTTCCGTTTGCATACGGCGACAACCCTCGTGAGCGTGTTCGAAGTGTGGTTCGGGATTTGGATGATGAGAAAGAGATCCTACCTGCGATCGACGCTCTCTCGAATGTAATCAGTGAGAGATTTCCGGATAGTCCAATACTTGGATATACCATTCAGACCATGCATCGTGCGTTGGACAACCTGCAGTTTTCGTTTGGAATAGGCCGCGATAATGAAATCGGTCCATTTATCTTTTTTGGCGGTGGCGGCAGTACTGCTGACATCCTCGTTGACCGACAGGTTGCACTGCCTCCGCTTAATGCCAATCTGGCTGAAAAGCTGATCAGAAAGTCGCATTTTTACCAAGTGCTGCAGGAGCGATCAGAGTACCCGGATAAGGATTTGCTGACGCTTGAGCGCTGGTTGGTGGCAATGTCTCATATTGCTTTGAATCATCCGTGGCTGGCAGGTCTGGAGGTTAATGCAATCCGGCAACAAATCGGTCGTTACAGGGTGATTGGGGTAGCGGCAGAAGTGGGTGAGCCTGTGAAGTGCGCTATTTTGCCATACCCGACTGAGCTTGCTGCCAACTACACTAGCCCCTCAGGCGGTGAGTACCACGTGCGACCTATTCGCGGAGAGGACGAGCCAGAGCTGGAGGCGTTTTACCATCGCCTGAGTGCGGAGAGTCTTCGTCTGAGGTTTTTTTCTGCGCGGCGGCGCTTTGACCACACAGAACTAGCACGGCTGACGCAGATTGATTACGACCGTGAAATGGCATTTGTAGCTACGAAAGGTTCGGCTCTTTTCGGTGTTGTCCGAGTATGGCTTGATCCTGATGATGTTACCGCGGAGTTCTCTGTTATCGTTGACGACAATAGTCGAGGCGAACGCCTGGGCTTTCATTTGATGTCCCGCATTATCGACTACCTTCGCGAACGCGGGGTGTTGCAGATCTATGGGTCTGTACTGCCAGAGAATGGCCCTATGCTTAAACTGGCAGAACGGCTTGGGTTTGTCAGTAAACTGAATTCGGCTGATGGCATAGTTGAGGTGGCGATGAAGCTCAATAAAGAAAAATACGCCTGGCAGGCCAAGCGCATGTACCCTATGTGAGAGCTTTGGTATATTTGCGTGCCAACATACCCGGTCTGGAGTAAAGAGTTTGATACGTGTCTTAGTAGTGGATGATCAGGATCTCGTGCGCTCGGGGATATGCAGACTTTTGGCTGACGCAGAGCAGGTCGACGTTGTCGGCGATGCAGCAAGCGGTGAAGAGGCCGTCCAGAAGACGCGGGACCTGGAGCCCGATGTTGTACTGATGGATATAAATATGCCGGGTATAGGTGGCCTCGAGGCAACCCAGAAAATTCTTCAGCGCCAACCAGAAACTCAGATTATTGCTCTCACTGTATACGATGGCGACCCCTATACATCCAGGCTGCTTAAAATTGGGGCCTCGGGTTATCTGACCAAGGGCGCGCATTATGATGAGATGCTTCGTGCCATCATCAAAGTTAATTCGGGGCAGAAATACATCAGCCCTGAAATTGCACAGAAGCTGGCGCTGAGGCCATTTCAGGATGATGCCGGTTCACCTTTTGATACTCTCTCTGAGAGGGAGCTCCAGATTTCGATCATGATTGCGAAAGGTCAGCGGGTGTCGGTTATCAGTGATGCGCTTTTTCTTAGCCCAAAGACAGTAAACAGCTACCGCTACAGGATATTTGAGAAGCTCGGCATAGAGAAAAGTGATGTGCAGCTGACGCACCTCGCTCTCCGACATGGATTGGTCGATGCAAATGAAGTGAATTGATGTCCAGCTTCGACATTAAGGCATTTCTGAAGTCGCTGACTCAGCGTGCGGGTGTTTACCGCATGTACGACGAGGAGTCCGGCTTGTTGTACGTCGGTAAGGCGAAGAACCTTAAAAATCGCGTATCGAGCTACTTTCGTGCGCGAGGTTTGAACGCGAAGACAGTCGCATTGGTCTCGCGTATACATTATATCGAAGTGACGGTGACGGGCAGTGAGGCCGAAGCACTGATTCTTGAGCAGACGCTGATCAAGAAACACCGACCTCCCTACAATATCCTGCTGAAAGACGATAAGTCTTACCCTTATCTCCACATATCTGATCATCCTTACCCTTTGCTTTCTTATGCGCGTGGCCGTCGTAGGAAAAAAGGGTTTTATTTTGGGCCGTATCCTAATCCTGGAGCTGCGCGTGAGGCGCAGAACTATCTGCAGCGTCTGTTTCTATTGCGAAATTGCGAGGATAGCTACTTCAATCACCGCAGCCGACCGTGTCTTCAGTACGAAATTAATCGATGCTCGGCTCCGTGTGTTGGGCTTATATCCCGTGAGGACTACGACAGTGACATCCAGCGTGCGCGTATGTTTCTGGGAGGTAAGTCCCGTGAGTTGATATCAGATCTTCAGCTGGCAATGGACGGGGCAGCGGCGCAACTCGAATTTGAAAAGGCGGCCGAGTACCGCGACAGGGTCGATCTGTTACGCCGTATTCAGGAGCGCCAGAGAACAGAAGCAGGCGATAAAAATGCTGACGTCTGGTGTCTGGTTGAATGGCAAGCCATGACTTGTGTTCAGCGACTGACCTTCCGTAAAGGTCGCTTGATCAACTCCCAGAGTTTCTTTCCGGACAACAAAGCGGGTATGGAGCTGGACGAGCTTTTTGTGTCCTATCTCGAGCAGTTTTATCTTAACGGGCATTCTGCAGAGAGCCTGCCAGAAGTGCTGATTATGGACGCGGATCTCGACGGGTTTGCTCCTATGCTAGAGGTGCTAAAGGGGCGCGGTGTCTCAATGTCTCTGCAGCGTGGGCTTCGAGGTGATGGTCGTCAGTGGTTGGCGATGGCGCAGGAAAATGCTCGTGCGGGCATACAGTCGGTTCTCTCAGGACGACAGGCTGCACTTGGGAAGCTCGATGCGGCGGCGGATTTGCTGGGTATGAATTCTTCTATTGGGCGGATTGAGTGTTTTGATATTAGTCACTCTCAGGGAGAGGCTGCGTACGCATCATGCGTTGTTTACGGGAAGGAAGGTTTAGATAAATCACGCTATCGCCGTTTCTCGGTGCGTAATGTCACCGCCGGGGATGACTACGCTGCGCTTGAGGATTCTGTTCGTCGCCATCTTACCCGAATGCTCGAGCAGGAAGACCTACCGGACCTGTTGTTGATCGACGGCGGTAAGGGGCAGGTATCCCGTGTCCAACAAGTGCTTGAGGAGCTGAGTATCACAGACGTTTATCTGCTGGGAATTTCAAAGGGGACGACGCGTAAGTCCGGCTGGGAATATTTGTGGCGCCCAGCGACGTCAATACCTATTACTCCTGATGCTCATAATGAAGGGTTTCGGTTGTTGCAATACGTCAGGGATGAGGCTCATCGGTTTGCGATTACAGGCCACCGGAAAGAGCGGGCGAAAAAGCGCGGACAATCCGATCTGGAAAAATTACCGGGCGTGGGGCCCAAAAGACGCCGAGAGCTTTTGCTTCACTTTGGCAGTCTGCGTAATATGCGCGGTGCGCCGCGGGAAGAGTTTGAAAAGGTCCCGGGAATCAGTAAAGCATTGGCAGGGCAGATTTTTGCAGCTCTGCATGGTGAGGAACAGGAGTAGTACGCCCGATGAATATCCCAAATATACTGACGATGGGTCGGATATTGATGATCCCCCTTATGGTCGTATGTTTCTATTGGTTAGGAGAGAGTGGTCGGGTTTGGGCTGCTTTGTTGTTTGCAGCGGCGGCGGTAACCGATTGGTTTGATGGGTATCTGGCTCGCAAGTTGGATCAATCGACGGCTCTGGGTGCATTTCTTGATCCAGTTGCCGACAAGCTAATTGTATCTGTGGCGCTTGTGTTGCTTGTAGAGCACTTTGCGCACCCCTGGTTGACGATTCCTGCCATGATTATTGTTGGTCGGGAGATCGTGATCTCTGCACTTCGAGAGTGGATGGCGGAACTCGGAAAGCGCGCCAATGTTGCTGTCAGTCAGATGGGTAAAATAAAAACTGCGTTGCAGATGATATCAATCACAGTGTTATTAGGTGCGGCAGAGGGCAGCTTGCTCGAGACTCTCGGTATATATGCACTCTACGGTGCGGCACTTTTGACCTTGTGGTCTATGTTGATCTACCTCCGGGCGGCCTGGCCGGAGCTGAAGCGGTAGTGCTGAGAGGTTTTCCCTGTAGATCCTCTAAGTGCTTAAAAAGTAAGAAAAAAGACTTGACTGGCTGCGGATGTTATTTAAAATGCGCAGCACTTAAGCGGGAATAGCTCAGTTGGTAGAGCACAACCTTGCCAAGGTTGGGGTCGGGAGTTCGAGCCTCCTTTCCC
>PDUK01000064.1 GCA_006212115.1 Thalassolituus sp. | reverse complement strand
TCCGAAAGGTACAAATTATGTCTGATAAAACAACTGGCACAGTAAAATGGTTCAACGAATCTAAAGGTTTCGGCTTCATCGAGCAGGAATCTGGTCCTGACGTGTTTGCTCACTTCAGCGCTATCCAGGGTTCTGGCTTCAAAACTCTGGCTGAAGGTCAGCGCGTTGAGTTCACTGTAACTCAAGGTCAGAAAGGCCCACAGGCTGAGAACATCGTCGCTCTGTAATCAGAACACGATACAAAAAAAGCGCAATCGGGTAACCGACTGCGCTTTTTTTTGGTCTGCATTTCCGTTACTGCGGCGTGCGTACCACCATCAGACGCAGCTCGGTCATGTCCTCGATCGCATAGCGGATACCCTCGCGGCCAATGCCCGAATCCTTTACGCCACCGTACGGCATATGATCCACACGCCAACTCGGCACATCGCCGATAACCACACCGCCGACCTCCAACTCATCCCAGGCTTTTTGCGCTTTGTAAATATCACGGGTAAAGATACCGGCCTGTAGTCCGTAGCGGCTGTCGTTCACTTTTTTCAGCACCGCATCGTAGTCATCAAACGGCTCTAGAATAGCAACGGGACCAAAAGCTTCCTCAGCACTGAGTTCGCAATCTGCGGGAACGTTTTCCAGTAACGACGCTTGCAGCATATTGCCGTCGCGCTCACCGCCACACAGCAAGGTCGCACCGCGATCCTGCGCGTCTTTGATCCAGCCATGCAGGCGCTCCGCTTCGCTTTCTGAAATCATTGGGCCAATAAAGGTTTCGGGGTCTTTCGGGTCGCCACTTTTCAGTGCTTTGGTTTTCGCCAGCAATTTCTCTTTAAAGGTGTCGTACACGTCGCTGTGAACATACAAACGCTGAACACCAATGCAGCTCTGCCCCGATTGATAGAAGGCTCCGATGATCACTCGCGCGACGGCATCATCAAGATCCCAGTCGTTATCGACCACGCATGCAGCGTTACCACCAAGCTCGAGCACTACCGGTTTTTTACCGGCGCGCGCTTTTAGTTTCCAGCCAACGTCTGGCGATCCGGTAAAGCTCAGTAGCTTCAGACGATCGTCTTCGGTCAGCAGGTCGGCACTGTCACGTCGACACGGCAGAATCGAAAACGCACCTTTAGGAAGATCGGTTTCAGCCAGAATTTCACCAATGACCAAAGCGCCGATCGGCGTCATGCTGGCTGGTTTCAAAACAAACGGACACCCGGCTGCAATCGCCGGAGCGACTTTATGAGCGGCAAGGTTCAGCGGAAAATTAAATGGGCTGATAAACGCACATGGGCCAATCGGCACACGTTGAGTCATACCACGATAGCCTTTTGCACGCGGGCTGATATCGAGTGGCAGCGTTTCACCCAGAATACGCGGGGTCTCTTCTGCGGCAATTTTAAAGGTGTCGATTAAGCGCCCGACTTCGCCCTTGGCATCGTTAATCGGTTTACCCGCTTCAATACACAGCGCTTCTGCCAATTCGTCTGCTCGCTCCCGGAATCGGGCAACGCAATGTTCGAGTACAGCCTGACGTTCGTATACCGTCATTTTACGCATGGCCTCAGCCGCACCCTCAGCGGCTGCAATTGCCTCATCCAACACGTCAGGCGTTGCCAGTGGAACCTCGTACGCCACTTCTCCGCTGAATTTGTCTGTTACTTTCAGATCTGTATTGGCGTATACCGCTTCGCCAGCCAGATAGTAGGGATAAGTCTTCGTCATCTCAGATCACCAGTTGCGACAATGCATTACGAATGGGTTCAGGAATTGGGACGGATTTATTGGCCGCACGTTCCACAAACACGTGAATAAAGTCTCCGTAAGCGCACGCGGTGTCTTCGCCTTCTTTAAAAATAGCAACACCGTAGGTGACTGAGCTGTTGCCCAGTTTATTCACCCTCAAACCCACTTCAATGGCATCTGGATAAGCGATGGGCGCAAGATAGTTACAGTGTGAATTCACAACAAAACCAACGATAGGTGCGTCATGAATATCAAGACCACCCTCCTCGATCAGGTGACGGTTCACCGCGGAGTCGAAGTACGAGTAATAGGTAACGTTATTAACGTGCCCATAAATATCGTTGTCTTTCCAGCGCGTGGTGACAGGTACAAATTTTTTGTAGTCGCTACGGGATACTGGTTTTTCAGTATTCATGGTTCGTCCTTTTACGAATAGGCCGGTCAGCGCCGGGATTAATACGCGGCGGTATAAATTGCCAGCGCGTCGGCTTCTGTTACTTCACGAGGATTATTTACCAACAGACGAGTCTGGAGCACGGCCTCACTGGCCAGTAATGGAATCGCATCTTTCGGTATATTGGCTTCCTGTAAGCGCGTCGGCAGGCCAGTCTCTTTAATGCGATTTTCAAGCCAGGCGATTAAGGCTTCGGTCACGGACTCAGCGCTACCCTCTGGCGTATCCGCCCCCATGATATAAGGAGCTAATTCTGCATACAGGGCAGCAGCATCGGCATTTTCTGCGTTGAAGCGCATGACATAAGGCAAAACCAACGAGTTACTTAAACCATGCGGAATGTGAAAGTGTCCGCCAAGAGGGTAAGCCAATGCGTGTACCGCTGCGACAGGCGCGTTAGCGAACGCCTGCCCGGCATACAGAGCACCCAGCAACATATTACTGCGCGCTTCCAGGTTGTGCCCTTCGTTCACGGCGGTCATTAAATTAGACGACAGCAAACGTAACCCTTCTTTCGCCAGCATATCGGAGACGGGGTTTTTCTTATGAGCGGATGTGTAGGCTTCAATTGCATGCACCATCGCATCGATGCCAGTTGCGGCGGTCACATGTGCGGGCAAACCTGTGGTCAGTTCGGCATCCAGTAACGCAATATCCGGCTGCAAAATAGGAGAAACGACACCGGCTTTGGTGGTTTCACCTGTGGTGACAATCGATATTGGCGTCACCTCGGAACCCGTACCTGCAGTCGTTGGCACCTGCAACAAAGGCAGTCGTTCGCCGCGGACATTACCGACGCCGTACATTTCACTCAGTGGTTGTTTGCATTCTGGATGAGCTAACAGGGCCACCAGCTTAGCAACATCCATCGAGCTGCCGCCACCAAACCCAACCACATAGTCGGCCTTGGCAGCGCGTGCTTGTGCTGCAGCAGCTTGTACCGTGCTATCGGCAGGGTCCGCTTCGACATCTTTAAACAGCGTCAGGGTAATACCGGCTTTGGCAAAGCCAGGCAGTGCTTCATCTAACAGCCCGACCTGCATAATGCCGGGATCAGTGACTAGCAGGACACTGCGTGCGCCCTGCTCTTCACAAATACTGGCCAGACGCCGGGCAGAGCCCGGCTCATTGATAATCGTACGTGTTGTACTGAATACGAAGTTGGTCATTATTATTCTCCTGAATCGTACTCTCTTCGGTATTACTGGCGAACGAATTGCTCCGCGCTCAGACCAAACAGATTGTCGGCGGACGTCTGCAATATCTGACGGTGCAGTTCTGCGCGCGGCAAGATGCGCTCAAAGTAAAAACGCGACGACGCCAGTTTTGCTTCGTAAAACGCAGAGTCACCGCTGTTCTCGTCCAGTTTCTTCTGAGCTACCAGCGCCATACGCAACCAACCGTAGGCGAGCAGTACGTAGGATGAGAAATTCAGGAAATCGGTTGCACAGGCACCGATTTCTTCCGGGTTATTACCGGCACGTTGAATAATGTCCTGAGCAAGCTTCCGCCAGTGTGCATTGGCAGACGTTAACGCCGCTACCTGAGCACGCAGCGAATCATGCAGGTCATTGGCTTCACACAGGGCGTCAATTTCGTCCTGCAGTGCGGCTAATTCAGCACCCTGATCACCCATCACTTTACGACGCATCAAATCCAACGCCTGAATGCCGTTAGTGCCTTCATAAATCTGTGTGATGCGTCCGTCACGCACCAACTGTTCCATTCCCCATTCGCGGATAAATCCGTGTCCACCGTACACCTGCATACCCAGGTTTGCGGCCTCGGCACTCATGTCGGTCAGGAAGGATTTCACTACCGGGATCAAGAGGGCCGCACGAACAGCGGCTTTTTCGCGCTCTTCGTGATCCGGGTGGTGCTGTTCCAGATCGAGGTACTGTGCCGCCTCGTAGGCGAGTATGCGGCACCCTTCTACCAGTGTTTTCTGGGTAAGCAGCATACGTCGTACATCCGGGTGAACGATAATTGGATCTGCCGGTTTTTCAGGAGCTTTCGGGCCAGTTAACGAACGGGACTGCAGGCGGTCGATAGCGTATTCAACAGCGCCTTGGTACGCCATTTCACCGATTCCCAAACCTTGTAGACCAACCTGAAAACGTGCGTCGTTCATCATGGTGAACATGCAGGCAAGACCGCGATTTTCGCTGCCGATCAACCAGCCTTTCGCTCCGTCAAAATTCATCACACAGGTGGCTGCGGCTTTAATACCCATCTTGTGTTCTACAGAACCACACACCGCTGGGTTGCGGCTGCCGTCTTCGAGGATTTTAGGCACCAGAAACAGCGAGATGCCTTTTACGCCGGGAGGTGCGTCGGGCAGACGGGCCAGAACAAGATGAACAATATTGTCCGTCATATCCTGTTCGCCGCCACTGATGAAAATCTTAGTACCAGAAATAGCGTAGCTTCCGTCTGCCTGTGGCTCTGCCTTAGTTCGTAGTAGCGCTAAGTCAGTACCGGCATGAGGTTCGGTCAGACACATGGTGCCCGTCCATTCACCCGATACCATCTTTGGCAGGTAAGTATTTTTAAGTTCGTCACTGCCGTGCATATTAAGAGCAAACACAGCCCCATCGGTCAGGCCCGTATACACACGGAAAGACAGGTTGGCGCTCATCATCATTTCCTGAAACGGCGCCGCCATAGAAACCGGGAAGCCCTGACCACCAAACTCTTCACTGCCAGTCATCGACGCCCAGCCGTTATCGCAGAACTGGCGATATGCCTCCGGGAAGCCCTCTGGCGTTTTTACTTCACCATTTTCAAAGTGGATACCTTCCTCATCACCACTGCGATTAAGAGGAGCAAGCACGCCTTCATTAAATTTCGCGCCTTCTTCCAATACGGCATCGACGATCTCCGCCGTCAGATCATCACGACCAAGACGTGCAAAGTGCGCGGTGGAATCCAGAACGTCGTGCAGTATGAAACGCATATCCTGCAAAGGAGCTTTATAAGCAGTCATAGTAAAACCTGATATTGTTTTTCTTCTTGTTAATGATGAGCGTCGGGATCCCGAATCAGTTGGTTACGTCCGAGAACTTACCACCGCGCTCAGCGAGTGTTTTAAGTAGCGGCGCAGGCGCACAGGCGTCGCCGAATTTTTCTGCCAGCGCCTCAGTACGATCAAGAATGTTGGCTAAGCCACATTCATCGGCGTAAGCCATTGGGCCGCCGCGCTCTTTCGGAAATCCATAACCATTAAGATACACTTTATCGATATCGGCGCTATTGCGGGCAATACCTTCTTCAAGGATGCGAGCACCTTCGTTAACCAGTGCCAGTATGCAGCGATCAATAATTTCCTCGTCGCCGATGGCGCGACGTTCAAAGCCTGCCTGCTCCGATGTTGCAACTACCATTGCCTCGACAGACTCGTCGACGATGGCCTCTCGGCTACCCTTCTCATAGCGGTAGTAACCCTGACCCGATTTCTGGCCGAAGCGTTCCTGTTCACAGAGTTGATTGTCGATGCGAACGTTCAGCTCCTCGGGTGAGCCTTCCGGCAGTTCAGTGCCTGACAACTGGCGCGAACGCCACTCGAGATCAATGCCGACCACGTCGTACATGCGGAACGGTCCCATCGCCATGCCAAAGCCTTGCAGCGCAGCATCAACCTGCGCAGGTAATGCGCCTTCCAATAACAACCGACGAGCCTGAAACACATAGGGTTCGAGCATACGGTTACCAATAAAGCCATGGCAGTTACCCGCGACCACGGCCACCTTACCAATGTGCTGCCCCAGCGCTTCTGTCAGCGCGAGAACCTGAGGCGCTGTCTTTTCACCACGAACGATCTCCAGCAGCTTCATGATATGAGCCGGGCTGAAGAAGTGCAGTCCCAGTACTTGTTCGGGGCGCGATGTAGCTGCGGCGATGGCATCGACATCGAGGTAAGACGTATTGGTCGCCAGTATGGCAGCCGGATTCAGAGTTTCGTCCAGCTGCTTAAAGATGGTTTTTTTCAGGTCGATGTTTTCGTACACCGCTTCGATCGCCAGCTGCACATCCGCAATATCGGCATATTCGCCACTCAACTGGAAGCAGGCCAGACGCTCGTCGGCCTGCTCTTGCGTGATTCGCTCACGTTTGACCATACCCGCGTAGATGCCCTGAATGTAACTCAGTGCCTGATTGCGGACGTCTTCGTTCAAGTCCAGCAATGTCACTTTGATGCCCGCGTTCGCAAAGGAGATGGCGATACCACGCCCCATGGTCCCTGCACCGATCACGGCTACCTGTTGAATATCATCTACGGAAGAGGGAATGTTAGCTAAGGTCATATCACGTGCCTGTTTGAGTTGTTATTCGGGTTATCATGCCAGTCTGTCGGTCATTCTGACCAGGTTTGTACGAGCTTATGAAATCAAACTTTGTGATATAGCTTATTGTGATGATGAATATCCGCAACTTTGACCTGAATCTGCTGGTGATCTTTGATGCCCTGATGCGCGAGCGCAATGTCTCGCGCGTGGCTGAAAAGCTCGCGCTCAGCCAGCCTGCCATCAGTAACGCACTCAACAGACTGCGTACGCTTCTGGATGATCAGCTTCTGGTTCGTACGGCTCAGGGGATGCAACCCACTGCGCTTGCTCTGTCACTGGAAGAACCCATTCGTCAGGCGATTCAGCAGATCGAAACAACATTGAGCGGTGGGCATCAGTTTGATCCTTCTTCCAGCCAGCGTCGGTTCCGTATTGCCACCACCGATTACGCCGAGCTGGCACTACTGCCACGATTATTAGAATACATGCGCGCCCACGCGCCCGGTATCAGCTTCGATATCCTCGACCTGCCGCCAGATACCCCGACACAGGCCATCGAAGACGGAGATCTGGATTTGTGCATAGGGCGCTTCGGCGAACTCCCCCCTCGGATTCGCCGAACGCCATTCATGAAAGAAGAATTGGTTGTCGCCTACGACCCGCTACAACTTGATCTTGGCCCGGAGCTGTCGCTGGAAACCTTTATGACGCTCAAGCACATCTGGGTATCCGGTGGCCAACATCGGGGCGTTGTCGATATGTGGCTGGACGACAACCAACTCGAACGGAATATCGTTCTGGTCACCCCTAACTACCTTGGTGCCCCGCACCTTGTGCTTAATAGCGATATGGTGGTCGTACTGCCCAAGCGGATGGCTGACCAATACGCGACTCTGCTTCCTATTCAGCTGGCTCCATTGCCCCTCCCTATTCCTCCATTTGACGTCGATGTCATCACATCATCCTTGCGCAATGACGACCTGGCACTGCAATGGCTGATTGATCTTCTGCATCAAGAATTTACCGCTATCTGACAGTCTGGCAGCCCCAAACCCGCCAGTATGGCGCTCTCCGACACTGGCGTATGCGGCCAAATAGTTATACATTAGTTATACCAATCGACAGACAATTGTATAACCATGAAGCTCGGCTTAATCCTCGGAGATCAACTGACACCAGACCTCGCTAGTCTGAGAGTGCTGGACCCTCAGCAAGATCGAATCGTCATGGCGGAAGTCCGGGACGAGGCCAGCTACGTCAAACACCACAAGCAGAAGATTGCCTTGCTGTTCAGTGCAATGCGTCATTTTGCAGAAGAGCTCCGTGAAGCCGGTTGGCAAGTGGATTACCACGCTTATGACGCCAACAGTGAATTCAAAAGCTTGATCGACGTCGTCGAGCACCACGTACAAACCACAGGTGCCGAACGCCTGGTACTGACCCAGTGCGGTGAATACCGTTTACAACACGCAATGGACAGAAAGTGGGCTAAGCAACTTGGCATTCCTGTTGATGTGTACGGTGACGATCGCTTTATCGCCACCACATCCGAATTTGCAGACTGGGCAGACGGCCGCAAACAACTGCGAATGGAATACTTTTACCGCGAAATGCGCCGTAAAACCGGCTACCTGATGGTGGACGGAGAGCCCGAAGGTGGAAAGTGGAACTACGACGCCGACAACCGTAAAAAATGGGATGGTAAGACTCCTTTCCCAAACCCACCGGTGTTTGAACGAGATGAGATTGATCAGGATGTCATTGCGCTCGTTGCAGAAGAATTTGCAGATCACCCCGGTTCGTTAGATGCATTTCACTGGGGCACGACGCGATCACAGGCCAACGCTGCTCTGGGCTTTTTTATCCAGTACTGCCTGACCAATTTTGGCGACTTTCAGGACGCCATGGTTCGAGGCGAAAAAGCGCTGTTCCACAGTCTTCTGTCGCCCTATCTGAACTGTGGATTACTGACTGCGAAACAAGTCTGCGATGCGGCACACCAAGCCTGGCAGGACAAGCGCGCACCGCTGAATGCCGTAGAGGGGTTTATTCGTCAGATCATCGGATGGCGAGAGTACGTGCGAGGTATTTACTGGCTACACATGCCCCATTACGCGAAAGAAAATGCGCTCAATAATAAGCGCGCCCTGCCTCGCTACTACTGGGATGGCGATACTCGTATGGCGTGCATGTCAGACTGTTTTAAAAACACGTTTGACCATGCGTATGCACACCACATTCAACGCTTAATGGTCACTGGAAATTTCGCCCTGCTGACTGGTATTACCCCGGAAGAAATCTGTGATTGGTACCTCGCGGTGTATGCCGATGCATACGACTGGGTAGAGCTGCCCAATACCTTGGGAATGGTTATGCATGCCGACGGCGGCTACCTTGGCAGCAAACCCTACGCGGCATCAGGCAACTACATCCACAAAATGTCCGATTACTGCTCGGGCTGTCACTACTCCGTTAAAACACAAACAGAAGAGGACAGCTGTCCCTTTAACAGTCTTTATTGGCATTTTATTCATCGCCATCGTGATGACTTCAAAAATAATCACCGTATGGGCATGGTCTATCGCACCTTCGATCGTATGAACGACGAGAAAAAAGAGCGCATTATCGCGCGCGCAGACGACCTGCTTAATCGCCTGGACGACTTGTGATATGGCTCATAAAAAACTGCATTTACCCGAAAAAACCTGCGAACACTGCCAACGACCGTTTTGCTGGCGTCGTAAATGGGCGCGCGACTGGGAAAACGTAAAGTACTGTTCCCAACGCTGTAAGCGAGCGGCCCACTCCTCATCCGGCCAACTGGCTGTGGCAACCGGTGTACCGGCCAATCTGTGTGCGGCGGGCAGCGTAGAGGATGAATTCTGATGACTGCTACGAATGCAAAAGCCACGCAGATTTTATGGCTTAGAAACGATCTGCGCCTGCACGATCACGAGGGGTTTAAACTGGCTGTGGAAAACGGTGCCCCCTTAGCCGTTATCTATATTTTGCCGGAGCACTGGCTGACAACAGACGCAGATGGAATGTCACGCTTGGGCAGTGCGAAAGCCCGATTCTTAAGAGCTGCGCTGATTGATCTGCATCGGCAATTAGAAGACCAAACGATCAATTTTCATATGTATCGCGGCGATCCTGTCGATATTATTACGCGTTTACGAGACGAGATTGTCGGCGATATTCGCTTGCTGACCAGTGCCCCGCAGGCACCAGAAGAACAGCGCTGGTTACATGCTCTCGAAGATTACGATCTGGATCTCGTCACCTATGAAAGCCAGACGCTCTTTACGCAAGATCAAATGAGCGAGTTACTGGCAAACTTCCCAGGATCATTTTCTAAATTCCGCAGAACTGTAGAGAAAACTACCGGTGCATTTACGGTTGCTGAGAGTGAGCCCGCGGTTCCGCTGCGTATCCACGAGCAACCGCTTCGCACCAACGCATCAATCAGCTGGCCGTCTAGTGACTATCAGGTCAACATGCTGTTTCACGGCGGAGAGCGCCCCGGTCTGGAGTGGCTTGATCGTTACCTCTGGGACGAGAAGGCTATTTCCCACTACAAAGATACCCGTAACGCGCTCACTGGCGAATTCGGCAGCAGCCACTTCAGCCCTTGGCTGGCATGGGGGTGTCTGTCACCGCGAAAAATCTGGCACGAGATTCTCAAATATGAAGCCAGTTACGGAGAAACGGAACAAACCTACTGGCTGAGATTTGAGCTGCTATGGCGCGAATATTTTCATTGGTCAATGCGCGCGCATTCCGAGCGATTATTTATTCGCAGTGGTATCCAGCGTAAGCCGCAGAAAGACAGCATCAAAGTGTCTACCCGGGAACAACACTGGCAGGCGTGGTGCGAGGCATCCACAGGTGTGCCCATGGTCGATGCTGGCCTGCGTGAATTACGTCATACCGGCTTTGTTTCTAACCGTCTTCGCCAGAATATGGCCAGCTACTTTATTCACCAACTCAAGCTTGATTGGCGACTGGGTGCCCGATGGTTCGAGATGTATTTGTGTGATTTTGATGTCGCCAGTAACTACGGAAACTGGGCTTACCTCGCAGGCGTTGGTCATGATCCGCGGCCGGTTCGTGAGTTTAATCTGAACAAACAACTGCACCAGTATGATCCGGATCTGGCGCACATCAGGCAGTGGTGCCCGGAAATCGCAGAGGCGAATTTACAGGATATTCTGAATCACCAATCGGGTCGTGCACTGCTGCCTTCGTTCCCTCCGCCAGTGGTTAACACGGCCGCTTACGACGTACGCTGATGTGGAATCTGGTCTGGTTTAAACGAGATCTCAGACTGCACGATCATGCTGCCCTGTGGCATGCTCAGCAGAAGCCCATAATCGCATTGTATATTTTTGAACCCGACTATTGGGCTCTTAGCGATACCAGTCAGCGTCAGTGGGCATTTACCCGTGAAGCACTGGTTGACCTCGACCACCAGCTGCAACGCTACGGCGGTCGCTTGCTCTGTATGGCTGGGCGAGCCGAACACTGCTTGAGTCAACTGCTCGATCGTTTGGACTCTCCAGTGGTTGTGCATAGCCACGAAGAAACCGGCAATCTGTGGACTTACGATCGCGACAAGCGCATAAAAGCACTGCTTCGTGAGCGCTCTGACAATCCTTGTATAGAGTGGAATGAGTACCCACAGAATGGTGTAAAACGCCCCAACGGAAATCGGGATAACTGGGCACAGCACTGGAATACATGGATGACTCAGCTGCAATTTCCAGCACCGGATGCTTTATCGTTCGTACCTCTCGAAGAAATAAAATCCACTGAACACAGTGATTTCATTTTCACTCCGGAGCAATTGCCGGTCAGCGTCCCCTGTTCTCTACCCGAAGTACATCAACCGCAGACCGGTGGCAGGACTGCTGGTCTCGCCGTTATGAACGACTTTCTGAATCAACGCGGAGAATATTACCGTGGCTCGATCAGCTCTCCGTTAACGGCAGAAAATGGCTGCTCGCGGTTAAGTCCCTATCTGGCACTCGGGTGCATCGGCATGCGCGAACTCGTGCAGGCGGTCCGAAACAGGCGGCGAACAGCAGAGGGGCGCTGGAAAGCGAGCCTGTCGGCATTTGAATCCCGGCTGTGGTGGCACTGCCATTTTATTCAGAAACTCGAAGATCAGCCGGATATGGAAGTTCAGAATCTTCATCCACTGACAGAACAGCTCAACCGTCCCTTCGATGAAGAAAAATTCGAGGCCTGGAAAACAGGCAATACTGGCTGGCCGATGGTCGATGCCTCCATGCGCTACTTAATTGCCAACGGCTGGGTGAACTTTCGCATGCGCGCCATGCTGATCTCAATTGCGTCATACCCACTCGCACTGCCCTGGCAGCCCGTATCACGCTATTTAGCGTCTCTGTTTACCGATTACGAACCGGGCATTCATTATCCGCAGGTACAGATGCAGGCAGGCACTACCGGGATTAATATTCCGCGCATGTATAACCCTGTGCTGCAAGCACAAAGACTGGATGTCAAAGGGTTATTTGTACGTCGCTGGGTACCCGAATTACAGGATGTCTCAGATCAATGGATCTTCGAGCCCTGGTTAATGCCACGAGCAATTCAGGAAAATTCACACTGTATTATTGGTGAGGACTACCCTGCTCCTCTGGTCGACTTCGCCGCGGCCACCCGACAAGCCAGATCCGACCTGAAATCCGTCCGGGACTCTGAATTCTTTACCACTGCCCAGGTAATCGGTGAAAAACATGGCTCACGAAAGCGTACTTCAAGCCGACGAATGACAGGCAAAAAAAAGGCCCGCGATGCGGGCCAAATGACGT
>PDUK01000063.1 GCA_006212115.1 Thalassolituus sp. | reverse complement strand
AGAAAACGACGCTTGGTTTTGATCTGTGAGTGGGAAACGTTGTTCCCGGAAACAGGACCTTTTCCTGTAACTTGGCAAACCTTAGACATGGTTCTTCGCCCCGATTTTGTATGTATCGAACAAATTGAATTCGTTACCAACCGTGGGCGTACATCATCAATTTATGATGACCGTAGACGGCCCTGGCTGAAAAGAGTTGCGCTTTATACCAAAACGCTGACATGCCCGCAAGTAAAAGTGTATTTTTTACACAAAAAACCTGCCCCGGAATTTCACCCCCGAATGGCGTCAAAGCCAGCCGCGCTGGGCGAAAGAGACGCTGTAGCCGTCCCCGACAACAAGATGATCCAGCACACGAATATCCATCAACCCAAGGGCTTGCTGCAGCCGCTCCGTAATGGCTCGATCGGCACTACTGGGCTCGGCAATACCCGATGGATGATTGTGCGCAAGTATCACTGCAGCTGCCCCTTCAGCCAACGCCACCTTGACCACTTCTCGTGGATAAACCGCGGCAGCGTCGATAGTGCCGTGGAACAGCTCTCGGTAGCGGATCACGCGGTTCTGATTATCCAGGAATAAACAGGCGAAGACTTCATGCTCTTTGTCACGTAACTGACTCTGCAGGTATCGCTCGGTGTCCTGCGGGCTGCTCAAGGCATCGCCTCGCTGTAACCCTTGTGCCAGATGACGCCGGGCCATTTCCAACACAGCCTGTAACTGAGCAAATTTAGCACTGCCCAGTCCCAATGGCTGACAGAAGTCGGCCTGATTCGCAGTTAACAGCGGGCGTAAGCCGCCAAAGTCGGAGAGAAGTTCGCGAGCAAGGTCCACGGCGCTCTTCCCTTTTACCCCTGTTCGCAGAAATATCGCCAACAGTTCTGCATCAGACAGAGCTTTGGGGCCACACTCCAGCAACTTTTCTCGCGGGCGTTCACTCGCCGGCCAATCGGTAATTGCCAAACCACCTACCTCCATGTCAGTTGTTGTCAGACCCGGGCCCCGTTGACGTAGAGTTAACAGGCCCTAAGCCTGTACGATATACTGGATTTTTATTTCGGTCAGGCTTTTTATCATGCATATGCAACAACTCTGCAATCGCCGCATATTACTGGGCATCAGTGGTGGCATTGCCGCCTATAAGAGCGCAGAGCTGGTACGAGAACTGAAAAAAGCCGGGGCAGATGTTCGCGTCATCATGACAGATGGTGCTCGTGAGTTTATTACCCCACTGACGATGCAGGCACTGTCCGGCAACCCGGTACATTACGCCCTACTTGATCCCGAGGCCGAGGCTGGCATGGGACACATCGAGCTGGCGAAGTGGGCCGACCTACTATTGATTGCCCCTGCCAGCGCCAATCTTATCGCCCGCTTAGCCCAGGGCATGGGTAACGATCTGCTGACGACGGTCTGTCTGGCAACCGATGCGCCTCTCTGTATTGCACCGGCGATGAACCAAGCTATGTGGCGCGATCCCGTAACACAAGCCAATATGGCGCGTTTAACGGACGCCCATAAAGATAACCTCACGGTAATCGGGCCAGATGCAGGAGAGCAGGCCTGTGGCGATGTGGGTCCGGGGCGCATGATGGAACCCGCGGCCATAGCAGAAGCGGTCGCGAATCATTTTGAGTCCGGCGTCCTTGCTGGTGTCAGCGTTGTCATTACCGCCGGTCCCACACGCGAAGCCATCGACCCCGTGCGCTATATCACCAATCACAGCTCAGGAAAGATGGGTTATGCGTTAGCAGAGGCTGCCCGTGATGCCGGTGCCCGGGTCACATTGATCAGCGGCCCTGTCACCCTCCAGCCCCCCGAGCGGGTAAAACTGGTCAGAGTGAGCAGCGCTCTGGATATGCTCCAAGCCGCAGAATCAGAATTGGAGCACTGCGAAATATTTATCGCCTCCGCTGCGGTCGCAGATTACCGGCCTGCCACGGTAGCAGAGCAGAAAATGAAAAAGTCCGGTGACGAAATGTCGATCGAGCTGGTCAAGAACCCAGATATTGTTGCCACAGTAGCAGCACACACGCCCCACCCTTTTACGGTCGGTTTCGCAGCCGAAACTCAGGACGTAGAGCACTACGCCCGAGGCAAACTGGCCAGCAAGAATCTTGACATGATCGTCGCTAATGATGTGTCGCGTAAGGATATTGGCTTCAACAGCGACAACAATGCAGCCACTGTCTACTGGCCAGAGGGACAGCAGACCTTCGACACCATGAACAAACATCTTCTCGCCCGCGAGCTGGTTGCCATACTCGCGAGTCGTTTCAGTGCAAACTGATCAATATTGCTAACAGGAAGCATCATGCAAAAGTTACAGGTAAAAGTACTCGACCCTCGAATTGGCACCGACATCCCAATGCCGGAGTACGCAACCACAGGCTCCGCCGGACTCGACCTTCGTGCCTGCCTTGATGAGGCCGTCACGCTCAACCCGGGCGACACGGTTTTACTGAAAACAGGCTTGTCCGTTTACATCGAGGACCCTGCACTGGCGGGTATTATCCTGCCCCGCTCTGGCCTTGGACATAAGCATGGTATTGTTCTGGGTAACCTGGTCGGACTGATCGACTCGGATTATCAGGGCGAGCTGATGGTCAGCTGTTGGAATCGCGGCAACACTCCATTTACCGTCGAAGTTGGCGAGCGCATTGCTCAGTTTGTTCTCGTTCCTGTTGTGCAGGCACAATTTGAAGTAGTCAGCGAATTTCAGGAAACAGAGCGAGGCAGTGGTGGTTTCGGCCATTCCGGTCGAAGCTGATCAAGCACAGCAAACCCTCTGAATAATAATAAAAACCGATGAGCCGGATTGGCCAGGTTAAGGGAGAAAACGATGACAGCGCCCCGCAGGAAGAGCTTGACCATTGCCACCTACAGCCGCATCGCAATCTGGCTTGCACTGCTTTTTATTGCCAGTGGATATGCGCTACAAAGCGTACAGATCAATCTGCTGACCCAAAGCGACGTGGATTCGGCTTTCTCTGAAGCGGTCGCCTCCCAAGCGGCACTGGCGCTGAAAACTCGCTTGGACGACACACAGCGCTTGCAGCTGGCGTCCAGCAGTCACGAGGCCACGCTTGATGCGCTGTTAACCGGCAACCGAACGTGGCTCAGTGACCTGAAACACCTGCTCCCCGGCACCGAAGACATTCGCCTGTTAACGCCAACCCAATCCCAGAATCTCCAGACTGAGTTCAGCTTTGCCGTACAGGATCTGGTCAACCGCACTCTACGCGGCGATAAAATGAAACTGGAAGCTGTGAACATCAACGGCGAACAAAGCTTCTTCTGGGCCAGTCCTGTACCTGCCACCGGCACGCCCCAAGGGGTTCTGCTGGTTCGATACGGACAAGACTGGTTGAACGCATTCCGCTCTTCCGTATCCGGCGACTTGGGGCAGATTCAGGTTATGCAGAAGCTGACACCACAAGAGCGCACCGGAATAGAAGTATTTCGCGCGGGCAAATCCCCCGTCAAAAGCACATCGCCCGTAACACTGCCGATCAATGATTATTGGTTTCTGACTTACACCCCCTCAGACCACCGACCTGTTGTTTCGCTACTGGACCTGTCCTACCCATGGCTCCTGTCTTTGCTTCTGACCCTGAGTGCACTATTCGCAATACTGTTCATTCAAAAGCGGGCTCTGCATAAAAACCGCAGCCATTTTCAGCAGTTTTTACAGCGGTTTTTCAAACAGGAAATCAACAGCAACCCGGGCTTTAGCCTGAAACTATTTAACGAACTGGCCGATGATGTACTGCTCGCCAGCGAACCTCTGATTGATCGCCTTAACAGTGCAGAAACCTCCGCTAAAACCGCGACACTGACCGTTAACCCCAAAGCCCGACAGCGGGACGATCTTCCCGAACTCGACGAAGGGGATGAGATGGGTGACGAGGCAGAAAATGCCGACAATGCGGAACCGCGCAATGCCAGCCGCACTGAGAGCACCACTGGCTCCGTACGTGAACAAAGCGCGACTTACGATGGTACTCCACTCGACTTCCCACAAAACGACGACGAGTTACCGGCCCACATTTTCCGCGCTTATGACATCCGAGGAATTGTCGAAAAAGAATTAACCGCCGACACCGTCCGCAATATAGGTAAAGCGCTGGGCAGTGAAGTCAAAGCTCGCGGTTTTGAACGTATTAATCTCGCCTGGGATGGCCGCTTATCAAGCCCGAGCCTCGCCAAGCTACTTCAGGAAGGCCTGCTGAGTGCCGGATGCAGTGTGAACCGACTGGGGCAACTGCCCACGGGGGCTTTGTACTACGCCTGCTTCGAGTCGGATACGCCATGCGGTGTCATGATCACGGGGAGCCACAACCCGGCAGAGTACAACGGCTTCAAGGCCGTGATTGATCAGCAGCCGCTATCAGAGGAAGAAATACAGGCATTAGCGCAGCGTATCCGAGAGTCGGATTACACCCACGGCTACGCCGGTGTCCGTGAAGACGATATCAGTCAGAATTATTTGTCCCGTATAGGCAACGATGTTCAGATTGGTCGCGATATGCACATTGTTATCGACGCTGGAAACGGCGTCGCAGGGCCACTCGCTGCCGAACTGTTTCGTGAACTTGGTGCAGAAGTCACGGAACTCTACTGCGATGTCGATGGGCGCTTCCCAAATCATCACCCTGATCCGGGCGAGCCGGAAAATCTGGAAGACCTCAAGCATTCAGTACTTCTCCATAATGCTGACCTTGGTTTTGCCTTCGATGGCGACGGCGACCGCATCCTAATGATTGATAACGAGGGTAACACCATCTGGCCCGACCGCATGATGATGCTATTACTGGAAGACATTCTGCCACGTCGTCCAGGCAGCGATGTCTTATTTGACGTGAAATCGACACGCCATCTTGCACCCATGATTAACCGACTGGGCGGTCGCCCAACGATGTGGAAAACCGGTCACTCACTGATGAAACGCAAACTGAAAGAGACAGGTGCCGCAATTGGTGGAGAATTCAGCGGGCATTTCTACATTGCTGAACGCTGGTACGGTTTCGATGACGGCCTGTATGTGGGCGCTCGCTTGCTGGAGATACTGTCGAATCGTCAGGACAGCGTTGCAGATGTATGCCGGGCACTGCCAGAGGACATCAGCACGCCAGAGTTGACCGTAGCAATATCGGAAACGGATAAGTTCACACTGATCGATGCACTCTGCAGCGACGAGGCCCTCACTTCCGAAGGGCGTATTTTCACAACCGATGGATTACGAATCGAATTCAGCGACGGCTGGGGACTGATCCGCGCATCCAATACAACCCCAAAACTGACTCTCAGGTTTGCCGGCGACTCAGACGAAACAGTCGCACGAATTCAAACTATAATGAAGCAGGCACTTACCCGTCACGCCCCGGAAATACAGCTTCCCTTCTGAATCAGTCGTGGCGTAGTCCAAATGAATCAGGGTATACTCCGCCCTGATTTATTCGCCCGATTTACAGGAGTCAGCCAATGCCTCTGACGCGTGACAGCGCCATGAATACCGCCAAAGTTCTCAGTGAAGCCCTGCCTTATTTGCAGCGCTTTGTTGGCAAAACCATCGTTGTAAAATACGGCGGCAACGCCATGATCGATGAGAACCTGAAAAACAGCTTTGCACGCGACATGGTCATGCTGAAGCTGGTTGGTATCAACCCCATCGTCGTTCATGGTGGCGGTCCTCAAATTGGTGAGTTGCTGGAAAAACTAAACATTGAAAGCCGCTTCGTTAACGGCATGCGTGTCACCACCAGCGAGACGATGGACGTGGTCGAGATGGTTCTGGGCGGACTGGTTAACAAAGATATCGTTAACCTGATCAATCAGAACGGCGGCAACGCAATTGGTCTTACCGGTAAAGACGGCCAGCTACTGCATGCGCGTAAGCTGCATGTCACGCAAAAATCGCCGGAGCTCGAGAAGCCAGAAATCATCGATATCGGTCACGTTGGTGAAGTCTCACACATCAACACCTCGCTGCTGAACATGCTCACGAACAGTGATTTTATCCCTGTTATTGCACCGATTGGCGTCGACGCTGAAGGGCACTCCTACAACATCAACGCCGACCTGGTCGCCGGAAAGGTAGCCGAGGTTCTGCAGGCCGAAAAACTGATCCTGCTGACCAACATCGCAGGCTTGATGGACAAAGAAGGTAAGATCCTGACAGGACTGACCACCCAGCAGGTCGACGAGCTGATCGAAGACGGCACCATCTATGGCGGCATGCTGCCGAAGATCCAATGTGCTCTCGATGCCGTTCATGGCGGTGTGAATAGCGCCCACATTATTGATGGTCGTGTTGCGCATTCCACTTTGCTAGAGCTCTTCACCGACGAAGGTGTGGGTACACTGATTACCAACCGTCGCCGCTAAGGAAACAGGATGACTGACGCAACAGAAAAAATGTCGCGCCGCGACCAGATTCTTCAGGCTCTCGCACACATGCTGGAGTCAAATCCGGGCGGCCGTATTACAACGGCCAGTCTGGCAAAAGAAGTCGGCGTGTCCGAAGCGGCCCTGTACCGTCACTTCCCGTCCAAGGCGAAAATGTTCGAAGGGTTGATCACGTTCATCGAAGACACTTTGTTCTCGCGCATCAGCATGATCCTCAAAGACATCCAGACAGCCGAGCAACGCTGCGAGCGCACCCTCGGCCTGCTGCTTACCTTTGCAGAGAAAAACCCTGGAATGTGCCGACTGTTATCCGGCGATGCCTTGGCCGGTGAAACCGACCGTCTACGCAAGCGTATTGATCAGGTCTTCGACCGTTTTGAAGTTCAGTTTAAGCAGATTCTGCGCGAGGCAGAGCTACGTGAGGGGTTGTTGCCGCAACAGACACCAACGGCTCTGGCCAACCTGCTGACGGCGGTGATTGAAGGGCGTATTCGCCAGTATGTGCGCACTGAGTTTGCCGTCAAACCGACTGACCATTGGCCAGCACAGTGGGCAGTACTCAGCCAGATTCTGCTGAAAGAAAAAGACTTGAACGCCTAATCGGAAAGATTGGTCGTATCGATATCCTCGGGCAAGGTGCCCGAGGGGTAGACCGACAACACCTTCAAACGCTGTCGTGTCGCAGCGTAATCCTGCTCCAGAGACGCAAGCTTACGTTCTGATTCCTTCACCGCGACCGTAGCAGACCGGATCGCTTCCTGATAATGCCGAATCTCATCAACCAGAGAATCTGGCACAACCTGCCCGCGGCGTTCCGTATTTGCCGCCACCTGCTGTGCCTGCTCAAGCTTATCCGTTAAATCAGCGATACGGCGTAATTGCAGCTCTTTCTGCGCGATCACTTCCTCCGACTTGCGGGCCAATGCCCGATCAACATCGGCGACCGTTGAATATATACGCAAAAGATCTTTGTCTTTCTGTTTACGCTCTGCGACCCGACGAGCGTGGGCTTCCTGCTCGGATTTCAGACGATCACGTTCTGCTATCTCAGCATCGGTGAGCTCACGTGCGACACGCTTCACCACCATGCCCTGCGCATTCAGTACCTCGTAACCCAAAGGGGCCAGCTCCGCCGGAACGGAATCCTTAATCACGATCTGACCATCAACCTTAAAGCGATAGAACTGCGCGCCCGCCGCCATGACCGAAGACGTCAGGACAGCGAAGCATGGAACCACGATAAGGCTTGCGACAAAGCGCTTGAACATACCACTCCTGAGATTTGGCTTACTTCACACCGTATTGATCACGATAAGCAGCAATCGCATCTGCGTACTGCCGGAGCTCGGGATCACCCGATACATAATCTAGCACCTGATTCAGGCCCACGATACTGGCAACAGTGATACCGAAGTCACGTTCTACCTCTTGAATGGCAGAGAGTTCACCCTGGCCACGCTCCTGACGGTCCAATGCGATCAGTGCTGCTGCAGGCGCTGCGCCTTCCGCGGCATTGATCATTGTCATCACTTCACGAATCGCAGTGCCAGCGGTGATAACGTCGTCTACAATCAAAACACGGCCTTCGAGTGTTGCGCCAACAAGGTTGCCGCCCTCACCGTGTGTCTTGGCTTCTTTACGATTAAACACGTAAGGCAGGTCTTTCTGATACTGATCTGCCAGCGCAATAGAAAGTGCTGCCGACAGCGGGATGCCTTTGTAAGCAGGACCGAAGACAACGTCGTAGTCGATACCAGAGTCCTCCAGTGCCGCCGCATAAAAACGACCAAGGCGAGCGAGCGCGGAGCCGGTGTTAAACAGGCCAGCATTAAAAAAGTACGGGCTGACGCGTCCGGATTTGAGTGTGAATTCACCGAAGCGCAGAACGCCCTGCTGAATGGCAAATTCAATAAATTCTTTCTGGTAGTTTTGCATAAGGAATCCTGAATTGTCTTTGCGGGCCAGTACGGAACAGATCACGTTTTTGAATTCCGCAGCCATAAAGGTGCCACACAAGAGTACAGCGGCCCAATTGGATGCGGTATGATACACCCATCGATAACCGGGAACCATGTATGAGGATAATCACACTCCACGTTGACGGGCTGGAACAAGCAGTGAAAAACGGCTTGTATCAGTGGCTGGGTAGCGCCGACGTCGATGTCGTCGCCATACAGAACCTCAAGGCGAAAGAGTATCAGCTGTCCGACGATGTACTGTATCCGGAAGGCTTCAATGCCTATTTCTTTGATGCGGCCGAAGACAACTACAGCGGTGTCGCGATTCTTACCCGCGATGTTCCCAAAGCTATTATGACGGGGCTGGCCCACGCGGAGTGGGACATGCAGGGTCGGTTTATTCAGGCAGACTTCGACCACGTCAGTGTCGCATCGGTGCTGTTTCCGGGCATTGATGAACATAACAGCTATGAAGACAAACGTGAGTTTCAGCAGGTCTTTCTGGAGCACCTTCAGAAAACCCGTCGCAAGCGTCGTGAGTTTATTTTCTGCGGAAACTTCGAAGCGGCCCACAAAACGGTTGATATCCAGGACTGGAAAAACGCCCAGGATACGCCGGGCTTTATGCCAGAGGAACGCGCCTGGTTTGATCAGATGTTCGGTCCTGTTGAATTTACGGACGCATTCCGTGAGGCCAACTTCGGCGAAAACCAGTTCACCTGGTGGCCTGATGAAGAGAGCCAGCGACGGGATCAGAATGGCTGGCGAAAAGATTATCAGATATGCACACCGGGCGTACGTCAGTACGTTGTCGAAGCACGTATTGAAAAAGCCGCTCAGTTTGGCTGTCATGCGGCGGTGATGATCGAGTACGAATTCGACGAGCTAGACTAGGCCCTTCTTGGTAGGGGCCGCATTATCTGGCTCGTTTAGCAGTCTAAATCGTGTACCAGCTCAGTGTCCGAGGCACTCCGATGCCTCGATCACATCCTCAACCTGAATTCCCACAAGGGATTCAGCCTCCTGCTCAGCGTCACGAAACTGCTTCACGTAGTGCGGCGCAACCGGTGAAGCAAGCATCACAACCTTATTCCCTTTCGCACCAATTTTCGCAGGATCAGTCACCCGGTAGATAATACTGATCGGTACTTCTAGAGCCGCAGACACGTGAGATAAACCGGTGTCGACCGACACGATCTGACGAGCATTCTTAAGAAGGTGCGCCACCGCCAGCAACGACAAGCGCTCTCCGGGCACCCAAACCCGCGCCCCGGTATTCGCATCAAGACTCGCGTCAAGCAGAGCCGCCTGAATACGCAAAGCACGCGCTTTCTCTTCTTCAGTCCCCCAGAGCAATATTAAGGCCTGACCTGATTGCAGTGCGTGCAGGCCCAATTCGATCCAGTATGATTCAGGCCAGAGCTTGGTATCCCACGTCGTACCATGCAAGAAGAGGTGGTAACTGCCAGACTG
Organism: Thalassolituus sp.; assembly: GCA_006212115.1. Classification (GTDB taxonomy): domain Bacteria; phylum Pseudomonadota; class Gammaproteobacteria; order Pseudomonadales; family Oceanobacteraceae; genus Thalassolituus. The sequence continues at coordinate 2,523 of PDUK01000063.1, read as the reverse complement.
GAATGCCTGATCATCGAGAATACTGTGATCCGGCAATTTGAGGCCGTAGTCAATATGCTCGCTGTCAGGTGTGGGATAATCAAGCGTTGACGCAAAGAGTTGTCGTAAACGCGTCACCGCATGCTGATTTTTATCGACCGATATTTTCTGCTGATATACCAATGAAGCAAGAGGCTCCCGCGCGGAATGCCAATCAAGGCCGACCACTTTCTTAGCGCCCGCTGCGCGTAATTTACGCGCAACCCAAGCGCTTTTAATCAGCCCTTGCGCATCAATGATAAGATCGTACTGCCCCGGATTAATCGCCTCAAAAAACTGGCGAATAGTATGGCGATTTTTCCACACGTTTTTACGCCAGGCGCGCAACTCAATCGGAAAAATCGTCTTCACCGCCGGGTGCCAGGACGGAATTTCTGAAAATCCTTTTTCCACAATCCAGTCCACCTGAAGATCAGGGTACGCGCTCAATGCGTCGGTCAGTGCAGGAAATGTGTGGAATACATCTCCCATGGACGACATTTTAATCAGCAGGATTTTCATAGACTGCCTGCTCAGGAAGCCAGTGCGGCTTTCTGCATATCGGACAGCTCAGTGATGGCTTTCTGAGCCAGCGCCAACATTGCGGTGAGCTCATCACCAGAGAAAGCCTCACCTTCGGCAGTACCCTGAATTTCGACGTAACCGCCGGTCTCGGTCATGATGACATTCAGATCGGTTTCAGCGCTCGAGTCCTCTGCGTAATCGAGATCCAACACTGCCTCACCTTTGTAGATACCCACGGATATCGCCGCGATCATCTGCTTCAGTGGTTCGCCTTTCACTTTGCCATTTGCTTTTAACCAATTAATGGCATCAACCAAAGCGACGCAAGCGCCCGTAATAGAAGCCGTGCGGGTGCCACCGTCTGCCTGAATAACATCGCAGTCAATGGTAATGGTGTTCTCACCCAGCGCTTTAAGATCAACTGCGGCACGCAAGCTGCGACCGATCAGTCGTGAGATCTCAACCGTACGTCCTTGCTGTTTACCTTTTGCTGCTTCGCGAATCATGCGCGAGCCAGTGGAGCGCGGCAGCATGCCGTATTCCGCTGTGACCCAGCCCTGACCTTTACCACGAAGAAACGGCGGCACATTGGTGTCGACACTGGCGGTGCAAATCACTTTGGTATCACCAAATTCCACCAGCACAGATCCTTCAGCGTGTTTGGTGTAATTGCGGGTAATGCGTACATCACGCAGTTGGTCTAGGGCGCGGCCACTGGGTCTCATGATTTGTCCTCTGTCGAATGTCGAATGTTACGGCGCGAAGTATACAGAGAATCCAGCCGGTTATTCAGTGTTGTTGGAATGTTATTCCGTTCGCGGGTTCGTTTTCTTATTCAGTCACTTTGTGACTATTGAGTAGGCGTTTGAAAATTATCAAGTAAGCACAGACACACAACGGGTAAGCCAAGGTTTGTTTTTGTGTCCAAATGTTTCCCTGTAATCATTTGTAACCACGCCCAGCAGGCCAGATGTCACCTCTATTGATAAATCACGCAGTTTTTCATTAACACTCCGTCACGTTCAACAACACAAGTAAACATAAGCTTTAAGTTAGCAACGATATATTCCGCAAAAGATACCTGATGAAGCGTGTTCTGACGCAGCAACGAAAATCAGCAGCGTCTTTATTAACGTCGATCAAGCCGCCAGACAGCACCCTAAGGCCCGCATCGACAACAAGACTCAATTTTAGATGTAGTTAAAGGTGTAGCTATGATGCAACGAACTTTACTGTGTTGTGCCATTGCCCTGTCTCCGGCAATGCTATCAGCAGAAGAAACACAAACTGAGTGGCCATTGCGCTACACAAGCCTTGGTCTGGAGTACAGCTACACGCTGTCTGCAGAAGGTCGCACGGATGAAACCGATGACAACGTGACCGACTATCACGGCTATGGTCTCAACCTGACACACCAGTTCAATCCCGCTTTCAGTCTCTACGTCCAAGCGGCCCTCGCTGACAGCGAGACCACTGAGTCCGAATCTGATCTCGATATCGAATCCTATTCCATCGGACTGCGAGCACACCCAGTGGCTCTGCATGCTGGCGAGTGGCGTGTCTTCCTTGGCGGCGGTTATCGCTACATCAGCTATGAAACCGGCGAAGACGCGTTAATCGGCGCGAAAGAAGTCAGTGAGAACGCCCTGTTCGGCGAAGTCGGTCTGCAAAAGCTGCTATTTGATCAGCGCGTTATTGCCGAGGCCGGAGTGCGTGCCATTGGCGAGGTTGAAGATACCTACCTCGATTTCCAGCCGTTCCTCGGCATATCAGTCCTGTTCGGCCGCCAATACCCAGAGCCAGTTACGCCTCCGGTGCTGGACAGCGACAGTGATGGCGTCGTAGACGGTGACGATATGTGCCCCGGAACACCTGTTGGTACAGAGGTAGACGCAACAGGCTGTGCAGAGAAAGACTCGGACAACGACGGCGTACTTGATAAGCGAGATGCCTGTCCGGACACCCCTGCCGGCGCCAAAG
>PDUK01000062.1 GCA_006212115.1 Thalassolituus sp. | reverse complement strand
AATTTCCGGTTCAGGCCTGTTACCAGCGGCGCTCAAGGCGACGACGCAGCATAACGGCGGCGGTATTCATTAAGATCAGGAAGCCAAGCAAGACTATAATGGCACCTGATGTACGTTCGGTGAAAGCACGCTCTGGGCTGTCCGACCAAAGGAAGATCTGCACTGGCAAGACGGTTGATGGGTCATTAATGAAACCCGGAACATCGACCACAAACGCAATCATACCGATCATAAGAAGAGGCGCGGTTTCACCCAAAGCCTGAGCCATACCGATGATGGTACCGGTCAGCATACCCGGCATCGCCAGTGGCAGAACGTGGTGAAATACCGTCTGCATTTTAGACGCTCCCAAACCAAGCGCGGCTTCGCGGATCGACGGTGGTACCGCTTTAATCGCTGCACGCCCAGAAATAATAATGGTCGGCAGTGTCATCAGCGTGAGAACCAGACCACCTACCAACGGCGTTGAACGTGACACACCAAAAATGTTGATAAAAATCGCCAGACCCAGCAGACCGAACGTAATCGAAGGTACGGCTGCAAGGTTGTTAATGTTGATTTCAACAATTTCGGTCAGGCGGTTTTTAGGGGCAAACTCTTCCAGATAAATCGCTGCCGCAACACCGATTGGGAAAGACAGCAGGAAAGTAACTAACAGGGTCAGCAATGTACCGGTAATGGCACCACGAATACCTGCAAGCTCGGGTTCACGGGAGTCACCATTCACGAAGAAGGTGGTGTTGAATTGTGTTTTCAACGCACCCGCGTCAATCCAACCAGTGATCCACTCAAGCTGTTTATCGCTGAGGCGGACACTACCGGAGTCATTCCCGTATTCATGCTTAAACCACTGGTCGACGTCGTCGTCCACCAGCAGATCAATTGTCAGCGACTGACCGATAACAGAAGGGTCGTCCAGAACTACGCTCTGGATCTGCCAACCCGCACCGGATGAAATCAGGCTGAACAACTTACGAGCTTCTGACCGACCCTTCGGCTGCACGTCATTTTTAAAGTGACGTTTGATCAGACCATCGTAATTGGCGCTCATAATCTCTTGCTGAGACGAATCTGCCGTCACGCCCAGATAATCACCATCAATCTCAATAGTGGTCGTCAGTACGGTCTGTGAGAACGCAGAGAACCCTTTGGAGAAGATATCGCCAAACAGTACCACCAGACACAGCAGGCCAAACAATACAGAAGCCATGCCATACATGCGGAAGCGTGTCTCGGCCGCGCGACGACGTCGCATACTGGCCTCAACCTTCTGACGCGTCGTCATTGTTGAATCAGTCATATTGCTCCCGGTACTTCTGTACGATCTTAAGTGCAACGAAGTTGAGGGCCAGGGTCACGATAAAGAGGACCAGACCCAGAGCGAAGGCCGCCAGTGTTTTCGGCGAGTCGAATTCCTGGTCACCGACCAGCAAGGTCACAATCTGAACCGTCACAGTAGTAACACTGTCCAAAGGGTTCGCAGTTAGGTTTGCTGCCAGACCGGCCGCCATAGCAACAATCATGGTTTCACCAATGGCTCGCGATACCGCAAGCATGACGGCACCAACAATACCCGGCAATGCAGCCGGGATAACAACCTGTCGTACAGTCTCACTGCGCGTCGCGCCTAAACCGTAGCTGCCATCACGCAGAGACTGCGGGACAGCATTAATCACATCGTCAGACAGAGAAGAGACAAAAGGAATAATCATGATGCCCATCACCAGACCGGCTGCCAGTGCGCTCTCAGATGACACATCCAGTCCAACCGACTCACCAACGCCGCGGATAAAAGGAGCGACCGTCAGCGCCGCAAAGAAGCCGTATACAACGGTAGGAATACCCGCCAGAACTTCCAGCGCAGGCTTAGCCAACTGACGTACCCGCGAAGAGGCATACTCAGACAAATAAATTGCCGCCATCAATCCCACTGGAACCGCGATCAGCATGGCAATTGCAGAAATCAGCAGGGTACCCGCAAACAGAGGAACAGCACCGAAGCTGCCTGAGGAGCCAGACTGATCGGCACGCAGCGCAACCTGTGGCGACCAACTGGTGCCAAACAGGAACTCAATCGGTGAGACCTTCTGGAAGAAGAGCATGGCCTCGAACAGTACGCTGACCAGAATACCCAGTGTTGTCAGTACCGCGATGGCGGAACTGGAGAACAGCATAATGCGAACGATCTGCTCCACTTCGCCGCGCGCGCGCAGGTCAGGTTGAATCCGGCGCCAGGTAACAGCAACACCGAGCAGAATCAAAGACAGAATTACACCACCTTTCAGAATCGCGGCACGTTGCTCGAGATCAATCAGGTGCGCAGCCACGTTCCCAAGATCACTCTTCGCCATCACCGCAGGATCACTGGCGATGTTGTGCACCTTGGACAGGGCCAGACGAATCTCGGCTTCGCTCGCGCTACGGATGGTTTCCGGCAGTTGCATGGTTAACAGCGCATCTACGATGCGAGATTCCAGCAACACCCACATGATAAGAATCAGGAGTGGCGGAAGGGTCGTCCAGAGTGCGGTTAATGCGCCGTAGTGGGTGGGGAGTGAGTGCATACTCTGCCCCTGGCCCGCCAATGCTCTGGCGCGATTACGCCCGAGTAGGTAGGCAGCTCCCAATGCGATCAACAACGCGATTAGCAAGGTACTGTAGTTCATGGGTCACTTCTGTCAGTAAGTGTTTAAATGCGCAAAAACCGGGGGTGCTTTCGCACTCCCGGCTTTCATCAGACAGGTCCCTGTCTTACTTAGCGGAGATTGTCTTCAGATTTGAGACAGTATCAACCACTTTTTTATATTCCTCTTCAGTCATAGGGATCATACCCTTGTCTGCGAGGTAACCGTATTCGCCCATAGCTTTGTCCGATACGAACTCAGCCAGGTACTCTTCGATGCCAGGAATCACGCCAACGTGTGCTTTCTTAACATAGAAGAACAGTGAACGGCTAACTGGGTAAGAACCGTCAGAGATCGCGTCGAACTCTGGAGCCTGACCTTCAACGATTGAGCCGTGTACTTTGTCAGCGTTCTGCTCAAGGAAGCTGTAACCAAAGATGCCCAGTGCGTCTGGATTAGCAACCAGCTTCTGAACGATCAGGTTGTCGTTTTCACCTGCTTCAACGTAAGCGCCATCTTCACGGATACCGTGGCACAGAGCTTTGTACTTCTTCTTGTCCGCTTTCTTCATCTCTTTGATGAATGGGAACTTCTTACAGCCACCTTCCATTGCCAGCTCAACGAACGCGTCGCGAGTACCAGACGTTGGCGGTGGACCAAGCACTTCAATTTTCTTCGCTGGCAGTGCTGGATTTACTTCTTTCCAGGTTTTGTATGGGTTCTCGATCAGAGTTTCAGAACCATCCTGAGCTGGAACCATTTTCGCCAGAGCAAGGAAGATGTCTTTACGAGTCAGTTCGTACTGCTTCGCTTCGTTGCTGCCCGCAAGAACGATACCGTCATAACCAACCATTACTTCAACGATGTCAGTCACGCCGTTTTCTGCACACAGTTCGATTTCAGACTGTTTGATTGCACGAGAAGCGTTAGTGATATCAGGAGTGTTAGCGCCAACGCCCTGACAGAACAGCTTCATGCCGCCGCCTGAACCAGTAGATTCAACCTTTGGAGTTGGGAAGCTGGAAGACTTACCGAAGCGCTCTGCAACAACAGTAGAGAACGGGTAAACAGTAGAAGAGCCAACGATGCTGATGTAATCACGCTCAGCGTAGGCATTTGAACCTGTCATGGTCGCCAGAATCGCCGCGCCAGTCAGAAGTACTTTTTTCATTTGAGTTCCTTCATGTATCACTTGATTTCGAATGCTGGCCATTATCCGGGCGCTATATTACAGAAATGTGACAAAGCGGCAATTTGTTACACCGATATGACACTAATGTTACGCACCAGAGTGGGCAGATGCCTGAACCGCAGAGCCTGTTATAATGCCGCGTCTTTTTATACCGGGCCCCACAGGGATGTCTCAGTTTATTCGCCTCATCGATCGCTTTACCCAGTTGACGGGCCAGACGGTACGCTGGCTGTCGTTGTTCATGGTATTAGCCACATGCAGCGTGGTGGCGCTGCGTTACCTGTTTGACCTCCCGTCCATTGCACTGCAGGAAAGTGTGATGTACCTGCACGCTGCCGTTTTTATGCTGGGGGCAGCGTATACATGGCAACAGGGCGGCCACGTTCGCGTTGACGTCTTTTACAGAAGTTGGCCAGAGCACCGTCGCCGCTGGGTAGAGCGCGCGGGGATATTGCTGTTAGTTGTCCCGACCTGCCTTTTCCTGATCTGGGCCAGCTGGGACTACGTGGGCAATGCGTGGGCCATTCGCGAGCGCTCTCAGGAGGCGTCTGGGTTGCCGTTTGTGTACGCGCTGAAGACCCTGCTAATACTACTTCCAATCACTCTGCTGCTGCAGGCGCTGGCAGAAATACTGCGTACTCTGCTTCCTGCAGACAATACTGAGGCACATCATAATGACTGAGTTTATGCCTCTGATCCTGTTTGCCGTGATCTGTATTGTATTGATGTGCGGCTTTCCCGTGGCGTTTACGCTGGCGGGTACGTCATTGTTGTTTGCTGGGATCGGACTTGTTACCGGCACCTTCGACCCGGCCTTCCTGAACGCTATGCCAAACCGCATGTTCGGCATTTTATCGAATCAGATACTGATCGCCGTCCCGCTGTTTGTATTTATGGGCGTGATGTTAGAAAAATCGAAAATTGCCGAACAACTGTTGCGCAATCTCGGTTTACTCTTTGGTCCTGTGCGCGGTGGTCTCGGCTTCTCCGTCATCATCGTCGGCATGTTGCTGGCAGCCAGCACCGGGATTGTCGGTGCGACAGTGGTCACCATGGGCTTGATCTCCTTGCCTGCGATGCTGCGCAATGGTTACAGCCCAGCCCTGGCGAGCGGCACTATCTGCGCCACGGGCACATTAGGGCAGATTATTCCCCCTTCCACGGCCCTGATTATTCTTGGTGATGTGTTATCCAGTTCCTATCAGCAGGCACAGCTGAAAATGGGTATCTTCTCGCCTGACACGGTATCCGTCGCGGACCTGTTCGTCGGCGCTCTGATACCCGGACTGATTCTGGTGCTGGGGTATTTTGTCTACACCGGATTCGTCGCGCTGCTTAAGCCAGAAGCCGCCCCAGCAGTACAGAATCGCGAACCACTCTCTCCGCACTTTATCGTTGAGCTGCTGAAAGGCTTGTTGCCGCCACTGCTGCTGATTATCGCTGTTCTGGGATCGATTCTTACAGGTAAAGCAACACCGACCGAAGCCGCCGGAATTGGTGCCTTTGGCGCTCTGGTACTGGCCATCGCTTACGGGCAATTCAGCCTGCAACGCCTGCGAGAAGTGATGGACGCAACGCTTCAGGTCACCAGTATGATCTTCCTGATTTTCATTGGTGCTGCGCTCTTCTCACTGGTATTCAGAGGATTTGGTGGTGAGGAGCTGGTTCACGGCATCTTCTCCGACCTGCCCGGTGGCGTATTCTCTGCCATGCTGCTGGTCATGCTGGTGATATTCCTGCTTGGCTTTATTCTCGATTTTATCGAAATCACCTTTGTCGTCGTCCCTATCGTTGCGCCAGTGCTGCTGGCCATGGGAGTTGATCCGGTCTGGCTCGGTATTATGATTGCTATCAACCTGCAGACGTCCTTCCTGACACCACCGTTTGGTTTCGCTCTGTTCTACCTGCGAGGCGTCGCGCCACCAAACCTGCCGACTCGCACGCTGTATAAAGGCGTAATACCCTTTATCGTGATTCAGGTTTCAGTACTAGGACTGCTGGCCGTATTCCCCGAACTGGCCACCTGGTTACCAGATCAGATCTATGGTTAACCAGTAAGCCGGGGCGTACCCGACCACCTATACAATGGCGCGGATTGCGGTACAATCCGCGACCAACACAATAATAAATTCCCGGTGATCCTTATGGAAAAGACCGAAGACAACCAACCGTCGCCTGAGGGTAATCTGACCCTTAAATTATTACCCACGCGCGCTGACTGTAATATCCACGGAGATATCAGCGGTGGCTGGGTGGTTGGGCAAATGGATCACGCCGCTGAATCAGACGCCAGCCGGATAGCACAGGGGCGGATTGCCAACGTCGCGATGGAGTCGGTGGTCTTCATGTCACCGATCCGCTTAGGCGCTGAGGTCTGTATCTACACCCGCCTGTTGGAGATCGGTACCTCATCTATCCGTATCGCAGTCGAAGCCTGGACTCGCAACCCCACCGAAGAAAAGCGCCGCAAAGTTGTCGATGCCGTATTTGTCTACGTCGCTATCGATGGGGCAGGACGAATCAGGAAAGTGCCCAGATAAGAGTGCCGAGGTAAGATCACCTCCGTAGGAGCGAATCAGCCGAAGGCGATTCGCGATCAACCGACGTTAACCGCCAAGCGGGGGAAGCTCCCCCTCCTAGATGGTCCCTCAGGTGCTGACTAAGCGCATGCGTTTGTAACACTACATTACGAATCAATTGTGGTCGGGGAATTTTTGTTTCTGATGTAGGACACGAAGAACGTGGATGGTGTTCTCTTTCAAGAAATACAAAACAATCATCGATACCTCTGGGATGATCAAGAACCTACCCGGTAATCCTTCCTTTTCCACCCCCATCAATGGTTGCTCAATCAGATTTTCTACCTTCGACTCAATGATCGCATCCGTCTTATCTGCAGCTAATGGATTAAACGCATAGAGATATTCAAAAATGCGCTCACGATCGTCCAGTGAGGTTTTTTCCCAAACGATCATACCTGTCCCTTATCTTGATTGGGCTTTATGCCTGATTCGGTTCTTCCGGTCTTCCATTTCCACACGCGCCTCATCATGGCTGACAAACTCAGCCTGATCACTTTCTAACTTACTAAATGCAGTATTCACCTGCTCTGTAAGCCAATCATCATGCCCCATCGCTCTGCGTTGCTGCTCAGCCAGCTCTTCCGCGAGCTCTCTGCACGCGTCACTCAGCGTACGCCCCTGACTTTCAGCCATTAACTGGGCCAGGCGCTTGGTTTCTTCATCCACTCGGAACTGTATACGGGTGTCCACTCTGGGCCTCGCTTTTATATGCACAACCACAACTGTACACACAAACGTTAGCACAGGAGGTATATTACTCACAAGACTGAGGGCTTAGTCCATCGCTATTAGCCAGGCAAGCTGGCTGAATAGCTCCCACGAAACCATCCCGTCATATCAGGAGCCGGGCAGTCAGTAATTATCTGTGGGAGTGAATCAGCTAATAAGTCTCTGTGGGAGCGAATCAGCCGGAGGCTATTCGCGATAAAGCGGTACCAGTGATGATCTCTTGTAAGAGGAAATCTTATTCCCGACAAACTTTCGGGGATAAGCTCTCCTCGTAAAGGGTCCCTCAAGCGCTACGATTACTGCTGGCCACATGCAAAAAGCCCGGAATTAATCCGGGCTCATTCAAATTAAAACAACCAGGGAAGATCAATCCCTAGCGTTAATATACGCTTGCTCGCTCACTGCATGATACGCCTTCACCTGATCGCGATAGGTTTTGTACGAGTCATATACTTTCTGGGACAGCGGGTCAGCGCTTGCCACTTCGGCAACCACTTCATCAGACAATGTCTGTAGTTTGTTGAGCACATCAGCCGGGAATTCACGCACGTCGACGCCGTGCTTTTCTTTCAACTCAACCAGTGCAGTCTGATTGCGTGTGGTGTATTCAGCGAGCATGTCTTCGTTAATTGCCTTGGCGGTAATACGTACAATAGCTTGCAGGTCAGCAGGCAGCTCTGCAAAGGCATCTTTATTGATGGTGAATTCCATCATGGAACCCGGCTCATGCCAGCCCGGGAAATAGTAATACTCTGCAACTTTATAGAGGCCAAAAGCGAGGTCATTGTACGGACCAACCCATTCGGTCGCGTCGATGGTTCCTGTTTGCAGAGAGGTGAAAATTTCACCGCCCGGTAGCGTTACCGGTGTGCCACCTGCACGAGCCAGTACTTCGCCACCCAGACCTGGGATTCGCATTTTCAAGCCTTTCAGGTCATCAACACTGTTGATCTCTTTATTAAACCAACCGCCCATCTGAACGCCTGTGTTTCCACCCGGTAATGGCAACAAATTAAATGGGGCATACACTTCTTCCCACAGCGCTTGTCCACCGCCGTATTGAATCCAGCCGTTCATCTCCTGAGCAGTCAAACCAAATGGAACTGAGGTGAAAAACTGCGCGGCAGAAGCCTTTCCTTTCCAGTAGTAAGCACCACTGTGCCCCATTTCCGCAGTGCCTTGTGAAACGGCGTCAAAGACTTGTAGTGCAGGTACCAGTTCACCTGCACCATAGACCTTAATCGTTAACCGACCGCCTGAAAGCTGGGCCACTTGCTCCGCAAAACGTTCAGGTGCGGTACCCAATCCCGGAAAGTTCTTTGGCCATGAAGTAACCAGTTTCCACTCGAATTTCTGTGCTGGTGCCGCACTGGATGTGCCCGTCTGTGGCTCACAATCTTTATTACAAGCAGTCAGCATCAGTGCAGCTGCGGCGATCACTAACAGTCGTTTCATTGGGGTCTCCTGCTATTGTTATTGTCTGCGTTCAACACGCTTCAAGTTTTGCGAAACTGGCTACCAACCACTTAGTACCTGCATCATCAAAGTTCACCTGAACGCGTAAACCCGCGCCCTGTCCTTCGAATTGCATCACGGTACCTTCACCAAACATTTCATGAAATACACGCTGCCCAAGACTATACGGGTATTGCTCCTGTACAAAATCAGGCTGGCTGTTCGACGATGGCTTTGAAGTACGCGCTGACAATGGGCGGCTGACGCTGTTCTTCAGACGAACTTCGGAAACAAGCTCGGACGGTATTTCCCGGATAAATCGTGATGGCGTGCTGAAGTTTTCCTGACCGTGTAAACGTCGGCTTTCCGCGTAGGTAATAATCAATTTTTCCATCGCGCGGGTAATGCCGACGTAGGCCAGGCGTCGCTCCTCTTCCAGCCCTTCGGCTTCGTCCATCGACATTTTATGAGGGAACAGCCCTTCTTCGACCCCGGCAAGAACGACCTGCGGAAATTCAAGGCCTTTGGCCGAGTGCAGCGTCATCAGCTGCACGGCATCATCGTACTCATCGGCCTGACCTTCTCCGGCCTCCAGCGCTGCACTATCGAGGAAACGTGCAAGAGCTGATTCTTCTTCCTCGGCATCATCGATAAAGTCGGGTTCAAACTGACGAGCGGCTGTAACCAGTTCTTCGAGGTTGTCGATCCGGGCCTGGCCCTTTTCACCTTTTTCCTTACGGTGGTGCTCGATCAAACCAGATTGCTGAATAATATTATCGACCAGCTCATGCAGGGGCAGATCTTCTGCTCCGACAGACAGCTCCTCGATTAAATCGATAAACCCCTGCACCGCACCCGAGGCACGCTTCGGCAAGCTGTTATGCGCTAATGCCTTGTGCAAGGCCTGCCACAACGAGCAGCCCTCATCGCGAGCAATGGCGCGCAGCGATTCAACCGTTTTCTCGCCAATAGAACGGGCGGGCACATTAATCACCCGTTCTACAGCACCGTCGTCATCGCGAGTGAGCAGCAGGCGAAGATAAGCCAGGGCATTCTTAATTTCGAGACGCTCGTAGAAGCGCTGGCCACCATAGATGCGGTAAGGGATTCCAGAGCGAAGAAACGCTTCTTCTAATGTTCGCGATTGAGCATTGGAACGATACAGCACCGCCATGTCCGTGCGGGCGCGCCCGGCTCTGGCCCACTCGTCGACTAAGTCGGCGATGTAACGCGCCTCATCCTGCTCATTGAATGCGGCATACAGGGAAATCTGCTCGCCATCTTCATCGTCGGTGCGCAGCTCTTTACCGAGGCGACCACTATTATTGGATATCACCGCATTCGCGGCCGCCAGAATGTTCGCTGTAGAGCGATAATTCTGCTCCAGCTTGATCATCTCAGCGCCGGGAAAGTCTTCCTGAAATGCCCGGATGTTACCGACATTGGCACCCCGCCAGCCGTAAATCGACTGATCATCATCGCCGACCACCATCACGGAGACGGTGTTACCAGCTAACAAGCGAATCCACGCGTACTGGATGTTGTTGGTGTCCTGGAACTCGTCCACGAGAATATTGCGGAAGCGGCTTTGGTAATGCGCCAGCAGCTCTGGATTTTCTAACCAAAGCTCATGGGCGCGAAGCAGAATTTCACCAAAATCGACCAAGCCATTTCGCTGACAGTGCTCTTCGTAGATAAAGTAAAACTCTCTCAGTTGAGCGGTAAATGGATCAGCCGAAGGAATCACGTGCGCCGCACGACGACCTTCGTCTTTCTGTCCATTGATAAACCACTGAATCTGCTTGGGAGGATAGCGACTGTCATCGATGTTGTGTTCTTTCATCAGACGTTTGATCAAGCGCACCTGATCATCGCTATCGAGAATCTGAAAGTACTGAGGCAGCTTTGCTTCACGCCAGTGCTGCTTCAACAAGCGGTGAGCGAGTCCGTGGAAGGTTCCCACCCATAGCCCATTGGACGGCTCGTTCAAAACCTGTTCAATCCGGGTGCGCATTTCACGCGCGGCCTTATTGGTAAAGGTCACGGCCATGACTGAAAAAGGCGATACGTTTTCGACCTTAAGTAACCAGGCGATACGATGCACCAACACCCGTGTCTTGCCAGAACCGGCACCAGCCAGCACCAGTTGGTGAGGGGAGTTAGCACATACGGCGTTACGCTGGCCGTCGTTTAGTTGATCAATCAGAAGCGAAATATCCATGGCCTCAAGTTTAACAGAATGCCTTCTCAGCTGAATCATTTTGGCCTCTGGATAATGATGAACCCTATGATTCCTCTGCATCCCTCGTATAATCGCCCTAGCACAGGTAGAGAAGCCACAGTGAAAAACCAGCCCATACTCAAAGAAATCGCAACGGCGCGATCGTCACTGAGAAAGTCAGAGGTGAAAGTTGCAGACTTTGTTCTGGCCGAACCCGAACAAGTGATGCATATGCGTATTGTCGACCTCGCGCAGGAAGCGCAAGTGAGTGAGCCCACTATTGTGCGCTTCTGCCGAGCCATTGGTTGTAATGGATTTCAGGAATTCAAAGTCCGGATCGCACAGGAAACCGCTGTGGCCAATAATATTGGTCAATTCGCGATTGCCGAAGACGACAGCATCGATGACATCTGCACCAAAATTGCCGATACCACCATCCAACGTCTACATCAGGTGAAAAGCCAATTGCTGCCCGAGCAGATTACTGAGGCTGCGCAGGCCATCAGTGCGGCAAGGCGGGTTGAGTTTTATGGCTACGGCGCATCAGGTGCTGTTGCAACAGATGCTCAACATAAGTTCTTCCGCCTTCAAGTCGCGACCGCGGCCTACAGTGACCCACATATGCAATCGATGTCGGCGGTCACTCTGGGGCAGAATGACGTTGTCGTTGCGATATCACAAAGCGGTCGTACCCGAGACCTGATGCATTCAATCCAACTGGCGCAGCAGCATGGTGCTATCGTCGTCAGCCTTGCGCCGCAAAATACCCCTGTCAGCGAAGCCGCTAACCTTCCTATATTTATTAATATTGAGGAGGACACGGAACAGTTCACCCCCATGACTTCGCGTATTGCTCACCTGATGATCATTGATATGCTCGCGGTCGCCGTTACTCAACGCCGCGGCCCCGATTTCGCTAATCATCTGAATGCGATCAAGCAGAGTATTCATTCCTTACGCATCAATAATGAAAGTTAGGGCATCTCTGAAAAATTCAGATATGCCCTGAGCCACCATTAAAATCGAACACTCATAGATGTTCTCTCAACGTCCGTTTAATTAATAATCATATCAACAACAAAATTAGGACAAACACGCCCAGTTGCGTGTTTTGGCTGAATAAATCGGTTGGATTATCAGTCAAATCCTGTAATCTGTCTGTCAACTATAAGAAGTAGAATCGCAACCGGAATTGTGACTCCCAGAGGGAATACATTATGGAAACTGCTAAAGATTACACATCCGAAGAAACCGTCTCATTCGACGAAAACGGCAATGTCGTCGTCAACAAAGAAGCACACGCTTCAAAGAAACTCATCTCCCGACGGGCCATCGAAGCGCACCTTGAGCGTAAGCGCTTAGAGAAAGATCTCGAGTCCTATTATCTCGATTAAGTCTTCCGTATAAATAAAAAAGCAGCCAACCGGCTGCTTTTTTATTGCCTGAATTTTCTCATCAGCCAAACCCGGCATTTTTATTAACCAGGGAATATTGTCAGGCTGATCCGACCCCTGCGATGGTTTTTGCGGCTAAGGTAATCGCGAATAGCCTTCGGCTGATTCCAACCGCTCCGGTTAAAATTCTTCTGTCGTTAATTGATCTCCTTTAGATACTCGCTGATCAATCCTGTGCTAAAAATAACAGACATAAAAAAACCGGCCAGTTGGCCGGTTCTTCGTTTTGGCATCCTTGCCAGCTGAGGT
>PDUK01000185.1 GCA_006212115.1 Thalassolituus sp. | reverse complement strand
GACAGCGATCTGATCCTGTACTACCAAGCGCGTTTACTTCAGCACCAACATAAATTTAACGAAGCTGCTCAGCTCCTGAGTACTATTTCTTCTGCATCGCCTGTATTTGTCAGTGCACGCCTGATGATGGCGCAGGTTTACACTGAGTTGGGTCACTTTAAATCTGCCCGAGAGGCCTGTACCAGTATTATTCTGCAGCAAGCAGATTTGGCCGCAGTATGTGGCGTTGCGTCGAAATCCTCTATTCGTGAGTCAGAGCAGGCATTGCTTTCTACACTACTCGACCGATATGCCCGCAGCGATGACGAAGTAAACCAGAGCATGGCTGCATGGACCCTGTATCAAAAGGGTCTCGGTTATTTAAATGCGGCAGACTACGATTCCGTTGAGCAGGCTTATTCCCGATGGGGCGACGCTGCCAGCCTACGCGTGGCGGATCTCGTATTGCTGTCGGAAGCTCAGCTTCGTAATCAGCAGCCACAGAAGGCGATGACCTTGTTGGAATCTTATGGGCATCAGCATTACCCGGACGATGCCATTATTGTTCAGCTGGCGCGTGCAGAAAAGCAGCTTAATCGCAGCGATCGAGTATGGCGCGACTTTGCGAAAGAGCGCATCAGTCAGCGAGTGCAACGTCAGGATGAAAGTTACGCCGAACTGATTGCATTGTACTTTTCGACTGTAGGAGACAACGCCGAGCCTCGTAATCTGAGCTGGTTGTCGCAAGTGCATAATGCGCAGAATAGCCCGATGGTGGTTGCACCGGGAGGGATGCTTTGATGCGTATTCTTCTGCTTATATTTTTACTGTTTCCTGCTATCTCCTCTGCTCACCAAAGTAGCACTGCATTGCTTACCCTCAAAGAAGTGGATGAGGGCCTGCGCGGCTCGCTGCAATGGCAGCTGA
The DNA here is from genome assembly GCA_006212115.1 of Thalassolituus sp. Lineage (GTDB taxonomy): Bacteria > Pseudomonadota > Gammaproteobacteria > Pseudomonadales > Oceanobacteraceae > Thalassolituus. The sequence continues at coordinate 2,248 of PDUK01000185.1, read as the reverse complement.
TTGATCTGGAACAAAGCCTCGGGCTGGATCGAAATCGAAATGGTGAACTCCTGTGGGGAGAGGTGAAAGCCATGACCCCGGAAATACAGGCGTTGCTGGCCCGGCATCTTGTCGTCCGTCAGGGCGGAGGGTTATGTGAACCGAGATTTAAAGCGCCACTGCGTTTTAACAATGCCCGCGGAGCTATGGCGTCTGCCATTATTCCCGTTACGTTTTTATGCGAGCGTGATGGTGAAATCGCCTTAACTTACAGTGGCATGTTTTCGCTTCTACCAGAGCATCGCCTGCTGTGGAACATCAGCCTGACAGAACAGGATCATCAGGGTGTACTCGACGAGCCGGGTCGTATTATGGTCAGTGCAGACTTATCTCAATCAGCTGCCAGTCAGGAAACGTTTGTCGAGTTCTTTAAGCAAGGTCTGATTCATATTTTCCTCGGCCCGGACCATGTAGCTTTCTTACTGACGTTACTGTTGGTGTCTGTTCTGGTTACGCGTGATCAGCGCTGGGTTCCGGCTGCAACTGTGTCTGGTTGTATTAAGGCTGCGCTGGTCTATGTCTCCACCTTTACGGTAGCGCACTCCCTGACTCTGAGTGCGAGTGCTCTGGGCTGGCTGGCGTTACCAATCTATGCCGTTGAATTGGTGATTGCGGGGTCGGTTGTCATTGCAGCGCTGCATAACATACGTCCTTATCTGCCCAGCAGCGTGATGATGGTCTTCCTGTTCGGGTTGATTCACGGATTTGGTTTTGCCAGTGTGTTGTCAGAGCTGACAGCTGGTGAGGGCAGGATTCTTTGGGCGCTATTCGGCTTTAACCTTGGCGTGGAAGCAGGTCAGATTGCCATTACGCTTGTCGTTATGCCGCTCTTCATCGCTCTCCGACAGTTCCGTTGGTACGCTCAAGTGTTTGTGCGCTATCTGTCGGTCGCTATCGCCGCTTTGGGAAGTTATTGGGTCCTGAGTCGGATCTAAGCGTCGAGTGCCACTGCGGCAAGTGCGAGTAAAGTCAATAAAACCGGCTACTCTGAAATCAGAGTCGCCGTTCGGGTGACAGGGCACCCATCGAACAGATAACAGGAGAGTGTGTATATGGACGCAGATCTACAGCTTCAGCTTATTCAGGCTGTTGCGCGCGGGGAGCGACAGGCTTTCCAGGAGTTGTATGAAGGTACCAGCGGTAAGTTATTTGGTATCGCTATTCAGCTGATGCGATCGCCTGAGCGTGCTGAAGAAGCCTTGCAAGAGGCGTTTGTCAAAATCTGGCACAACGCCAGTGAGTACCATCAGGGACGGGGAACCGTTATGACCTGGATGAGCAGCATTGTTCGTTACCGCTGTATTGATTGAGGTCAAAGAGCGCAAAGGAGGACCGACAGGATTCTCTCGATGAAGAGGGTGCCCCGGAACTGATTGCCCCGGAGCAACCAGAGGATCCTGACAATCAGGCTCTGGAGCGTTGTATGCAAACGCTGGAAACCCATGATCTGCAGTATATTCACCTGGCTTATTATCGTGGCATGACGCACGCGGAAATTCAGGCCCACACGGGAACGCCATTGGGTACCGTGAAAAGTTGGATACGTCGTGGCCTTCAACGTCTGAAGAGGTGTCTTGAAGAATGAATTATCTTAATGACGAACGTCTTGATGCACTCGCTGCAGATTATGTCATGGGTACCATGCAGGGCCAGGCTCGTCGCCGCTTTGTGCGTCTGATGCAGGCCTACCAGAAAGTACGTGAGCGAGTATGGCATTGGGAGCAGCTACTGGCGCCCATGAATGCCAGAGTCGAAGACCAACAGCCCCCTGAGCGTGTGTGGCAGGAAATCAGTCGTCGTATCGGCTTTATTGATACAACACAGACTGCCGCCAATGACGAGCCTCCGGGCAAAGGCGTGATGGCCTGGGCTGGTGGCTTTGCGACTGCCGCAGTGTTGTTAATCGGCGTGTTCCTGATGCGCCCAGATCCAACCGTTGTGCCTGGAGTCGTACCAGAAACTATGATCGAGCAGGTTGCTGTGTTTACGCAGGATGACCAGCCTCTGTGGTTGATGGAAGTCGCTGGTAATGAACTGACCGTACAGGCAACAGCTGCCGTGGAAACATCGGACCAGCATGACTATGAGCTCTGGATTGTGCCCGAAGATGGCAGTGCGCCAGTATCGCTGGGTCTGATGCCAGAAAGCGGACGCATCACGCGGGCCCTTGCGGTGAATACTCATGACATTGCCATTAAAGCGGTTGCCG
>PDUK01000184.1 GCA_006212115.1 Thalassolituus sp. | reverse complement strand
CCGGCGCTGTCTTTGGCGTAATCCGGGTACATTTCGTTGAAGAGGTCATGCAGCAATTCGGCGTGTTTGATGTTGCGGGCAAAGATCATAGATTTGCCCAGCGTCTGACCGTCAGCCAGGCGCAGGCCGTTTTCCATCAGGTTGCGAAGAATGGCGCGGTTGGTGTCTTTGTTGTAGATGGCTTTGTCGATCTGCTTGCTGTCGAAGTCGAGGGTGTTGGGGTCGATGCCCTGATCTTCGAGTTGGGCGATCTGCTCATCTGACAGGTTGCTGCTTTTGATGCCTTCACGCAGAAACTGGGTGGTGTGCGCCACGACTTTGAACGGCACCAGGTTGCGGTCTTCGATAGCCTTTTCGAGCGGATAGTTCGCGGTGGGTTGTTTGTAGTCGCAACCAAACAGCTGACTGGTGGAGCGGCTGATCATTTCTACCGGGGTGGCGGTAAGGCCCAGTTGGATGGCATCGAAGTATTTAAACAAGTCACCGTAGACGTTGTAGATCGAACGATGAGATTCGTCGGCGATGATGAGATCGAAATATCCGACATCAAAGTTTTCCATGATGTTCATCATGCCCGGATAGGTCGAGATATAAATCCGCGCCTTGGTCATGTCGGATTTTTTACTTTTGCCCACCACGTATACGGGTTCTGACAGGTAGTCACCGTAGGCTTTACCAGCCTGCTTGCGCAGTTCGGTGCGGTCACACAGAAACAGTACGCGCTTGGCCCAGCTGGCGTCGATCATGCGTTTGCTGAGGGCAATGGATACACGGGTTTTGCCAGTACCAGTGGCTTGTACCACCAGGGCTTTGCGATGGTTGGCGCTGTATCGCTCGCAGACTCGGGTGATGGCTTCGATCTGGTAGTCTCGCCCGGCAATATCGACAGCAATCGGGGTTTTGAGCAGGTCTTTACGCTCGCTGCGCTGGCGGATCAGGTATTCGAGGCTTTGTTTGGCGTAATAACCGTAGACCTTACGCGGTGCTTCGCCCTGAGCATCGTTCCAGAGGGTAATGTCGCGGCCGTTGGTGTAGAAAATAACGGGGCGCTGGTCGTGCTCTTTTTCCAGGGCATCGGCATAAAGTTTGGCCTGCTGCTGGCCTTTCTGGTTGCTTTCGCGAGCGCGCTTAGCTTCGATCACGGCAAGAGGTTTGCCGTTGTCGCCCCATAAGACGTAATCGCAATACCCTATGCCTGTGGCGGTTGGCTGACCACTCACCTGCACTTCGCGGCTGACCTGATCGGTATCACCGTTGTTGATGAGGTCGATATCCCAGTTGGCGGAATACAGGTCTTTGTCGATCATGCGACGACGGGTTTCGTCTTCGTTATATTCGAGGACGTTGCCAGCGGCCTGATTACGCTCTTTGAGCTGTTCGAGCGATTCGGCCAGCTGGAGATCAGCAAGGGTTTTGTCTTTGGCTTCTAGTTCTTTTTGCAGACGGGCGTTTTCGGCCTGTGCTTTAAGTTCTGCTTGCTTGAGAGCTTCGAGCTCTTCGAGTGCCTGTTCCAGCTGTGCCTGATGTTTGGCCAGATCATTGGCGCTGGGCTGCTTGACTTGCTCCGGGGCTTTAAACGCCGCGAGGTCGCTTTTAGTGCCTGCACCAGTCGAGATCAGCAACCAGCCAGCAAGGATATGGGCTTCTTTGAGTAGCCATAATGGGTCGGAATCGCTGAATTTACCCTCGTGAGCGGCGCGGTTACCTACTTTGCGGATGGCGTGTAACTTATCAATGATGCCGCGATCCACAAGGCTGGTGAAGCTGTGATTATTTAGGCGGTCGATAAAGTTTTCGTTCGGATAGGTCGGAATCTTATAGCGGTCGAACACCACTCCAACCAGCATTTCGGCAAAGCAACGCAGCTTAACCAGCGCACTTTGAGGGTCGCTGTGGGCGTAGGCTTCAGCGTATGCGGCCAGATTGGCGAGATCCTCCTCCCAGTGGGGGCGGAGGTTTTCGAAGTTCACTGATTTCATAAAAACAATTCTATCCATGTATGGCTTTTAGCGAAGCCCGTGCCAATTCTACTTCTACGGCTTGATCAGCCCGTATTTTTTCATGCGGTTGTCCAGCGTCTGGTGGTTCTTCAACCCCAGAAGCTTCGCGGCATCGGCCTTTTTGCCACGTGCCGCATCAAGCGCAAGCGGAATATAGTGTCTGGTAAGATCACCAATTAGTTCATCTAAATCAATACCTTGCGAGACATCGCGATTCATAATGCCAGCATTGTCTGAGCCGTGCTCGGGCATCTGAAAGAGTGCCTGACGCATGTCTTCGGGTAAGATCTTATCCCCCTGAGACCACAACGCTGCTCGCAGAAGCGTTGACTGCAATTCTCTGACATTACCTCGCCAGGGATGCGAAAGGATAATATTTAATGCATCAGCGGAAATTTTCTTCAGGCTGTCGTCTTCGTCAGCCAAGGCTTTTAGCAGCTGCTTTGCCAACAATGAGAGATCGCCCTCTCGTTCGCGAATGGGCGGCAGATGAAGAACACCAATCGCCACGCGATAAAAGAGATCTTCTCGGAATGATCCTTCTGCGACTTTTTCCATCAGGTTTCGGTGCGTTGCCGTGATCAGGCGGACGTTAACCTTCTGCTCTTTAGTACCGCCGACAGGGGTGAAGGTGCCGTCTTGTAATACTCTCAACAGGCGGACCTGCACCTGGGGCTCCAGCTCACCAAATTCGTCCAGAAACAAGGTTCCGCCATGGGCCTGCTCAAACACGCCCGGCTTATCTGCCGTCGCCCCGGTGAATGCGCCCTTTTTATGACCGAACAGAACGGAATCAACCAATTCGGCAGGAATTGCACCGCAATTCAGTGCGATAAAGGGTTTGCTTGCCCGCTTGCTGGCGTTGTGTATGGCTCGGGAGAAGAGTTCTTTGCCCGTGCCGGTTTCGCCGTAAATAAGAACCGGGACTTCCCGCTCAGCCAAGATCTGCGCCTGAGCTTTGAGGGTCTGCATTCGCGTATTCTGAGTAATGATGTTGTCGAATGCAGCGTTGATGGGCACATGTGTGTCTGCCAGCTTATTGATTCGCTGCGCATCGAGCTGCCGGGCAACCGGAACATATTCGGCAGCCAGCTGAAACGGGATGTCGACATCCTGAACACCCTGCTCTCGCGAAGATTGGATGAACGAACACGGGTAGCGGGTTTTGCCCAGCAGTATCCAGACGGCCTGCATCGCGGGCGTGCCAGGGCTGAGCAGTACGGAGAGTTCGGTCGTGTTGGCTCTCAGTGCCTCAAGATGCGCGTCTACGCGCTCGTAGATCTCACCAAAGTTAATTGGTGACGTTAGTTCAACAGACGTCGCGGTGATAGGTGTATCGCAATGGCCTTCCAACCATTTAAGGTACGGTTCAACACGCTCTGATGGATAGTTATAGAGCAACTCAACCGAATCAAATGACCTTGCAGCCAGTGTCGCCGCCACCGGACCTTGAGGGGAATCGCCATGCTGAGCCTCTTCAATAACTTTGAGGTCGTTGGCTCCATCCAGCTCACTAACGTGTGTTTGTTCCGCATATTTCAGTCTTCGTTATCGTCACTGAATTTATGGAAGTGTGGGATTGGCATTCCGTGTCCTTACTGCTTTGGGTTGACGGTATGGTATCAGACGAGCATGACCGGTGTTTGCTTTGATCGTTTAGCAGGTAAGCTGACCAAAGGCACAGTTCTAAATCATCATAATGGTTGCTCAGAATTTGAAGGCCTCATCAGAACGCATTAGCTCATCAAATTCCTGATAATTAGAAAACTGCAGAGTCTGTCCAAACTGTTTATTGATTGTCTGAAGGGCCTCTGCGAAAGCTTCAGTTTCATCAGACAGAACAGCCTGATCAAGCGCATCAAAGCTCGTTTTAAAGATCTGGGCACGGTTTGCAAAGTGTGTATCAAGATAGGCTTCAAGCTTGGCACGATTTGCCTTTATCTCGGGAATCAGTCGCTCACACATTGCTTTTATTCGCTCTGCCCGCTCGCGAGCCTCTTTAACAGCTGGTGTTTCTCCTATGGCGACATGACCCGACTTTACCAGTGAGTGACCCACAAAATAACCCACAGCAGAGCCAACGAGAAACCCAACCACTGGTATCGGAATTGCTGCCTGCCCTAATCCGCCGTACCAAAACATAGAACCACTAGTGATGGCCGCATGCTTAATCTCAGATACGAGTTTTTCATCATCAATATCGCCACTAACCCACTGCTTCAGCGTTTTACCTAAATGTACAACTTCGTTTGCAACATTGGCCACGACATTAGATCTGACAACTGCTCTGCTACCGATCCGGAAAGCAACCTTGCCCGCCCCAGTGACCTGATCACTGAAATGATGACCACTGATACACCAGTTAACAAAGTGCTCACAGTTGTTTGAATGCAGGTTGTAACATTGCTCCCCCAGACGCTTTTTCGCTCTTTGCACAGATTCCTCACGCGAAAACTTACGGTCTGCGTGTGGTTGCATGTATACGCTCCCGCTACTACAGAACTCTTGTAACGAAATCACTTCGACAGGGCCAGCCTGAAGACCATCAGCCAAACCTGAATAGTGAATCAAGAAGGGGTCATTTTCTTCGTCCAGCCCACAATATAAACCATGGTGCGTGTAACCAAACTTTCTGACAACAAGATGAGCTGCAATGTCAGGTAGCCCAATTTTTATGTCGATACTTTTTCGAAATATTTCCGCCAAAGCCCGATCAACAAACTGGTACGTAGATTCGGTAGTCAACTTGTCAATATCATCAGACTGTGTGGTTACAGCTTTTTTCTCATTATCCATAATTGAACTCTACAATGATTGATAGCGTGACTCTTGAGTCACGCTATCAGGATGAGTATCAGAGTCTCTTGAGAGCAACTTTTGTCTCTTTAACCACTTTGCGCGACCCCTTGGTTACCGTTCCAGCTTCATCAAGTAGTTGTGTATCCAAAAGGTTCTTCATCGTTTTCGCCATCGCACTGATTTTGTAAACCTCCTGCTTTTCCTCAATGGAGTAGCTAGAGTAATCACTATTTTCTTGTACGAATTCACAAAATGAGGCCAGGGCTGGCTTGAACCGCTCATTTAACAGACTGATTAATCGATTAACTTCTTCAAAGCGCTTTGCAATACCCTTTGCCGCGACTTCTGCAGTTTTCATCTGTTCCGCTGCCAGTTCGGCCTCATCGAAATTCGCATAAGCATTGTGTTTTGCTTCTTCTGCTTTTGAGGCCAGCATCATGCCTCCAATTGCAAGAACCGGCCCAGCCACAATGCCTCCTAGCACCATTGTGCCACCTGCCATTCCAAGACCTCCGGTCGCCAGAGAGCCTCCACCAAACCAGGCAAGTGTTGCGTTAGTCGCAGCGGCTCCCGACAAAGCACTGATTGCAGTGCCAGTAGACGCGGTTGCCAGAATTTGAGCGCCACCATAAGCGGCAAGGCCTGCCAGTCCACCAGAACCCAGTGCGGTTACGCCTCCTCCAGCAACCTCAGCCATCATCAATGACGTTTGTGTCATGTCGCTCAGGTCTTTTGTGTTAACAACTGGAAGGTCAGTCGTGGCGTAATCCGCAGAGTCATCCACTTCCATATTTTTGATACACTTGAAGGACTCAATAAAGGGAATCATTGAATCATTCCATATTGAAATCTTAGTTTTACCTAACGCTTCCATCGTATCGTGGGCAGAGTCACGGACCTCTTCGAGGGATTCTTTCGCTGAGTTGAACACATCCTTTGCTTTGTTATTCCAGTGCTCGGCTGAATCGTAGTCCTGTTTCGCATCAATGCCTTTTTTAACACCGAACCCGCCAGCCATCACTGCAGCACCAATTAAAAGTAATGGTAACGGCATCAGGCTTCTCCCAGGAAGCTATTAGCTTCTTGCACCAACATTA
>PDUK01000183.1 GCA_006212115.1 Thalassolituus sp. | reverse complement strand
TAGTCGTCACTCACTGTCATATTGATCACGTCGGGCGTATTCCGTATCTGATGGCGGCGGGTTTCTCTGGCCCTATCTATGCCACCGAGGCAACAGCCCAGTTATTGCCGCTGGTGCTTGAGGATGCCTTGAAGGTCGGTGTGACCCGCGACGAGTCTCTGATTAATAATTTCCTGCGCTTGCTGGATAAGCAGTTGGTTGCTGTGCCGTTTAAAAAGTGGTTTGTTCCTGCTGATATTGCGGGGCTGCAACTCAAGTTTCAGCGCGCAGGGCATATTCTGGGTTCGGCGTATGTGGAGTGCGCGGTTGGCGAGAAGTTACGTGGCTCTAATCGTGTTGTCTTTTCCGGTGACCTCGGGGCGCCTTATTCTCCACTGTTGCCCGCACCCAAGTCACCGTATCGTTGCGATGATCTGGTGATTGAGAGCACGTACGGTGATAAGTGTCACGAAGGCCGAAGAACTCGCCGGCAGCGTTTGCAGGCAGCCATAGAGCGCTGTCTGAAGAATCGCGGCACGGTGTTGATTCCGGCGTTTTCTATCGGTCGTACTCAAGAGTTGTTGTACGAGATAGAGGAGATCATTCATCGGGTAACTGAGAAGTCATCGGATACAGCTCAGGTAGCGCTTTGGGAGTCGCTGGATATCATTGTCGATTCTCCGTTAGCCGCTGAGTTCACCGCGCATTATCGGTCTTTAAAGAAACTCTGGGATGCTGAGGCGCGCCAGCGAATACGCTCGGGGCGTCATCCTCTGTCGTTCGAGCAGCTGACGACCATTGAATCTCACCGCGAGCACATGCAAACCGTCGGGTATCTGGCCAATACCGGTAAACCTGCGATTGTTATTGCAGCGAGCGGTATGTGCGCAGGCGGTCGGATGATGAATTACCTTAAGGCACTTTTACCTGATGAGCGCACTGATGTGGTGTTTGTGGGGTATCAGGCTCAGGGCACTCCGGGCAGGGATATTCAGAAGTACGGCCCGCGAGGTGGGTATGTGTATCTGGATGGCGAGAAAACAGACATTCGTGCGGGTGTGTATACCTTGTCTGGGTACAGTGCTCATGCGGATCAGAAGGATTTATTGAACTTTATTAAGCGAATGCGCCATCACCCCAAAACTGTACGCATTGTTCACGGTGATGATGAGGCGAAAGCCGCGTTGAAGAGTAAGATTCAGCGCCAATTTGCTGATTCTCAAGTAGTTATTCCGTGACACTTCATCTTTGTGTCATGAAATGCCGTTAATCTCCGTCGTCTGAAAATTGTTCAATTGCGACAAAGTCGTTCAGGAATCGTACGAATACAACGATTGTCAGCCGCCTGACGGTAACTTTACTTAAGTCAGGGATGGACACTGTGCGACGTCCGTCACATAATTTGTCGGAATGAAGCGACTATACATGCCAAGTGGCGCCAAGTGTCTGCTCAACGCGGGAACTTTCTGCTAGCAGGCCGGGGATGAGACCTCGCTTGGGGCTGGGCCTCTGAGCAAGACGCCCAATACGGAATAGGGAATGAGGTAGTTATGACGAAACAAGGACTTATCCGCTCGAACGAGAACTCTTTCGGTGTTCTCTATCGCGTCATAGATTTATCCATCATTCTTATGACTCTTCTTATTTGCGTAATCGGTTATGAGATTACGCCACATGTCGGTTATCTGACCGCCGGCTTGATCGCTGCAATGTCTTATCTGCTGGTAGCAGAGTCTCTTGAAGTATACCGCTCCTGGCGTGCCGCCACTGCTATTCGTATGGTCACCGTTACTTCGTCAGCCTGGGTGCTGGTAGCTACAGGCTTGCTGGTGCTCGCTTTCTTCGCCAAGGTATCTGAAGAGTTTTCCCGTCTTGTTATGGGTACCTGGATGCTGGGGGCAATGCTGTTGCTGAGCACATGGCGTCTGACGTTTCGTTTGTTCCTCCGTGAAATCCGTCTGCGCGGTTATAACACCCGCCGGGTCGCGATTGTTGGTGTAAACGAGGCGGCCATTGAGATGCGTAAGCAGATCGACCGCAGCCCGGAGCTCGGGTATCAGTTCTGGGGCTTCTTCGATGACCGTTGCGATGAGCGCATCATGGCGGAGTACGATGATATCGAGCTGATGGGCACCATCGACGAGCTGATCCAGTTGACCCAGTCTGGGAAGTTTGAAGTGATCTTTATCGCTCTGCCTCTGAAGGCGCAGGTGCGAATCGCTGAGATTCTTGAAAAATGCGGAGACACCACGGCCTCTGTTCACCTGATTCCTGATTTCTTTACCTTCAATCTGCTTCATGCGCGACTGAGTGAAGTTGGGCATATGCAGACACTGAGTGTGTATGACTCACCTATCTTTGCTATCTTTGGCATCAATGACGTACTCAAGCGGATGTTCGATATTGTATTTTCGATTGCTGTGCTTACTGTGATAGCCATACCCATGATGGTTATCGCGGGCGCAGTGAAATTTACATCCAAAGGCCCTGTGATATTTAAGCAGATCCGTTATGGTCTGGACGGCCGGCGGATTGAGGTCTGGAAATTCCGCAGCATGACCACCATGGATAATGGCGATAAGGTGATGCAGGCCACTAAGGGCGATGCGCGCATCACCCCGGTAGGTGCGTTTATCCGCAAGACATCGCTGGATGAACTGCCACAATTTATTAATGTTTTGCAGGGTAGTATGTCGGTGGTGGGCCCGCGCCCACATGCGGTTGCGCATAACGAAGAGTACCGGAAACTGATTCCGTACTACATGCTGCGCCACAAGGTTAAGCCCGGCATTACCGGTTGGGCGCAGATAAACGGATATCGCGGCGAGACTGATACGTTAGACAAAATGGAAGGTCGTGTTGAGTATGACCTGGATTACATCCGTAACTGGTCATTGTGGATGGACGTGAAGATCGTATTGCTGACATTCTTCAAAGGATTTATAGGAAAACACGTACACTAAATACCGAGGCAGCCTGTTAGGGTTGGCCTGGATTGATCATGAAGAGATATTGGGTAGGACTTCTGCTTCTGGCATACGGAAGCCTGCTGGTTGTATTGAGTGTTTCTAAGTCTGCTGAGTTTCTTCTTGAGTATTTGTACCAATTAGAAGACTACTTTGGTGGCGATAAGCAGATGCACTTGAAATTGGCAGCCATGTTGTCAATTCTGGGTTGTTTTGCAGCGGAACGGGTGTTAGATTTGGCCCGTCTAAAGCGGGTTGTTTTGGTGGTTAGTCTGGCCTCCGTCTTTCTGACGATAGATGAAGGGATTCAGTATGTTCTTGATTCCAGACGATTCGAATTTGAAGATTTAGCGTATGGCATTGCAGGGTTGGTGTTGGGGTGTTTGGGGTACCTCATCTTCGATGCTGCCAAGGGTGCCGTGCGACGATTGCTTTCTGGTAGAGCAGTCGATAAGCGTAGTTAAAGAAAGTTTGTCGCCACTCAAAGGCGAATATTCAATTTAAGGGGAAGTCAGCTCCGCAATCGTTGCAATCAGTGTTGGCGCTCATGCCGTTGAGCCCCAGGGTATAATGCTGGACAGTGGTGTTAAACTGCTGCCATCTGTCGAGCTGTCGGTAGAAGATAACGATAACGTTTATCTGCAGCCTGAGGAAACTCAAGAATCATCTACAGTTACCCGCCTAGCACCGGCGCTTGATCTGGAAGCAGACCTCGGCCAGACTCAGCTGGCGCTTGGCTTGAAGGCTGAAAAGGGTACTTACTCAGCGGACGATGATGACAACTACACAGATACTTACATCAATGTAGGTGCAGACTTCGATCTGACGGCTCGTCACTCTCTGGCTTTGTCTGCAGATCTTAACTCTCTGCACGATGCTCGTGGTGCAGGTACTGTTGAAGGTTCGGCTGCTCTCGAAATTAAAGATCCAGACGAATATGACGAAACCATTTGGGATGCTGCGTACACTTACGGTAGCGAGAGTGCTCTGCTTAACCTGACCTTTGGTCTGAACCGTTACGAAAAAGAGTACAAGAACAACCTGAACGTTGCGGCGACTGATAACCGTGATCACGTTAAAACAACTGCTAGCGTGAATGGCTCTGT
>PDUK01000182.1 GCA_006212115.1 Thalassolituus sp. | reverse complement strand
TAAAGGAAGGTATCAGCGGTGAAGCAGGCTGGAAGCGACCGCGTAACGGGTACAACCCGAACACGCGGGTAAACATACAGCTTCCTATTTCCTTCGGAACACTGTAATCCACAAAGGGAACCTCAATAAGCACCGGCCAGGCCGGTGCTTACAGCATCAGTTCAGCGATTCCCAGGTGCCGTCAATATACCGAATGATCCACACACCGCTTTCATAAACAACCTTGCCGTATACCTTATCCCGATAGTTCAGCACATAGACTGCCTGCTGAGGATCGCGGTTGAAGGAAGGTTCAGCAGTATTAGAAACGACGCAACGGCGATATTCTCCATCATCGCCGACGATATAGCGGTAAACCGGGGCTCCGTCGACCAAGCTGAGATTACTGCCTAAAATAATTTCACTATCGACTGTATCTGTGGTGCCGTCCGCGAGAGACAATTCAACACCGTCTTTGAACACTGACAGACTCGTCGCTTCAACCGTTCCGCTTTCCGTACTGAAGTCGAAAATCAAACGATCCAGATCAGCGCCAACACCGCGATACAACCCGGTTGTGTTTACGCTGGTGTAATCATGCGATAGAGACACAGATACATCGACCTGCTCGCTGTATGGCGCTGTCACCTGAACATCGACCAGTGTTTTAGGCTCGGTCGCACTCGAGTAATCAAGCACAGCTTCGCTGGTGAAACGAGCGCTTGAGAGCCCCAGCTGAGCGCTTCGGTACAGAGTACCGTCTAAAGACGACAGCGAACCGGGCAGCGGCGCGAGCGTCAGACAGCCCTGCTCATCTGCAGCTTCAACAGGCAGCTCGACAAAATAAACACCCTGCCCGGGTACTTCAGGCCGGGAGAACACACCGAGCTGCCAAAGTTCATTTACCGCATTCTGGAGGTCCTGCTCGGCATTCAGCCGCTGTTTAGGCTGGCAACGATCAATAACCGGAGATTCAGCGCTGCCGCTCAGCAAGCACGCCTCGTAATCATGTGTTGCAATCAACTCCTCGGTGTCGCCATCACCATCGACGTCACTTACATCTTCGCGCATCACGGTTGGATAGAAGCGGTAGCGGAAATCATCCCCACCGTCGACAAAATAGTCCAGATACTGAGTCTCACGCCCATTCACGGTTTGAGTTCCAGTACGATACTGCACCAATCCATTGGCGACTGTACCCTCTGGATACAGCGGCGCTCGTTCAAAGAATGCATTGAACGACGCAAACTCTGACTCAGGGTAAAACTCTGAGGCCTGATTCGCATTCGCCGTCAAAAACACCGTAGTAATGTTTGAATCTGTTCCGTTGTCATCTTCATACACATCAGAAATACGACTATTGAGAACAACTTCTGAAATATTAAATCGACGTTCAGAAACACCATCAGGGTCGTCCACCCCCTGATACAGAATACTGAACGCACCTGTCAGCTCGGTTTCATTGGCCGTACCAACGTCATCTGCATCGTAAAGAGTGAAATCCGTCCAACGTATCTGATAGGCCAGCGCAGGATCAGATACCTCATCCTGTAAAACGGTGACCGTATCTTCATAAAAAATGCGTAAACCGCTGGGGCTACTGATTTCATCATTACTGTAAGTGTGATCCAGCTCCAGGCGCAGGCCATTGGCAACCAACGTACCTTTCATCAGAATATCGATCGCCCGGGAGCTGCTCGGGGCATCGTTATCATCCAGCAGATTAATATCGGCAACGGCCTGAGACACTTCGAACCCACCCCCATTGAGAGTGAGCACAGGAGCCGAATAGGTATGGCTCTGATACCACTGCCATTCTGGGCTTACCGACGGACACCCACTGTTCAGATAGCAATCACGATAGAAGCCCGCTATTTCTGCTACTGCCGTGGTGATTTCATCCAGGTTCTCAGCATTGTCTTCGCCGACCCCACGCAGGATATCCGCATAGCTATCGAGTTGAGCTCGGTAACCTTCTTCAAAGAAGCTGTTACCGTAGTCACGAAGCTCCTGAACAAAGGCTTTAGTGCGCTGAATCCCAAGCTGATAGTCTTCAAGTTCGTCACCTAACAAAGAACTTAATGACGCTGGCGTGATTGACGTCAAGTCACCATCCACAAAGGCGTCCCGCTCAGACTGAAGTTGAGAAATCACGCTGGCCACATAACCAGACACCGTTGAATCAGTAACGTCCAGAGCATTGAGGTTATTAACGGCAGCGTCGTATAGATCGTACATGGACAGAGTCTGCGAACCACCACGCTGAATCAGCTGGCCGTCATTAGCAACCAGATCAGCAGCCACCGCAGAGGCGAAAGACGGCAGATCCGTCGTTGATGTATAAGACAGCTCAGACTGCCAGGCTGCCAACAAAGCGCCGTAGCGAATGGAATACTGCGCCTCAGTCTGATTAGCGCCCCGCCACTCCTCGATCTGCGTCAGATCGGCTGGCTCACGGCTCTGTACCGAATCGATACCAAATAATCGGGATACCTGCGATTCCGCTTGCAATGTCGAGTATACCGAGTAAAAGCCGGTGGCTAACCAGCCTGCATCCTGCTGTGTACCTGAGCTTTCACTAAAAACGCGATCAAACGCCAGTTGAGCGGCCAGATCAGTCAGGGGCGTAACCCGGATGCGTTGACCATCTTCGATTCCCGCGGCGACAGAGCGCCATCCGGGTGCGGCGACAATGCTGTATTGCGCACCAAAAGCGACAGACCCGCATCCATCGACAAGCTGACAACGGCGGGTTGTTGAGGTGCCATCGTTATTTTCGCGCCCATAGACATCGAGATAGACGATTTCAGTACCATCGGCAGTGACTACTGCCTGCCCCTCGTCGTCGGTGGTGAAACGCGCAAAATTAAGAACGCCCGGCTGAACCTCAGAAGGCATCCCCGTCTCATCGACGGTCACGCGCCGGACCATAGCCTTATCAAAGTCTTCCTGACCAACCTGGACATCCAGATCAATGGTTGTAACCGACGACCTACTATCGTCGTTACTGCAGGCTGCCAGCGCAGCAATCAAGGGGATAACAGCCCAGCGACGGACGGGTAAAGTGTTAATTACAGCTAAGCGGCTGACAGAATAAAACGGTCTGGTCACACGAGCCTCAAATGAAAAGGGATGTAGATGTGGGCCATCATATCAGTCACGCGTACGGATGCCACCTGAGACAGCACCGTTTTGACAAAACCCGGCATATCAACAAGTCACACCGGGCCTGGCTGCGTCTTCGCTATCTTTGCTCTATAATCGCGCCCAACTGCACTGGAGTACTTATGCACTTATTTGTCGAACAACTCACCA
>PDUK01000061.1 GCA_006212115.1 Thalassolituus sp. | reverse complement strand
ACATGAGCATTTTGACGAAGGTTTTAACACCGCTCAGGAGCGTTTCAGACCCGCAATAAGAGAAGTCAGCTATGAAAATCTTAGTAATTGGCAGCGGTGGTCGTGAACACGCTCTGGCCTGGAAGGCGTTACAATCTCCGCTGGTTGAAAAAGTATTCGTTGCTCCGGGCAACGCAGGCTCAGCCATCGAAGACAACATCGAAAACGTCGCCATCGACGTACTGGACTTCGATGCGCTCGAAGCCTTCGCGAAAGAAAACGATATTGGCCTGACGATTGTTGGCCCTGAAGCACCTCTGGTAGACGGCGTCGTTGATCAGTTTGAAGCCGCTGGCCTGAAAATCTTCGGCCCTAAAAAAGGCGCTGCGCAGCTGGAAGGTTCTAAAGCCTTCACTAAAGATTTCCTCGCTCGCCACAAAATCCCAACGGCGGAATACCAGAACTTCACCGAGGTTGAGCCAGCACTGGCTTACCTGCGTGAAAAAGGCGCACCTATCGTAGTTAAGGCCGATGGTCTGGCTGCAGGTAAAGGCGTGATTGTTGCCGAGACGCTGGAACAAGCCGAAGAAGCCGTTAAAGACATGCTGTCTGGCAACGCCTTTGGTGATGCAGGCTGCCGTGTTGTGATCGAAGAATTCCTCGCTGGCGAAGAAGCCTCTTTCATTGTGATGGTCGATGGCAAAAACGTTCTGCCTATGGCCACCAGCCAGGACCACAAGCGTGTGGGCGATAAAGATACCGGCCCGAACACTGGCGGTATGGGTGCCTACTCTCCAGCGCCTGTGGTTACGCCAGAAATCGATGCCCGCATCATGAAAGAAGTTATCATGCCGACCGTTGAAGGCATGGCGGCCGAAGGCAACGATTACACGGGCTTCCTGTACGCCGGTCTGATGATCGATGAGTCTCGCCTAAAGTAATCGAATACAACTGTCGCTTCGGTGATCCAGAAACTCAGCCAATCATGCTGCGTATGCAGTCCGATATGGTGGCTCACTGTCTGGCCGCTCTCGAAGGTAAGCTGGATTCTGAAACGGCCAAGTGGGACCCACGTCCTGCGCTGGGTGTGGTTCTGGCCGCTGCTGGCTACCCAGCAAGCTACCCGAAAGGCGATGTTATCTCTCTGCCAGAGAACGACGGCGCAGATCGCAAAGTCTTCCACGCAGGCACTAAGCTGAACGACAAAGGCGAAGTAGTTACAGCCGGTGGTCGCGTACTTTGTGCAACCGCGCTGGGCAACAGCGTGAGCGAAGCTCAGGCGCAGGCTTACGAGCTGGTGAAACTGGTGTCATGGGAAGGCATGTTCTGCCGCTCTGATATCGGTTACCGCGCAGTCGCTCGCGAGCAAGAGAACGGCTAAACCCGTTCAAGTCGCGCCCCGAATTATTGATCGTTACATTCGGGGTGCGGCACTAATCAGTCTACCGACCATTGTGAGGGACCACGATTTATATGATCACGCGCATCGCCAGTTTGTTTAAAGGCATTCTTTCCGGCACACATCGTTTTGATTTACGCGCAGGATTATTAGTTACTTGTTTATTGCTGATCTCGATGCGTTCGTTGGCAATCGGTCCGATTATTTTGCCAGAGCGTTCTTTCAGTCAAACGATCACACCCTATACCTCGTTCTATGAGGACAGCACGGCTCGCCTGACACTGCCTGAGATACTCAGCAGTAATACTCAACTCAGTTTTACGCCCGCTCATACCTCTTCATTAAAGCGCGGTGTAACAGACGGAGTTTTATGGATCAGGCTGTCGGTCCACAACCCACTCGGATACCCACTTAATCCGGTATTAACCCTATCCAATGCTCGTCTGGATTCTGTTTTGCTCTACCAGATTACAGATATCACCGCCCCTTCAGAGGTGCGAGGACCTGTACTGGAAGGCGCTCTTAACCAGGCGCACGCTTTCAGCTTGAGCATCGACAGTAAAAGTACCCAGAGTTATCTGCTGCGTATTCAGTCAGATGCACCTATTAATACCCGCCTGGGATTAAAGTCGCTTGACCAGTTTAATGCCGAAGAACAAGCCACAGACATACTGACCGGCGCACTTCTGGGGCTTGTTACGCTCGTATTGACGTACTTCGTATACGCTCTGATAAATGGCGAACGGGGACTCATCGGCCCGGGGCTTTTATGTACCTTCTCAGTACTGTTTTTCGTACCCAGCAGTATTGGTATTTACCTGAGTCTTCCTATCGCGGCAGAGTTACCGGATGGCTGCGTCGAAACGTTTGCGGTATGTGGAATATTGGCATCGCAATTGTGGGCACTGTTGCAGTTGGGCTGGCGTACACTCTGGATAAGAATGATGCTTCGCCTGGGAGTTGCATTTCTGGCCGTCATCATGGCCACCGATGCAATCACACCGAGCTATTTAACAGAATGGCTACTGTACGCCAGTACCCTCATTATTCAGATCCTCACACTACTGCTTACTATCCGCACGCGCAGTCAGTACCCTGAGGCTCACCTCTATCTCCGGTCTGCAGCCGTCTTCGTTATTCTTGGCATACTGATCGTATTGATGAACAGCCGCAGCCTGATCGACTTCGGTTTAACAGAACAACTGCTCGTGTTTTTACTGCCGTTATCTATTACTGCAGGATTGTTTTTTGGTCAGATTGCTATCGGCCTGAAGCGCAACCGCCGTGAGACCACCGGTCAACCAACCATACTCCCCGAAACGATGGGACAGATCAGTCACGAGCTGCGCACGCCTATTAACGGTGTGATCGGTATGAGTGAGTTAATGACCGACACCCCTCTGTCTGTGAGCCAGCGAGACTATCTGGACACAATCAAAATGGCGGGGGAAGACTTACAGGTACTGGTCAACGAATTGTCAGACCTTGGGCGAATCAAAGCACGGGAAATCTTTCTCGATATTAAACCCTATCGTGTGACAGAGCTTCTCAACCGAACTCTTGCTCATTTCCAACAGGAAGCGATTCGTAAACAGGTCGAGTTGATTCTCGACATAGCAGATCACTTTCCCGATCAACTGCTGTGCGACCCGAGTCGTCTCCAGTCTATTTTATACAACCTACTGTCCAGAACTCTGGCCTACACAGAACACGGGGCCCTGACGGTATATGCATCGTATTATCAGGGCGATCAGGCTCAGGGACTGCGCGTCCAGCTGCAGCTCAGTGGTACCGTGGTGAAGCAGCAGGAACTCGAATCCATTTTCCGCTTGCTGCAACCCGGAAACACCAAGGTCGACAGCAATGATCCCCATACCTGGAATCTCACCGTTGTGCGTGGATTGCTGCGCCACATGCGCGGTACGCTGGATATCGAGAGCCTGAATAATCAGGGTGGTTCAATCACCCTGTTTCTGCCGATGCAGATGGACAACAGCGATACCATGACGCAGCGCCAGCAAGACTCTTCACTCAATGGTCTCAATGTTCTGGTTGTGGACGACAACGCCACCCTTCGCTCGGTGATCGAGAAACAGCTGAAGCGCTGGGGCATTAATTCCCACAGCACCTACAGCGGTAAAGAAGCTCTGGCTATGCTGCGCACCGAACATCGTAACGGTACGCCTTATGACATCGTCATCATCGACCACGATATGCCAGTTATGTCGGGCCTTCAGCTTGCTGAGCGCATTCGCTCCGATGATGAAATACCACGCAAGCCAGCGAACCTGATGCTCACCGGCCTGAGCACCAACAGTGTTGAACGCAGCGCATCGGCCGCTGGCATTGACTATGTTATTGCGAAACCCGCAAGTGGCAGTCGCCTGCGCGAGGCATTGGCGATCTTGCAAAAACGTCGCACTCCCGGCTACTGAGTCGACTGCTGACCCGACTACTGGCCCGACTGCGGCCCAACTACGGATTATGCAGCGCTGCGGCGAATACGGTAAAATAGCGCTCAGTGCTACGAAATGTGAACCGACAGGTGAATCTTATGACCGCCAGAAGACAGTTTTCTCTGCTCGACAAGCTCATCACCAATGCTGATCAAGCCCTGCGTACGCTGGTACCCGGCGCGGCCACTGCCGAGCGTGGCTCACCCGCATCAGGGTGCGATTACGCTGAGATGACCGAAGACGAGCGTAAACACGCTGCTGGTCTTATGCGCATAAATCATACCGGTGAAGTCTGCGCACAAGCTCTGTATCAAGGGCAGGCACTGACGGCAAAGCTTCCTGAAGTACGTGATTCCATGGAGCATGCGGCCAATGAAGAAATCGACCACCTTGTGTGGTGCGAAGAACGCATCAACGACCTGGGTAGCCACACCAGCCGCCTGAATCCGGCGTTCTACGCGATGTCCTTTGGCATCGGCGCACTAGCAGGAAAGATCGGCGACAACGTCAGTCTTGGTTTTGTTGCCGCTACCGAAGAACAGGTTTGCAATCATCTGACCAAGCACCTCTCCCGCCTGCCCGCTCAGGATGAGAAAAGCCGTGCAGTAATACTGAAGATGCTCGACGACGAAGCGCGCCATGCCAGCACTGCGATAGAAGCCGGCGGCAAACACTTCCCACTGCCAGTGAAATTAGGCATGACTGCACTGTCTAAAGTCATGACCAAAGCCACCTACCGCATCTGATCCAGCTTACTATCGTGCCCCACTTTGGTTCAGAAGTGGGGCATCTATGACTCCCCGTTTAATAGAACAATTCGCTGTAACGTCGCATCATAGGTAGAAGCGGCTGTCATATCGCCTATGCTGGTATTAGTGATTGACGGGAGATCGTTATGGCTTCGTTTGACCTGATAAACAAAATCCGACGTTTTTACCGGGTTTCAGAGAACACCCCAGACATCCAATGGACCCGGACCGAAACCTATCGTAAACGCATGGAGCAGGTAAAAACCGGCTGGATAATCAGCGGCGTTTGTATGTTGGCGGTAGAGAATGTCGCCGCGGTGGTGGGGATTTTGTTCTTCAGCAGTTTTATGAGCTTTGCCTTTCTGGAGCGGGATAAAGACTAGCCCGCTCCAGTAGTGCTCGTTATGCCTTCTTCACAAATTTTGCTGTGACCATGATTTCACCTGTGCCGGGAAACTTGCAATCCAGCTCATGGTCTTTGCCTTCTACAATACGGCGAATCGTTGTTTTAGAACCTATCTTCAGGCCCTGCGACGCGCCCTTGACCTTCAGGTCCTTGATCAGAGTGATCTGATCGCCTACTTCCAGCACTTTACCGTTGGCATCGCGCACAACAAAGGCATCGTCGTCGCTGTTGTCCTGCGGGTTCCACTCATGGCCGCACTCCGGACACACGAGGTTAGCCTGATCTTCATAAACGTATTCAGACTGACAGCTTGGGCAAGGAGGCAAGGACATAGGCACAACTTCTATAAGTGAAACAAAAGAACAGCGCGTGAGCGCTACATAATTAGCGCGGAGTATATCCGAATAACCCTACTCAGGATATGGATTCAGTCGTCATCCTGCATCGGAATCTGAAAGCGCCCTTCATCCAACCCATCCAGTCGTTGGCGGATGGCCTCCTGATGCGATGACGTAATCGACACATCATTGATCGCGTAAAAAATATGCTTACGCTGGGCATCATCAAACCGGATCTTACCCAGGATCTCACCATCCTCACTGATGCAATCCAGCTCTTGCTGGATAGGAAAAAACAGCACAGCGACGCTCCCACTCTCAATTTATCAGGCGGCCGATTATAGAATCGGCGGGTTATCGACTCAAATTCAACACACCTGACATAACGCAATATCTGGGCGAAAAGCCGTTGATAAAGGCATCTATCCCATCTAGTATTGCCGCCCAATTGACCACCCAGCACCGGTTTTACGTTCCGGTAAGCAGAGGACCCTATGACTGACACCACCCAACCGACGGTGGCGCCTATTGTTGTGTGCGCCATGTACAAATTCGTGACTCTCGACAACTTCGAGGCGTTACGACAGCCCCTTCTGGATACCATGCTTGAGCACGACGTGCGCGGCACCCTTCTGCTCGCACTCGAAGGCATTAACGGTACCGTATCAGGTACACGCGAGAGCATTGATGCCCTTCTCAACTGGCTTGGTCAGGATGAGCGTCTGGCTGACATCGTGTACAAAGAATCTTTCGAATCAGAACAGCCTTTCTACCGCACGAAGGTCAAACTGAAGAAAGAAATCGTCACCATGGGCGTCGAGGGTATCGACCCGAGGAAGGTCGTCGGTACCTATGTTAAGCCGCAAGACTGGAACGCCCTGATCTCAGACCCTGATGTCGTACTGGTGGATACCCGCAACGACTACGAAGTCGGAATCGGTACTTTCGAAGGCGCCATCGATCCAAAAACCAAAACGTTCCGTGAGTTTCCTCAGTACGTGAAGGACAACCTCGATCCTGAGAAAAACAAAAAAGTAGCGATGTTCTGCACCGGTGGTATCCGCTGTGAAAAATCCACGGCTTACCTCAAGGAACAAGGCTTCGACGAGGTTTACCACCTTGAAGGCGGCATCCTGAAATACCTTGAGGAAGTGCCTCAGGAAGATTCTATGTGGCAGGGTGAGTGTTTTGTATTCGATAACCGGGTAACGGTTGATCACAACCTGGAGCCGGGCCAGTACGACCAGTGCCATGCTTGCCGTCGTCCCATCACAGAAGAAGACAAACAGTCTGAACACTTTGTGCAGGGCGTCAGCTGTCATTTCTGTATTGATGAATATACACCCGAGCAGCGCGAGCGTTTTAAGCAGCGCGAGAAGCAGATGCAGCTAGCGAAAGCGCGTGGGGAAGATCACCTTGGCAACGACCTTGCCGCGGTAATCAAAAAACGTAAGGAAGAAAAGCTTCGCTTTAAGAACCAACAGCGAAACAAAAACTGAGTTGGTAGCTCGATAAAATCACCCCGGAAAAGTCGCGCTAATTCATCAGCCGACTTTTCCGGGGCATAAAAAAGGCCCGCATGTGCGGGCCTTTTCGTAGACTTAAATTAAGCGATTTGCTCAATCTTAGCTTCGTTTGCGACCTTACCAGAAGTCGCGATGTACTCCTTGGTAAACTCATCCGTCGCCAGAGCATCAAAGCGCTGCTTATCGAATGCCGCAATGCCGTCGGCTTCAATCTGAGTGATGATGCCGTTCGCTACCGCAGACGCCAGCTGTTCAGTGATGGTCAGACCAGTCGCCTTACCTTTGCCAACCGCTTTCAGGAACTTGTTGTAGACAGGTTCGATCGCGAGCAGGCTGTTATAAGCGCACTCCATACGGCCAGTCACGTCATCTTCTGACGTACCGAAGTAAGCTTCTTTGGTCAGACGGTCACGCAGAGCAGTCGGCTCCATCATCATCGCAGCAATCTTGTTGCGTAGTTTGTCAGATGGTTGCTTGTAGCTGCGACCCAGCGGCAGAACCAGAGTCTTCAGAATACGAGCGACAACTGGGTTCGGGAAGTTATCGATAAACTCTTCAAACGCAGTCTGGATGTTGAACAGAGACAGCTGCAGGTTCCACTCAGCGTGTGGCAGATCTTCAGCAGTTTCACCGTTGTCGTAGTAGTACTTGAGTACCGCCGAAGCCATATAAAGCTCAGACAGAACGTCGGCCAGACGCGCAGACAGGTTTTCCATACGCTTCAGCTCGCCGCCCAATACACCCATGGTGACATCAGACGTAAACGCCAGAGCACAGCTCATACGAGTCAGCTGCTTGTAGTACTTCGCCATAGGGCCATTGGTTGGGCTGGAAACGAACGCCGCACCGGTCAGGCCGTACGTGAGTGCACGCACTGCACGGTTTGCAGAGTAACCGATATGGCCCCAGAACAGGTTATCGAACTCGCTCAGGTTGTCGTCACGTGCCGCTTCCATTTCTGGGAATACGTATGGATGACAGCGAATCGCACCCTGACCAAAGATCATCAGGTTACGGGTCAGGATGTTTGCACCCTCAACCGTAATCGCAATTGGAATGCCCTGATAGCCTGTTGCCAGATAGTTACGTGGACCCTGCTGTACCGCACGGCCGCCGTGAACATCCACAGCGTCAGTAGTAACAGTACGCATCATTTCGGTCATGTGATACTTAGCAATCGCAGTCACAACAGACGGTGAACATACATCAACCGCAGATGCCGTCAGAGCACGCATGGCTTCAAGCTTGTAGGTGTAACCAGCAATACGGCCATTGGCTTCCTGAACACCTTCAAACATACCAATCGGCGTTTTGAACTGACGACGCAAACGTGAATATGCACCTGTCATACGGTATGCCACTTTAGAAGAGGCTGCCGACAGCGCAGGCAGAGAGATACCGCGACCTGCAGACAGACACTCAACCAGCATACGCCAGCCACCACCGGCTTTCTCAACGCCACCGATGATCCAATCCACAGGAATGAACACATCCTCGCCACGGACGGTACCGTTCATGAAGGCAGCTGGGAAGTGACGGTTACCGATTTCAACACCCGGGTGATCTGCTGGAAGCAGCGCACAGGTAATGCCGTAGTCAGATTTGTTCTCGTCACCCAACAGACCCTCTGGGTCGTACAGCTTGAATGCTAGACCAACACACGTCGCCACTGGCGCCAGTGTGATATAACGCTTCGAGAAAGTCAGTTTCAGACCCAGCGTCTTCTTACCTTCGAATTCCTGCTCACAGACAATACCCACATCCGGGATAGCGCCCGCATCAGAACCCGCTTCTGGGCCAGTCAGAGCAAAACACGGAATGTGTGTGCCGTCAGCCAGACCAGGCAACCAGTGTTTTTTCTGCTCATCCGTACCGTAATGCATCAGAAGCTCACCCGGACCGAGTGAGTTAGGTACCATTACCGTTACCGCGCCCGCGAGAGAGCGAGTCGCAAGTTTGGTTACCACAGCAGACTGTGCGTAAGCAGAGAAGCCAAGACCACCCCACTCTTTAGAAATCAGCATGGAGAAGAAACGCTTCTCACGCATGAAGTTCCAGACTTCTTCTGGCAGATCCTTGTCTTCGAACGAGATCTTCCAGTCGTCGAGCATGGCACACAGTTCGTTCACTTCGTTATCCATGAACGACTGCTCTTCAGCCGTGTATTCAGCCGCTTTGTGGTCATCCAGCAGCTTGGTCCACTCTGGCTTACCGCGGAACATCTCCGCATCCCACCAGGTGTCACCTGCTTCCAGAGCTTCACGCTCTGTTGAGGTCATAGGAGGTAGAACCGCCTTGAACCCCTTGAATACAGGCGCAGTTACAACCTTCGCACGAATGCTCTTCACATTCATGATCAGCGCAGGTACGGCAAAGATCGCAAAAGCGATGCCCATAACCAATGTACCGGCACCAGAGGCCGTCAGAATTGCGCCCAAAAGCGCAGCGAAGAAAATGGTCCAGAGGCGCGAACCGGCTTCGTAGTAAGCCAGAACCCAAGCGCCGACGATGGCACCAACAGTAATATAGAGAGCAGTCACGTCAGACTCCTGAAATTGAAACGGCCGTATTGTAAATGATTCTCAAGTTTTGGCGAACGGCCGGATTAGCTACATCAAGAGTATTTAGTTATAACGGATTACAATTAGGGCAACTCTGAAAGCTCAGATCCAACCATGTGAAACCGCTTTTCTTTGATAACAGAAGGACAGCAGCGAGGATCATCCGGCCCCTTAGTCTTCAGGCTTAAAACAATATAGCCATCTATAAGTTCAATACGATCTACCAATCCGTGTATAACTTCGGTATCGAGCTCACTTTGTTGATTCGAAAAGACCGAAATAAAGTTCTTCCAATAACTAGGTCCGAGCGAAGTCCATTGAACAATTGTTAGTTCTGAGTCGTAGCCATTTACATTGCCTATTAACACCGAAGAGACCTGAAAGCCTTCTCTTTTATCAAGATGCTTTGTTATCACAGACTCTATTGGCGACTGTGCAATGACTAAGGATGCCATCGATATAAGTAAAATTACTGCCAATATCTTCATTTTTCGATTCATTGATGCGCCTGTGGCCCCAGCGAGGTACGCGTTTCACTGCGCTGTATGGTGTTCGTTGCTATTGGAAGCTAACGTCAAACTTGAGGCCCTGAATGAAGCGAGCGAGACGAATTCCAGCGTTTATTTAAATTCATGCCTCATCCGATATATCTTCCCATATTTGGCTGTATCCGCTATTTGACATCAGGACATCTAATTCATAAGAAACATCAGGCAACATTGACGTATTGTCACTACCGCCTAAGACCTCGACACCATTCTCTCGATCTTCAGCCATCTTATCGATCATCTTCCAAATGAAATAGCTAAGGTGCTCTGCATCTCCTTCACTATTCAAGCCGTTTTCAAGAATTTCCTGAACTTTCTTATCAGAAAGCTTATCTGCATAATGAGAAACAAGATCACGAACATGAGAATACCTAACTGTCAAAATCACAACGCTTCTCCCGCATCTTTAATAATGGACATCCGATCTGCTATCCACTTTAGTTTTTCAACCAGGGAACTAACTTTCATCCGCTCGTTTACCGTTAATAAATAATGACCCTTTGCAGACTTAGAAGCCCGTCGATCAGGCTGAAATGACAAGCCTGATGGAATGTCGGCTCTGGATAACACCCAATACACATCTACATTTTTACCGGCAACACGAGAAACCATCTTATGCGCACTTTTAAGATGCTGCCAGCTTGAAGAAAAAGACAATCCCATCTGATCGTCAGGGAAAACCCATTGGCCATCTTCAGATAGTGTGTAGTCACATACCCGAATGCCGCAGACTGTACGATATCGCCCCTCAGAAACTTCAGGGTACAGCATCGGATGCTGCAATGCCTTGTTAACTTATCTTTGTATAATGTTTATCGAATTCTTTCTGAATGTTCGGGTTATAAAACGTCTTTTTCCCACCATTTGGGTTCTTCGGATTCAGAAGTCGCTCGTACGCAAATTTCTTATCTCCTTCCAATTCTTTTCTGATTCTATGATATTTTTCGTTCCTCTTGAAATCAGAATATCGCTTGGACAACCGCGTACTAAGGATATCGTAATCCCACGGATACTTATCCGCAAAATCTTCTTCCGATAAATAAACTGCGGTGGCACTTGGATCATTAGTGACCTGAACAGGTAAGCCAGACGTGCTCTTTACTTTCTGGAATTTAACATCAATTCTCAGAGTCAAGTTGTAATCGCCAACATCTTCGCTACTATCATACCCCTCTTCTGACTTCTTTATGTACTCTAGAACTTTACGTTCATTTGAGTTGAGCGAAACGCCGGGGGCTTCATTGAAGTTTCGAAAGAAAGATAGTGGCATGAGGTAAAAATTATACCCTGATAGGACATCACCAAACCATCTAGATACGAGGTGGAGGTAGTTTTGCAGTGATGCACTGCCTAGTTCCTGAATCTTCAGAGACAAGAGCAAGTCATCATTCACAAAATGTATTGAATTGTCCCTAATTTCAGTAAGCGCAACCAAATTGTCATATACCGCTTTGTTTATCTTAACGCCATAATCTTCGGTAGTGATCCGATAGGCTTCAAAGAGATTAATTGAAAGAGGGTTTCCGGATCGATTAGTTTTTGGCCTCTTAACCGTAGATTTCTTTCCATTTTTTAGGGTTCTATACTCCATTGCATAAAGTGAAGCCACTTTATTACTGGCCAAATTGAGAACTTTTGCCTTTAACAACAACTCCCAAGAGTTAATACACAGAACAGAAAAAGTCTCCTCGCGATACTTGAAGTCAGGCTTATTATATATCTCTATTGCAGACAGCATTGCCGCGATAGATTTCTCAAGTATTAATCGAGATCGAGATTTCATAAAGCTCCCTTGGGTAAGTTAACGCTTAGGTAAGCTCCATTTAAAACTGGGTGATTTTTTTGTGATAATTGGCGGAGCCAATACACAAAAAACGCACTGTTTTAAATTTCCGCTTGACCTTTTTGTTAGCTTTTTTTAGTAAGTGGCATATTTCGTATCACCTCTTTCTTCACATATAGTTCGCCATGTTTCAGTATCAATAATCTTTGCGCCCCAAGCTCCATAATGCCCCCATGCTGAACAAATATCTTCCTCCCAGCAAGCATCACATAAAAGACTATATTCGGGTACAATATCTGAGATTATATCATCTGCGATTTGGCTTAAGCTTCTAGGATTTCCGCAGTAGCATTTCTTAATGCCTAAAGGGTCACGAATATGTAACGGGCCCACTAGCTTTCGGTATGTTTCAGGTGCAATAAGTTTAAGTCGCTGATGAACAGCGTTTACTATTTTTTCCTCTTCTCTATCAGAAGCATTTTTCAACAAGTTTAACAATTGACGTTCATTGTCGTACTGGCCTTGATTTATTTTAGCCAACATAGCCTGCCTATGTTCAGGTGATGTATGGCGATTAGTTGCTATCCGTCTAGGAGTCGTGCTATTTCGCTTTGATCGTGGAGAATTACCGATTACTTTCTTTTTTACTTTGGGAGATAAGTGAACCTTTCTAGCATGCCTTTTTAGGTTGTGTTTTTTTACTTTAGCTGAGCATACAGGACATTTAACAATCTCACTGTTATCTACCTTAGCGGTGCTTTTAGATTCTATTACTACGGTTGAATCTACTTTGATATCATGCTGAAGCGCCATGTGCTTTCTGAAGTTATTGAAACGCAACTTACAACCACAAACTGGACAGATTTTATATTTGACTTCATTCGCTGAACTTTCTCTTTTGCTATCTTTTTTTTCAGATACAAGACTTTTTTTCTCACATGACTTAAGTGAGTTCTTTATCTCTAACAATTGATCTCGGAATGATTTCATTTTTACAGCTAACAGCTTATTAGTGTGCATGCGCGTTTATCCTGAGACACTCTTTCGAGGTTTCTAGGATAACTTATTGATTGCATTGAAGAATCTTCCATAACTCAAATTTCCCTTACAGAAAAACGCGCACCCCTGTTATTTCTCTAAATGCATGTACATCAACTTGTAAACCAAGTTTATAAGTCTCTGATTTACTTGATGTTTACCGTACTACTGTCTGACAAAACACGCAAGTACGTATGTAAAGCGTGCCAAGTTTACTGGAAAAGCGGAAATGCACTGTATGTAAAACCAGTATCACTTTACATTGAGGTTTATTAAAAAGTACTACAGTGGATGTCCTATTAGCTTCCTCGCTGGACATTGATTTTCTTTTTCCGGCTACGGTAATCATAGTAACTGGATCGCTCTACTCCGAATACCTGACAGACCAGTTCTACCGTATCGCACTCTCTCAACCGGTCTATCAGCGCATATTTTTGAATTCGTCCGACATGAAGAGAGCGGTAGCCTTTTTTAAGATTCGTTGTTCGTCTTCAAGCCGTTTAATTCTGGCTTCAAGCTCCTGAATCCTTTGCTGATCAGGAGTCAAAGCCTTCGACTTCGGAGTAGTACCATCTCACTCTTGCTGTACTCCTATTAGTTCTCTAGAGCGAAGACGAGCGGCAGGCCTCGCCACCTGTAAATTACCCATTTCTAACCAATTTCTACCTACCATTATTCTCAATCAGAGCACTCTGAGAGTGCCTTTTTCCCCAAATCGAGATTTTCATTTAAGTCGTCATAAAAATGGGGTTATATCATATCGGCCTAACAAACCGTATCGATTCACTGTTATCAATTCGAGCTAGAAAAAATGCTTTTTCTCTTACTATGACCGTCCATGTAGTTCTCTTGATGGTAAGGTTACCACCTATTTTGGTGCCCAGAATCATTGAACCAATACAGATATATTCTGCCCACTAAAGTACGACAAATAGGCGAGTAGAGGGCAGGCCACAGACCAAACCAGAGGTTCTTCACAGTTGTTGGAAAAGTCTCTCTTAAGACTTGCCCAGCTTGCATGCCTTCCTAGTTTCAGAAACAAAAGAAACAAAAATATTGCTAAAGACCAATAAATCGATAAAGAGCACACGCAAAGGTAAACTAATACATAGACTTCCTTTTCTAGAAATCCAACGACTAGGGATGATATTAACGATAGAAAAAATATCTTACTCCCAATTTTGTCTAGAACATCAACCCACAATTCAAATACTCCTTCTACATAACGGCTTAAATGAGCGCTGGACAGTCACCAAACGGGTAAAACCCAGATAGAAATAACAGATTCTTCATTACAGCAACAGGATTTACTTTGGTTACATCCTTACCTATTTTTTATCAAGAGGTAACTGCCATATAAAAATAGGCCACACGACACTGCCGCTGAAAATAAAAAAAATACAGTCATAGCGATACTCCCAAAATCACCATATTCTACTGGCACACCGTATAGGTAAACTGTATTTTCTTTATAAACTCGAAATGCTGCAATTGAAAAACACACAGCTAGAAATAAAGAGAGAAGCAGATAAGTCATAATAAAATCCTTTTTCAATATTTATAGTTATATTATTTTTTGATTTCGTTACAGCGCCATACAGGGGGGGGGGTAAGATACCGAATGCCACTGAAGCCCTGTAAAATACTGACCAGCGCCCTCCCTGCTACTTACCCAGAAAAATCTATGGTTTATCTTCTATCCGCAACTCAGCATCAGCTGGTGTAATATCCCTTTCCGCTGAGTCAGCGGAGGCATCCTCTTCAATGATCGGCCAGTTAAATTCACCCATACTTTCTGAGAGCTTAACACCTGGGCGCTGGGCATTCTCCCAAGCGGCGCGGGTTTTAGGGC
>PDUK01000181.1 GCA_006212115.1 Thalassolituus sp. | reverse complement strand
TTTCGTCACCCTACTATCAATATATGCGCACGGAGCAACAACTGGGCTACATCGTATTTGCGACCGCTTATCCGCAGAAATCTGTTCCCGGGCTGTTGTTTATCGTTCAATCGCCAACCGCTACCCCAGAAGAGATGATGAACCATAGTCGGATATTTTTCCGTGATTACGAAGGTAAACTGGAGACCATGTCGGATGACGAGTTCGCGTTATTTCAGGAAGGATTGATCACGCGGCTGACCGAAAACCCTAAAAATATGGGCGAGAAAGCGGCTAATTTCTGGGCTGATCTCTCAACCGGACGATACACCTTTGATACCCGTCAGGCCATCGCAGATCAAGTCGGCAGTATTACTAAGACACAGATTCTGAATCTGTATCGTCGTGCCGTGCTGAATAACGAATGGAGCTGGTTGTTGTTCGAAAAAGGCGGAGAAGTGAGTGATATGACGCCGCTGAATACGCTGGACCGCACCAGCCTGGAGCTGTTTACCCTACCTGAGTACCCATTACCGGCTGTTAAAAACTCCGTCGATACAGCTGACGATGAAGAGTAGCCAAGGCAAGGCCAATTAATAATCTAAGGAGATGATATGAACGCGTTTATTACCGGAGCAGCATCCGGTATTGGCAGAGCAACGGCAGAAGCACTGATTAACCGTGGTTGGTCTGTCGCACTTGCGGATCTTTTTACTGATGATCTTGAGGCTATTCGTGCTCAAGCGCCTGAACGCGTGTATATCTATAAACTGGATGTGACAGATGCCGATGCCTTTGAGCATTCAGTCAGCGATTTTGCCGCTAAACACCACGGACAGCTGCGACTTCTGTTTAATTGTGCCGGCATACTGGAGGTCAATCGTTTTACCGACATCAGTCGCGAACGCCACCAGCAGATTCTGGATATTAATATCAAAGGCGTTATTAATGGCTGTCAGGCGGCATACCCCTACCTCAAAGCTGCACCTGAAGGTCAGGTGATCAATATGAGCTCCGCATCAGCCACTTATGGTATTCCTGAATTTGCTGTGTATTCGGCATCAAAGTTTGCCGTTCAAGGATTAACCGAAGCTCTTAACCTTGAGTGGAGAAAGGATGGTATTCATGTCGGAGACGTAATGCCTCCATTCGTAAAGACGCCTATGCTGACGTCTCAGAAACATGGAGCACACATTATCGACGCTCTGGGAGTCAACCTGACGAAGATGTCGCCGAAGCGGTACTGAAACAACTGTCGAGAAAACTGACACACCGGACCGTCAGCTTACAGTTCACACTGTTATACCTTTTGGGCCAGGTCAGCCCTCGTCCGGTTACTGGTTGGCTTATTCGCCTGCTTAGCCGGAGCTGAATACTGCGGGATATTACGCAGTTTCTTCTGGGGACTGCGTCCCCGGAGGGTTTACATCCAGCAGGTAGTGTCCGTGCACAGATTTGCTGCTCAGATCGACCACGATGACCATTGCAACGCCCTGATACTGGCTGTTTATCAGCACATGTTCGAATTCGTTACCCATTCGATATACGTGGGTCACCTGCCCGTCACGGCAATCAAATATGCCAAAGTGCTCAGCCGGTATCGCCTGAACATAGATCCAGAAATCCGGGGTGGGAGTACTGTCCTCCACCCGCGCTGGGGAAAAGTGTGTGGCTTTAAATTCTTCAGGTGTCAGTAATCGGGTCTGCATCAGAATAGGTTCTTTAATTTATCTTTCGCTTGATCTTTCAGCTCCCGCTTCCTTGCTTCTGCCTCTTCCCGCGCTTTTTCCTCGGCGGCTGCTTTTTCAGCATCGAGCTTTTCTCTCGCCTCGCGTTCCTGCTGCGCTTTAAAGTCTTCCAGCTCGGCTGAGGCAAGCTCTTTCAGTGCCGAGAGTTTATCATCAAGCGAACCTTCCATCGCGGCTAATTGCTGTAATTCGTCAGCATACTCACCTGCATATTCTGACACCCTCTCATTGAGGCGATTCTTCAGCTTCTGCTCGAACTCATCCTGTTTGGCCCGGATGCGCTTGCTTATCGCGCTGTTGATCTGGCGATCCAGATCCGAACCAAAAGAAACATCCGGATTTTTGAGGCGTCCGGTAACGCCAGCATCAACATTAAAGGTTTTAATGCCCTGAAGCGCGCTGTTCAACTCTCGGGCGAACAGTGTCTGTCCTTCACCCGTAAAGTTCGCCTGGGTCACGTTTGCGTCGAGATCGGCATCCACCTCGCCCCGAACCACTTCTGCAGTTGCATCCAGTTGCACACGGGACGACGCCAGCCTGGTACCAGAAACGCCAAGATTCAGAGGGGCCATTTTCCAGTCGCTGATTGCAAGAGTCAGCGTATCTGTTCCGTTGCCCACGGTATGGTTCAACACTAGGCGACCATCCAGATCCCCAATTTTCTCCAACCCTTCTCCCGTCGCAGTAAATACGGTCGGTCGCCCCGTCACTGTTTGCTGATGCGTAATATCTCTGCCCGAAATGACCAACTGACCACCATCAAATGGGCCCGTCAGGGTCGCACTACGAATCATAAAGTCAGGCCATGGATCATCGCTCGGAAAATGTACGAAGCGCCCGGCGAGTCTCGGTGCTTTATCATCTTCTTCGTTTGCAGCCTCTACACTGTCATCAGAATCCAGGTAAGGCTTAATCTTTTCATACCAATACAGAGCCTCACGCGCCCAATTAGCGGCGTCATCACCAAAGAGCAATCCTGTGATATTAGAAACTCCAGAACCACTGAGCTGATACTTATCTTTGAGATAAGCAAGATCTTCAGATGGCGCCTGGCGAAGCTCGGTTAATTTCGCCGACACTTCAGACTTTGCAGAACGAACTGCATCACGTGCATCACGGACTGCGTCGCGATCCTCTTTGAACTGTTTTTTGAGCCTATCGAGCTTTTCTTTACGCTGACGAAAATCCTCTAACGACTCCAGACGCCCAGACGTAATTTCCTGGATCTGCTCCTCATAACTCGCAATCGAGTTATCGTCCGGTACCTTATCAAACGCCTGATCGACACGTTGGCTGTTCTCGCCCCAGGACGCCTTGAGAGCCTCACCAGCCTGGGGGGTACGCAGCGTTTCTCTCGCAAGAACCTCATCGACAGATGGCAGTGCTTCAGACGCTTTTTCTCTCAGTGATGGAGACTTTTCTTCTTCCGTCTCCTCAATAACAACCTCCAGGGCACCGCTCGTTTCACGCTCTGTATGAAACCTGAGATTCGATACAGACAGTTCATTACTGATCGCTTTACCAATAATCAGAGGCGCCAGTTCAAGGTCCGCGACGGCTTCATCGAACTCAATTAGATTCATCATCGGAGTTCGTGCGTCGGCTACCTGCAGCCCCTGAAGGCGAACTCCCAGCGGAGACAAGGTGACATCAGCATCATCCACCGTTACTTTGGCACCTACCAATTTCGTGCCCGCAAGTTCGATACCCGACTTGATAAGAAAAGGCAGCAGGAAAATAAACAGAGCAGCAATGATCCCGACTACCACAATGAAACCAGCCAGACCTGACCAGCGAATCCATTTAGTCATGAGAACTCCGAAAATCTGGTGTAGAGAGACCAGAATTTAGTCGCTTTTAAGGCCTGAACTATCTTCAGGCGATTTACCCAGTTAAGTACCCGCTTACGATATTGCAGGA
>PDUK01000003.1 GCA_006212115.1 Thalassolituus sp. | reverse complement strand
GCAGTTATGCGCAAAAGAAAGGCGCATTTATTGATCGACAAAAGCATCTGGTTTTACAGTCGCCGCATCCGTCGCCTTTATCGGCGCATCGTGGGTTTTTCGGTAACCGCCAGTTTTCGACGATAAATAATTATCTGATTGAGCGTGGCGAGCAACCGATTGACTGGCAACTGTAACGGCCTTTAGTAGGAGGGGATCTTATCCCCGAAAGTGGTCAGGTTAATCAGGCTGTCGGGAAGAAGCTTCCCTCTTACAGGTTTAATACGTACTCCTGTGTAGGAGCTCAACGCGAAGCTTGGGCGATCATTTCGCGCATATATGCGCATAGCCAGACAAGCTGGCTAAAGCGCTCCTACGAGGTGAATTACGCTACCGATGTAGGAGGGGATCTTATCCCCGACAATGGGCAGGTTAACGAGATTGTCGGGAAGGTGCTTCCCTCCTACAGTCGTAGCATCCACTCACAGCGGCTTCCTCACATAAAATTGATACATGCCCGCAAACAGCGCCGGTTCAATTTGTTCCAACGTATGCCAGTCGTTCAGCGTTAAGTTTTTAGGCGGCAGTCGCAATACTTTTTCAGCTAATTTCTGTGCGCCTGCTGGTGGCACAATTCCGATCCACTCCAGATTGGCGGAGTCCACCAAACGACGCACTTCCTGTAAATCGAAAGTATGCTCCTGAGTGTGGAACAATAAATCGCGCACTGAGCTCATACTGTAAAAATCAGGTGATTGAATAATCGCGTCCCAGCGTCCATTTCCCTGTTGAAGAAGAGCTTCACGGACAGTGCGTATGTCCTGCTCATTTTCTGGGATGGCATCTTTCAGTTCTTCTCTGAGCTCATTAATCAGGGTGCGAGCCCGTCGGCTGTAAAGTGCAATTTTCATTACGCCACCTGGTCGTAAAGAATTTGTCAGAGCGTGTAGCCCAGCTTCTGGATGCTCCATGTGATGTAGAACACCAGAGCTTTCGATGACGTCGAACTCTTCTCCTAGTCGATTTATTAACAGCAAATCGCCCTGAATAAAGTCGACTGGTAGTCCATAGCGTTCTGACTGATATTGAGCATACCCAAGTGATGATAGGCTGAGGTCGAGTGCGGTGACGTCCATGCGATGAAAATAGCGTTTCAGCCTGAGCGCATGACGACCGGTACCGCAGCCAGCAATTAATACTTTGATAGGACCGGATGCCGGCTGCAGATTATTCAGCTTGCCGGGAAACAGAGCCTGCAATGAGCCGTAGTAATCGTTTTTCTGATTGTAGCCAAGGCTTGTCCAGCGTGGATAAGGGTGCTCTTCATATTGTTGTTGGACTTTATCGGAAACCAAGTCAGTGCTGGCCCCTAAAGAGGGAATGGCACTGCGAAGTCGGGAGATGTATTCCGGCTGGATAAGGCAAGCCTGCATGAGCTCTCGCAAGTCTTCTGGCCACTCCAGTTGACGCTCGGTCAACTGGGCATAGCAAGGTGCCTTCCGCAGCGGCTGATACATCATAGTGAGCAGCAGAATAGCGCTGAGGTCACGGGCTTCCAGCGTGGGTATCTGAAGAATGCGGTCTGCCAGCTGGTTCAACTGCGATACAAGCTGCTGCTCCTGCTGAGTGATAAACCAGACCGATTCGTTTAATTCACATTGAGCTGCCAGAGCAATCACCAACGGCATATATTCTGACTTAATAGCGAGATCACGAGAGCTGGTCAAAAGCAGGCTTTGTCGCAGTGTCAGCAATAAGCGCTCAATCAACGGATCGCAGAAATGAAAGCGGCTCATGGACTTCAGCAACAGGGGATCAGCAGCAATAGTTTCTGGCTCAACCGGGCATCCGGCTTCCGTCAGATGGAGTTTGTGCGTTAGTAGTGACGTTGTCAGACTTCTTAGTTGGCTATGGTCGACGTCATCAAATTCAAACCATCGCAGCAGTTCGGCCTCCAACTCCTGCGAATAGAAATCCGCAACAATATAGCTCGCAGCCTCGAACAGCTTATTCCTCACTTGGGTGTCATCGGAGCGTGTTTTGATCAGCTCCCGATAAAGCTGAAAGGCTTCGAGATATTCACCCTGTAGTAGGCGGATATGAGCCAGATACAGAGGCGCTTTCGTACTCGTCCGGGAAATGCGGGTGGCATGTGCAAAGTAGTCCGCTGCGACTTCAAGCTGGCCTTCATTGAGTGCGAGATGCCCAGCACTGTACAGCAGGCCTGTGCTTTCTGGCTTGATGGAGAGCCCGGTATCTAACCAATGATGTGCTTCTTTGAACTCGCCACGTCGCATAGCAATCCGTGCGAGCAGGTTAATGCCGGGTATGTAGTCGCTGTCCGCTTGCCACGCTTGATAGGCCAGTTCGGCAGCCTGAACGAGCATGGCGCGATTGTTCGCACGGCTGGCTTCGTTATAGCAACGGCTTGCCTCAGTGAGCAGACTGCGGTGGTCTGTTTGACGCGCTCGATCAAGACGGGTTGTAGTTTGGACGCTGGCCATCGGACTAACCTCTTAGCATTTACACCCCTTAAATCAAATAACGTGCCATTTTATAAGTTGCTGATTTATATGGATTTTATAATTGGCTTGCCGGTAGCAGGCGGTAGGTTGCCGCTGTTTTACGGGCAACACTTTGCCGCTTAGATTTTCTGATTGCGGCGTATTTCTACAAAAAGTTACTAAAGTTCTGGGTCAACAGGCCGTCATAAGAAATATCACATGGTTAAGTG
Source organism: Thalassolituus sp. (assembly GCA_006212115.1). Lineage (GTDB taxonomy): Bacteria > Pseudomonadota > Gammaproteobacteria > Pseudomonadales > Oceanobacteraceae > Thalassolituus. The sequence continues at coordinate 63,801 of PDUK01000003.1, read as the reverse complement.
CGCCCTGATGTTTGGGCCGCTATTGGCAGGAGATTTGTTTATGTATCAATCGGGCGCGTCGCAATACCAGAAGGTTAACGTTACGTCAGAGGTTCTCGATGCAGATCCTCATCGTCTTATTCAGTTGCTGATGGAAGCCGCATTGACACGTATGGCCCAGGCGAAAGGTGCGATTCAGCGTAAAGACATGCAGGAGAAAGCCAGCTTACTTGGTCGGGTAAACGAAATTATTCAGACCCTGCAATCCAGCCTTGATCACAATCAGGGTGGCGATCTCGCGGGTAATCTTGATCGGTTGTACGACTACATGGTTCGCCGTTTGCTGGAAGCCAGCGGACAAAACAGCACAGACATGATCGATGAAGTGATGGGCCTGATGCTTGAAGTGAAAACTGGTTGGGACGGTATTCGACAGGAATATCTTGAAAGCGTACACGGTGTTCGTAAAGAAACCGACGATGGCGCACCCGGTCGACTCTCCAGCTCTGTATCTGCTTGATATAGCGCGAATTTTTATTTCTGTGCGACATCCTTTGCCCTCTTTAAGAGGGCTTTTTATTGTCCTTCGACGACAAAAATAGCTTTTTATTCCTACTAAAGTCGCAATTTTGAGCTGACTGGATAAGTTTTAACGTCAGAAGTTTGACTTAGTCGCATTTTGATACTTAACTGAAAAAAGGGAAGTCAATCGAATGGCGTCACACGCGCTATTCCATGTTCATTGAGGGTAGGTCATCATCCATGTGGCGAGAAATCAAAATTTTACTTGTCGATGATAACGAGCAACGCCGACACGATTTGCAGGTGATTCTGGATTTCTTAGGTGAGGAAGTCATCGTTGCTGGTTCTTCGGATTGGCGTCAGCAGGCTGAGTCTGCGGTCGAAGAAAGTACAGAAATCAGTGCAGTGATTCTGGGTGATTGTCAGAGCCAGTCATTGGATTCGGTGCTGGATGCCATGCTGGGTTGGGATAAGGGACTGCCGTTTTTATATGTGGGCAGCCAGACTCAACCTGAAGACCTTCCTGAAAATTTACGTCGTGGCATTCTGGCCACGCTGGCCATGCCGCCCAGCTACAACAAAATGCTGGATAGTCTGCATCGTTGCCAGGTATTCCGTGAGCAGTACACACACAACCGCAGCCGCGGTGAGCGTCGCGAAGTTCAGCTGTTCCGCAGCCTTGTCGGAACCAGCCGCCAGATTCAGCACGTACGAGAGCTGATCATGCAGGTCGCTGACAAAGACGTGAGCGTTATGATTCAGGGCGAAAGCGGAACCGGTAAAGAAGTTGTCGCTCGTAACCTTCATTACCATTCACATCGCCGTAACAAGCCATTTGTGCCGGTTAACTGTGGTGCTATTCCCGCTGAGCTCCTCGAAAGTGAGCTGTTCGGGCATGAGAAAGGTGCTTTCACCGGAGCCATCAACAGCCGTCCGGGTCGTTTCGAGCTGGCTGAGGGCGGTACGCTGTTTCTGGATGAAATCGGCGATATGCCACTTAACATGCAGGTTAAGATTCTGCGCGTTCTGCAGGAACACACCTTTGAGCGCGTCGGCAGCAACAAGACGCTGAAGGCGAACGTGCGTGTGATCGCTGCGACGCATAAAAATCTCGAGAAGATGATTGAAGAGGGGACGTTCCGTGAGGATTTGTACTACCGACTGAATGTCTTCCCAATTGATATGCCTTCTCTGCGGGAGCGTGTCGAAGATTTACCGCTGCTTCTGAATGAGTTGATCTCACGTCTTGAGAACGAAAAGCGTGGCTCCATCCGTTTTAATTCAGCAGCGATCATGTCGCTCTGCCGTCACGAGTGGCACGGTAACGTCCGAGAGCTGGCAAACCTGGTCGAACGTTTAGCGATTCTACATCCGTACGGTGTGATTGGTGTTAACGAACTACCGAAGAAATTCCGTCATGTTGATGAGGACGACGAGCAGTACACACCGCCGGTTGTTGCTGATGTCACACAAAATGAAGGACTTGCGGGTGTCGATAGTCCTGCGTTGCTGCCGGTTAACGGCCTTGATTTACGTGAGTATCTCTCCGACCTTGAGTGCTCTCTGATCCAGCAAGCGCTTGACGATGCGAATGGCGTAGTGGCCCGCGCCGCTGAGAAGCTGAGCATTCGTCGTACTACGCTGGTTGAGAAAATGCGTAAGTACAACATCAATCGAAAAGAGAAAGACATGGCTTGAGCGCTGAGTCATGTCTACGAATAGCCCGCCCTGTGCGGGCTATTTTTTTATCTGCTTCTTTCCAGCCTTAGCAGCTGTCATTCCTACTTGTGCAGTGTCTTAGCCAACCTATGGCACGCTAATTGCCCAATCCCCATTAGTGACATTTTTCCGCCGCATTTTTGGCGAACTGATGAGGTATTTATGGCGAGCGTAGCATTAACTTCGGTTCCGGATGATCAACAGCCGCTAGACCCGGTCGAGCTGAAGCGCGCATTCAATATGTTTAATGAGATGTCGCAGCAGCTTACTGACTCGTACGCTTTCCTCGAAAACAAAGTCGAGCAGCTCAGCGGTGAACTGGCGACGGTATCAGCGCAACGAATGAACGAGCTGGCTGAAAAAGAGCGCCTGGCAGATCGTCTTGAAAGCCTGCTGCAAATGCTACCCGCAGGCGTGCTCCTATTGGATGAGTACGGTGTCATCGTACAGAGCAATCCTGCCGCCGAGGATCTGCTGTTGGCTGCGTCGGGTGAGGCAACCTTGCTTGGACAGCGCTGGCGTACGGTGATTCAACGTTGCTTTAAGCCTCGCCGGGACGATGGTCATGAGATTTCTTTGGTCGACGGTCGTCGTGTGAGCTTGCGTACCGCCGCCATGAGCAACGAGCGTGGGCAGCTGATTCTGTTAACGGATCTGACTGAAACCCGTGCTCTACAATCTCAACTTGCGCAGCATGAACGCTTGTCGGCTATGGGTAAAATGGTCGCTTCACTGGCACATCAGATTCGCACACCACTCGCTGCGGCCACTCTTTACGCAGGCCATCTGCACTCCGATAACCTCGCCGAAGAACATCGTATTCGTTTTGCTGGAAAACTGCAGGAACGTCTGCATCATCTGGAGAGTCAGGTGCGTGACATGCTGATTTTCGCGCGCGGCGAAGCACCGCTTAATGACCATGTTCAGGTGTCTGACCTGATTGCAGGAATCGAAGCTGCCATGGAAGTGCCGATGGCGCAGAGCGGCGCAGTATGCACCATCCAGAATGAAGCGGGCGAAGCAGCACTTATGTGTAATCGCGACTCTTTAATCAGCGCAGTGATGAACCTGATCAACAATGCGCTGGAGTCATGTGAGCATCCGATCGAAATTATTTTATGTGTTAATCGTGATGAGCAGGGGCGTCTGCGTATCGCGGTTATGGACAACGGTCCGGGTCTGCCCGACGACAAAAAACACCGCATGATGGAACCCTTCTTTACGACTAAAAGTAATGGCACAGGGCTTGGGCTGGCGGTTGTTCAGGCGGTCGTTCGGGCGCATCACGGTGACTTTAATTTAACTGACAGTCCACTTGGTGGGGTGTCTGCCGAATTGTATTTGCCACTGGCTCGTGGCTGATTGACGTTAGAGAGGAATAAGTATGCGTTTACTCGTTGTTGAAGATGATCCAACCCTACGCGAAGCCGTAGTGGATACCCTGAAAATGAAAGGGTATGACGTCAAAGAAGCGCCGAATGGTATCGAAGCGGTTGCACTGTTAAATCATCATCAATTTGATGTAGTGCTGTCGGATATCAATATGCCGGGTATGGATGGGCTTGAGTTACTCAACCACATTAAACAGCAGCATCCATGGTTACCGGTGCTGCTGATGACGGCGTATGGCGACGTCTCGCAAGCGGTTCAGGCGATGCAGAAAGGCGCTGACGATTACCTGATGAAGCCTTTTGAGCTCCGCGAATTAGAAGCGCTGTTAAAGCCCTACGTTCAGGGTGATGCCAGCGTTTCGGACAAGGATCAGCCAGTGTGTGAGGCGTTTGCTTCACAGCAACTTTTCCAGATGGCGATGCGCGTAGCAGCGACCGACTCTACGGTATTAATCAGTGGTGAGAGTGGTACCGGTAAAGAAGTCCTTGCTCGCTATGTGCATCAGAATTCGCCACGAAAAAGCGGTCCTTTTATTGCGTTAAATTGCGCGGCGATTCCCGAAAATATGCTAGAAGCCATGCTGTTTGGTTACGAGAAAGGAGCATTCACAGGTGCTTACAGTGCCATGCCGGGTAAGTTCGAACAGGCCGACGGCGGCACTATTCTGTTGGATGAAATTACTGAGATGGATATGGGGCTTCAGGCTAAGCTTCTGCGCGTATTGCAGGAGCGTCAGGTGGAGCGACTTGGTGGTAAGAAAACCATCGATCTGAACGTCCGGATCATCGCGACCACTAACCGTGATCTCGCAGATTATGTCGCCGAGGGTAATTTCCGTGAGGACCTCTATTACCGTTTGACGGTATTCCCATTGCAGTGGCTGCCACTGCGCGAACGTCGCGAAGATATTCTGCCGCTCGCTCGCCGTTTGCTGAATCATCACGCGGATAAAATGAAGCGTCCGGCACCGGTATTACACCCGGATGCCGAGCGTAAGCTGATTACTCATTCCTGGCCGGGAAATGTCCGCGAGCTGGACAACACCGTACAGAGAGCGTTAATTATGCAGACGGGCGGTCAGCTGAATGCCAATGACTTTATCCTGACTCCGGTGCCGAAAAATCGCCAGGTCAGCGCTGTCCCGACCGCTGAGATTCCCCCCGTTCCAGTTGATGAAGGTGAGTTGGGTTCAGACTTGCGTACCCGTGAGGTGGAGTTAATCGTCCGTGCGTTGAAAGAAGAACCCAGTCGTAAAGATGCCGCAGAGCGCCTTGGCATCAGTCCTCGTACTCTCCGCTATAAAGTCGCGCGCCTTCGTGATGAGGGGGTCGATGTTGAATCAATGGTGATGGCGGCGTCGTAACGTAAAATCTGGCAAGGCGTTTGCAACGTCAAAGAAAGCCCCAAAAAAATATCAAAAAAGTGTCAAAAAAAAGTTACCGGGGCCATTGCTGATAAGGGTGTGAATCATGGTTGATCGTGTTGATGTAAGTTCCGTTCTGATGCAGATGCGACAGGTTAAAGACCAGTTGCGTTCTCAGAATGAAATGGCGACGCAGGGCGTGCGTCCAAACACGGAAATGGATGCCGTTTCACGTATTGCGCAGCAGGCCGAGCAGGTGTCGTCGGTGCCTGCAACTCAACAGGTCAGCGGTGACAATACCGTTCCCGATTTTCAGTCGATGTTTAAAAACGCGATTGATAACGTCAACGAGAACCAGAAGACTGCGGCGCAGTTAGCGACCCGGTTTGAACAGGGCGACCCATCGATTGACTTACCAGAAGTCATGATTGCGTTGCAAAAATCCAGTGTGTCTTTTCAGGCGATGACTCAGGTTAGAAATAAGCTGGTCGAAGCCTATAAAGACATTATGAACATGCCTGTTTAATGGTCTGAATTATGGAAAACGTTCCTGCACAGGCAGGCGCAGCCGCTGAGGGTGCACCTGCTTCTAACCCCGACAATCAGACCGCACCAGACAGCACATCCGGCGGTTCTGCGGCTGCTTCCGAGACAACCGGGCATCCGTTACTTGCTGGTTTCAGTGCATTACCAATGACTCGCCAGGTGATGGCGATTGGCGGTATCGCATTAGTCGTCGCGATTGGTATCGCAGTGATGATCTGGTCTGGTGAGCCTACGTACAAACCCCTTATCCACCGCATGCAGGATCATAACGCGCAGGATATTGTTGAAATCCTGAATCGCGAGAGCATTCCATTTCAGATTGATCCCACCACCCAGGTATTGATGGTCGAAGCCGGTGATGTGCACGAGGCCCGTATGAAGCTCGCGGCTGCCAGCTTAATCGATGATAAAACGGTGGGCCTCGAAGTGCTCGAGCAGGACAGTGCGCTGGGCACCAGTCAGTTCATTGAAAATGCACGTTATCGCCGCGGACTTGAGGGTGAATTGGCGCGTACCATCGCCAGTGTTAAGTCAGTCCGCAATGCACGGGTGCATCTTGCTATTCCCCGTCAGTCTGTATTTGTCCGTGATCAGCGTAAGCCGCGGGCATCCGTATTTGTCGAACTGTATCCCGGTAGCAGCCTGAGTAAAGATCAGGTCGAAGCAGTCGTCAATTTGGTTGCGACTAGCGTCAGCGAGATGGATCGTTCAGATGTGTCGGTCGTCGACCAGCAGGGTAATCTGCTGTCAAAAATTGAAGACGATGCAGAAGAAATGTTGGCGGCTCGCCAACTCGACTACCGTGAGAAGGTCGAGACCTCTATTTCTGATGCGGTAAATAATATTCTGAAACCCGTACTGGGGTCGGCCAATTATAAGGCTGAAGTCTCGGCGGATATTGACTTCACCGTTCGTGAAGAAAGCTCAGAATTATTTAACCCAGATCTGATTGCCTTGCGCAGTGAGCAGGTTATTGATGAGCAGAATTCGTCTGACCTTGGTGGAGGTATCCCCGGTGCGCTATCGAATCAGCCACCACCTGATGCCATTGCACCGGAAGAAGCCATTGGCGCAGGCGGTGCCGGTGCAGCTGGTGGTGCGGCAGGTAAACGTCGATCTGAAGCTACCCGAAATTACGAAGTAGACCGTACGCTAAGCTATCGTCAGCACTCAGTGGGCGATATTCGCCGCCTGACCGTCGCTGTCGTGGTCAATGACAAAGCCGTGTTGGATGCCGAGGGTAATACTGTGATGCAGCCATGGACTGTGGACGATCTGCAGCGTATCGAAACCTTGGTTAAAGATGCGGTCGGCTTTAATGCGGCGCGTGGCGACAGTGTGAACGTTATTAATTCGCCATTTATGGGAGATGACTCGCAAACACTGGGTGAGCCGGATATCTGGACACAGCCTTGGTTCTGGGAACTGGTCAAACAAGTACTGGCTGGTTTGTTTGTTCTGATTCTGATCTTCGGTGTGATCCGTCCGACGATCAAAAGCATTACCAATAAAGGTCGCGAAGAAAGTGACTTACTGCTCGATGAACTTGAAGATGCCGAAGCAGGGTTGGATGATGATAAGGTCACTTTGGCTGGTATGGATGAGTACCTGCTACCGGGTGCGTCCGAAAGTTATGAGCGTCAACTCGATGCGTTGAAAGGTCTGATTGCGGAAGATCCAGCGCGTGTTGCTCAGGTAGTAATTCAGTGGGTGAATGACGATGCCGGATAATACAATGCCAGAGGCGGGCAACGCGCTCGCTAACCTCAGCAGAACAGAGCGCGCAGCCATTCTGTTGATGTCCTTGGGCGAGCAGGATGCCGCCGAAATTCTGAAGCACATGGGCCCGAAAGAAGTGCAGCGTGTTGGCTCGGCTATGGCGACCTTAACCAGTGTTAATCAGGGCCAGGTCGAAGGCGTTGTTTCTGAATTCCTTGACGCGGTAAGTGGTCAGACCGGCATGGGCCTTGGAGCAGACGACTATATCCGAAACATGCTGACTCAGGCACTGGGCCAGGATAAAGCCGGTGCATTGATTGATCGGATTCTGCTGGGTGGCAACACTACTGGACTGGACTCGCTGAAATGGATGGAGCCGCGTCAGGTTGCAGACCTGATTCGCCATGAACATCCTCAGATTCAGGCGATTGTTGTGTCCTATCTGGATGCCGATCAGTCAGCCGAGGTTCTGTCGCTGTTAGATGAGAAAGTCGTGCTCGACATCATCATGCGCGTAGCGTCATTGGAGGCGGTACAGCCTGCAGCGCTGCAAGAACTGAATGACATTCTCGAACGTCAATTCTCTGGCAAGGCCGGGACTCAGACAACCACGATGGGTGGTATCAAATGCGCTGCCAGCATCGTTAACTTCGTTGACAGTACGATTGCTTCTGAGCTGCTCGAGCAGATCAAAGAAGTCGACGAAGACCTGGGTACGCAAATCGAAGATCTTATGTTCGTATTCGACAATCTGGTGGACGTCGACGACCGTGGTATTCAGGCGCTGTTGCGGGAAGTATCAACCGACCTGTTGGTATTGGCTCTCAAGGGTGCCGATCCGGGGGTTCAGGAAAAGATCTTCAAGAACATGTCGAAACGCGCGGCCGAATTGCTGCGTGATGATCTGGATGCCAAAGGTCCGGTCAAACTCAGCGATGTGGAAGGCGCACAGAAAGAGATTCTTACCATTGCACGCCGTCTGGCCGATGCGGGTGAAATCATGCTCGGTGGTGGCGGTGAGGCCATGGTTTAAGGGGTGTAGTAACGCATGGCAGAAACCCGGCGTGATGCGCCCATACCTGCAGAAAGTGCCGAAGAGGCGCGTCCTTGGCGATTGCCTTTCTGGACCGAGCCGCCTGTTCACGCTGTTGAACGCGAAAAAGAAGAATCGGCAGAGGCTGATAACGACGCCGAGGAAGCGGAAACCGACGCGGCGAAACCCGACTATCCTACGGCTGACGAGCTTGAGACCATTCGCCGGGAGGCCTACAACGACGGCCTGGAGCAGGGCCGTATAGAAGGCAGGCAGCAAGGGCACAAAGAAGGCTATGAAGCGGGATTTGCTGAAGGCCGCGAAGCTGGGCACCAGGAAGGTTTTTCGTCTGGGCAGAAAGAAGGCGCAACGGCCGGTTTCCAGGAAGGCAAGGCACAGGGCAGTCACGAAGTGGCAGAAGAAGCTCAGCGTTTACGCCAGCTTGTGGCTACATTGCAGGGCTCTTTGCGAGAGCGGGATGCGCAGTTGCCTGAAGTTATGGTCATGTTGCTGACGCGGCTTGCCGAGCAGGTACTGGAGCAGGAACTCAACACAGGTGCCGATAACATTGCGCGCTACGTCGATGCAGCGATTGATGCGCTTCCTGATGGTGAAACACTGGCCAAAGTTTATGTGTCACCGGCGGACGCCGATTTACTGACGGCTCACAAAGCGGCGCGCATGATTGAGACTGACAATGCTCTGAACGCGGGTGAGTGTCGGATCGAAAGTGAGAATAGTCTTGTAGAATATTCCGTCAGCGACAGTCTGCAGCAGCATCTGATGTCATTGGCGGGTACTCTTCTGACCGCTGCAGATGGCTACCCATCGGACGGTATTGACGAACATACTCTATTAGAGAGTGAGCCAGAAACCGACGTCGACGAAGAGACAACGGCACCCCGTACTCCCGAGTCATCCCCAGCTGATCACGATACTCAGGTAGATTCTTCCTCAGACTCAATAACAGAGCCAACAGCAGAATCAACAATAGATTCCGAAGCTGATTCAGCAGCAGAGACAAAGGCGGCTGTTACACCAGATATGATCGATAAATCTTCATCTTCCGACCAGAAACAAGATCAGGAACAGAACGATGACCCTGAGCAGCCGCTGGCGTAACGTCGCTCCCGAAGCGGTTTACCGTCCGCGTACGTCTGGACGGCTTGTTCGTATGGTCGGGCTGACCCTTGAGGCAATCGGAATCGACGTGAAAACCGGCGATCGTTGCCGGGTTGAGCGGCCGGGTGGCGGTGATGTCGAAGCCGAAGTTGTGGGCTTTGATGGCCAGCGTATCTTCCTGATGCCCATCGAGCAGGTAGATGGACTGCGTCCGGGGGCGCGGGTGTGGCCACTGCAGGGCAGTGCCGATGTGCCTGTTGGCTTTTCTCTGTTAGGTCGGGTTGTTGACGGTGCCGGAAGACCACTGGACCTGGACGGCCCCCTCCTCAATACCGAATCCGGCAACCTCAACGGACGTTACATTAATCCACTGCACCGGGCGCCCATCCGCGATACCTTGGATGTCGGAATACGTGCGATTAACTCAATGCTGACAGTAGGGCGTGGCCAACGTATCGGCCTGTTTGCTGGTTCTGGCGTCGGTAAGAGTGTCCTGCTGGGCATGATGACGCGCTTCACTACGGCCGACGTAGTGGTGGTGGGTCTGATTGGCGAACGTGGACGTGAGGTCAAGGAATTTATCGACGAAATTCTCGGTCCGGAGGGGCTAAAGCGTGCAGTTGTCATCGCTTCCCCCGCGGATGACTCTCCATTAATGCGTTTACGCGCAGCCATGTACACCACAGCCGTGGCCGAATTTTTCCGGGATCAGGGACTGAATGTTCTGATGTTGATGGATTCCCTGACACGTTATGCCCAAGCACAGCGTGAAATTGCACTGGCGGTGGGTGAGCCACCTGCTACGAAGGGATATCCGCCTTCTGTGTTTAATAAACTGCCGAAACTGGTGGAACGAACGGGTAACGGACAGCAAGGTGGCGGATCAATCACCGCCTTCTACACAGTGCTCAGTGAAGGGGATGACATGCAGGACCCGATTGCCGATGCCAGTCGGGCTATTCTGGACGGTCACGTTGTGCTGTCGCGTAAGCTCGCCGAAGAAGGGCATTACCCGGCTATTGATGTAGAGGCTTCTGTCAGCCGGGTCATGCCTCAAGTAGTCGACGAGGGCTGGCTGCAACAGGCTCAATTGTGTCGCCGTTTAATGGCGCATTATCGTCAGAACCAGGATCTCGTGGCTGTTGGGGCCTATCAGACCGGAACAGATCAGGTACTCGATGTGGCGATTGATCGTATGCCGAGAATCAAAGCCATGCTCCGACAAGGACTGACTGAAGGTTCAGATATCGATACCAGCCGAAAAGCCCTTAATGACTTGTTCCCGGGAGCTGAAGGGTGACCTACCGTCATCCTCGTGCGCAACGTCTGGCCGTCGTTCTGGATATTCGTCGGCGCGAAGAGAAGGAGGTGTTGCAGCGTTGGGGGGACATTGAAAAACGCCTCACAGCTGAGAAAGACAAGCGCACTCAGCTGAGCGATTACGCTTCTGAATATCGTCGCCAGATTACCGCACCTACTTCGGCAAGTGTCGCAGCAGGGCAGGTCCATAACTCTCTCGAATTTATCGGGCAGATAGAAACTGCGCTCCATCAGCAGGACCAGCAGCTACAGGAATTGCAGGCGATGAGTGATAAAGCCCGCGCCGTTTATCTGGATGTGCACCATAAAGCCGATGCTCTGGAAAGCATGATTGAGAAGCTGGAGGAAGAGCATCGGCTCATGCTGAATCGTGCGGAGCAACGAGAGGCTGACGAGTGGGCTACACGTCGACGCTGATATCTGACGTTAATATTTGAATTTTCTCCGGCCTGACTGAATATTATTACCTGACTTTTGTTCCGACTTTGCCCTGAAACCGGCAATTAACGGCGCTGATTGCCATCAAATTTCTCTTCTGGCATCACTGACCAGTCTCTCGGCGACGGCCGACATTAAAAAATTTCCCTCTTTGTGTGGCAGCCCACAGATTGCCTACTAATCTTAAGGTCATAACCCTGACCGGAAGACAGTAATGAGTGACTCCAATCCCGTTTCCTGCGGTAACCGCCTGAGTATTGATCAGGCTGAAGCCCTGTATGAAAAGTTTGAGGCAGCGGTGTTAGGAGGCGGTGACGTCGTATTGGACGCCAGTGAGGTGCAGTACTCAGACACCGCAGGATACCAGCTGATTATCAGCTTGAAGAAAACACTCGCCACAACGGGTAACACCATCAAGTGGCATGCGGTCTCCGACAATATTCGAGAAATAACCGGCTATTTAGGCCTCAAGCAGGCGATTGACCTGCCAGATTAATTATTCGTTCACACAGCGGGAGAACTCCTATGACGAGTATTTTAGCAGTCGATGATTCGGCATCTATGCGCCAGATGGTCAGCTTTACGCTGAAAGGTGCGGGTTTTGATGTGCGCGAAGCCACCGACGGAGTCGAAGCACTCGAAATCGCCAAAACTGAGAGCTTCGATCTGGTTTTAACCGACGTGAATATGCCAAACATGAATGGCATTGAGCTGGTTAAGAATTTGCGCCAGCTCGACCCTTATAAGTTCACCCCCATGTTGATGCTGACCACAGAATCAGCGGGTGACATGAAAATGCAGGGCAAGCAAGCCGGCGCAACAGGTTGGATCGTTAAACCGTTCAACCCTGATCAACTACTGAGCACAATCAAACGCGTTTTAGGATAAGCGAATGAGTGTCGATCTGTCGCAATTCCATCAGGTCTTTTTCGAGGAAAGCTTCGAAGGCCTGGATGTCATGGAAAGTGAACTCCTTGATATGGACCCGTCCGACGTTGATGACGAAACCGTCAACAACATTTTCCGGGCGGCGCACTCTATCAAGGGGGGCGCGGGAACCTTCGGCTTTATGCCGGTTTCTGAATTTACTCACGTCGTCGAAACATTGCTGGACGAAATACGGGCCGGGAAACGTTCTATGGAGCCCCGCTACGTTGACCTGTTCCTGCAATCGGTCGACTGTCTGCGCGGCATGCTGTCGGATATGCAGGACGGGAATGAGCCAGAGACCGAGCGTCCAGCTGAATTGCGTACAGAGTTCGAAACTATTCTGGGTATGGCTCAGGAAGAACAACCCACCGAAGATGCCTCTGCGGGTGGAAAGGATGCTGGCTGGATCATCGATGTGAAGCCGCACACCGACTTGCTGATGACAGGAAACGAACCATTTCGCATGTTTCGTGAACTGCAGGAGCTGGTTGGCGAGGGTAACCTCGAGGTCCTTGCTAACACGGATGACATTCCAGAGCTGACCAGTCTCAATCCGGAAGATTGCACCATTCATTGGCGTTTGACTGTGACTGCGGCAACGCCGGTCGAAGAGATAAAAGCGATTTTTGAGTGGGTTGAAGACGAGTGCGATCTGACTTACACACCGCTAGCCGGAGATAGTGCAAATGCTGAAGCCGCCGCTTCATCTGATGACGCTGCTTCATCTGGTGACGCTGCTCTAGTAGCCCCAGTGGCTGATGCAGGCGCAGCTGAGTCTACAGCGCCAGCCGCCTCAGCAGTGCAGTCTGAAGCAAGCCCTGCTGATAAGCCAGTGAAAGCTGCGAAAGCTCCGAAAGCCAGTAAGAAAACAGCCGAAAGCTCATCAATTCGTGTGTCGATTGATAAGGTCGATAGCCTGATCAACATGGTGGGCGAGCTGGTGATTACTCAGTCTATGCTGGGTCAGCTTGGACAGGATTTTGATCTGAGTCGCTTGGCGAAACTGCAGGAAGGCCTGTCACAACTGGAACAAAATACGCGCGAGCTTCAGGAAAGCGTCATGAAAATTCGCATGATGCCGATCAGCTTTGCGTTCAGTCGTTTCCCTCGCCTTGTTCGTGATTTAGGTGGCCAGCTAGGTAAAAAAGTTCTGTTGGAAACCATTGGTGAGCAGACGGAACTTGATAAAACGGTCATGGAAAAAATCAATGATCCTCTGGTGCACCTGGTGCGTAACTCGATGGATCATGGCCTTGAAACAACGGAAGACCGCATTGCCGCAGGAAAATCCGAAGAAGGCACCATCACTCTGAATGCGTACCATCAGGGCGGCAATATCGTTATCGAAGTCGCCGATGATGGCGCGGGCCTGAACGAAGACCGAATCCTGAAAAAAGCGATTGAAAAAGGTCTCGTACCAGAGAATAACTCACTCACACCCGAAGAAATTCATAACCTTATTTTCCTACCTGGGTTTTCCACTGCAGAAGCTGTCAGTGATATTTCTGGTCGTGGTGTCGGCATGGATGTCGTGCGTCGAAATATTCAGGCGCTGAACGGCAGTATCGAAGTGAAGTCGCAGCGTGGCGTAGGCTCTACTTTTATCATTCGCTTGCCTCTGACATTGGCTATCCTGGACGGGCAATTAGTCCGCGTCTGTGAAGAGACTTACATCTTCCCACTGGTGTCTATCGTCGAGTCCATTCAGATCCATCGCTCATCGTTGAATCACGTTACCGGCAGTCAATACGTCATGCAATTACGTGATGAATACATTCCTATTGTTCGCCTTGACGAAATTTTTGGCCTCCGTGATGCATCGGATACCGTTGACGAAATGATGCTGGTGGTGGTTGAAGGTGACAACGAGAAAATCGGTATCGTTGTAGATGATCTATTAGGACAGCAGCAGGTTGTTATCAAAAGCCTTGAGCAGAATTACCAGAAAGTGTCGGGTATATCCGGTGCGACCATTCTTGGGGACGGTACCGTAGCCCTCATCATTGATATCTCCAGTATTGGAAAGAACATTGTGCCGGTGAAGCGTAAACAACCGCGTTCAGAGAAGGCAGCGTGAGGCCAGAAATGGAAGAAATGAACAAAGACATCATCCTGCCCGAATCTGAAGTGGGCGATGAGCAGCAGTACCTGACATTCATCATGTCGGGAGAGGAGTACGGCGTCGATATTCTTGCGGTGCAGGAAATTCGCGGATGGGAAGAACCAACCCTTATTCCGAATGCTCCGTCCTATATTCGCGGCGTTATAAATCTACGCGGCACTATTGTTCCGATTATGGATCTGCGTCTGCGATTTGGGTTGAGCGAAGCGGATTACACAGCGACGACCGTTGTCATCATTTTAAAGTTCGATAGCGATAACGGCGAGCGGGTGATGGGCATCGTGGTGGACGCGGTATCAGACGTTTACACGATCGCCGATGAAGAGACGCGCCGACCACCTGAACTGACAGAGGATGACAACTCTGACTTCATTAAAGGGCTGGTCAACGTAAACGAGAAGATGGTGATTCTACTCGACGTCGCGGAACTCCTAATGCTGAGGATGGAAATGTCCGACGCAAATTATTCAGTTGATAAAGATTAATGACCGAAAGGTAATTGCCTGATAAGAAGGTACAGGAAGGTAACTATGAGCTTTTTTCGTAATATGATTTCTGGTGGCAACGCCATCGACTCGACAAAACTCCGTGAGATGGAAGGTAAGCTGGCCGCGATTGAGAAAAGTCAGGCATCAATCGAATTTAATATGGACGGCACCATCATCACTGCAAATCAGAATTTTCTGGATGCAATGGGTTACCGCCTGGATGAAATTCAGGGACAGCATCACCGTATGTTCGTGTCCCCGGCGTACGCCAACAGCGCAGAGTACGCGGCATTCTGGAATACGCTGAACCGAGGTGAGTTTCAGACCGCTGAATACGAACGATTTAATAAAGCCGGTGACAGTATCTGGATTCAGGCCAGTTACAACCCAATCCTGGATGATACAGGCAAGCCTTATAAAGTGATTAAGTACGCTTCGGATATCACCGAGCAGAAGAAGCAAAGCATCGACTTCACGGGAAAAGTGAATGCGATCAGCCGCGCTCAGGCCATGATTGAATTTACTCCTGAGGGTGAAATCCTGACTGCGAATGAGAATTTTCTCGCAACGGTTGGTTATCCACTGCATGAAATTCAGGGTAAGCATCATCGTATTTTTGTTAGTCCTGAATACGCCAACAGCCCTGAGTACACAGAGTTCTGGAAGAAGCTGGGACAAGGCGAGTTCAGCGCCGGTGAATATGAGCGTTTTGGTAAAGACGGCAGCAGCGTTTGGATTCAGGCGACATACAACCCGATCCTCGACGAGGCTGGGAATGTGGTCAAGGTAGTTAAGTTTGCCACCAATATTACCGAGCAGAAGCTGAAAGCAGAAGAAGATAAGAAAAATGCTCAAATGGCGAGTGCACTGAAGCTATGCCAGGCGACGGTGATGCTTGCGGACAATGATCTCAACATTGTGTACATGAATGATGAGATGGTGAAGTTGCTGGAGAATCGCGAAACAGAGATTCAGCAGCATTTATCTCACTTCAAAGTATCTGAATTGATTGGTACCAATGTCGATACCTTCCATAAAAACCCATCGCACCAGCGTGGCATTCTCAGTTCACTCGATAAGCCGATGGAAACGCGTCTGTCATTTGACGATATAAAATTCGACCTGACAGCGTCACCTTGGATTGATTCTGACGGAACTCGGATCGGTACAGTGGTGGAGTGGGTCGACGTGACCGATATTCTGAAAACCCGTGCCGAAGAGAAACGGGTTGCGGATGAGAACCTTCGCGTTCGTCAGGCTCTGGACTCGGTAAGCACTAACGCAATGATTGCTGATACCGATGGCAATATTATTTACCTGAACGAAGCCGTCGAAAACATGATGAAGGATTCGGAATCAGATCTCCGCAAAGACCTTCCGAACTTCAATGCTTCTGCATTGATGGGCGCAAATATCGATACCTTCCATAAAGACCCATCGCATCAGCGAGCGATGTTAGCCGCACTGACTAAGACCTACAAAACCCAGATCGAGGTGGGTGGTCGTACATACTCGCTGATTGCAAACCCGATCATCAATGAAAATAACGAACGCCTTGGTACTGTTGTTGAGTGGAATGACCGTACGATCGAAGTCGGTGCAGAGAAAGAGATTGATGCCATCGTTGAAGCTGCTGCAGCTGGCGACTTATCACGCCGTATCGACACCATCGGTAAGCAAGGCTTCTTCTTAGGGCTGGCTGAGGGGCTGAACCGTCTTCTCGGTATTGCCGATGATGTTGTGAACGATACAGTACGCATTTTCGATGCTCTTGCACACGGTAATCTGACGCGCAAAATTGATGCGGACTACATGGGATCGTTTGGTAAGTTGAAGCAGGATGCGAACTCCACCGTTGAGCGCCTGACAGAAATCATGACCCGCATTCGCGAGTCAGCATCTACCGTTGCAACCGGAGCAAGCGAAATTGCTCAGGGTAATGCGGACCTGAGTAAACGTACTGAGTCGCAGGCATCCAGCCTGGAGGAAACCGCATCCAGCATGGAAGAAATGACCAGTGCTGTGAAGCAGACCAGCGAAAACTCCGTTCACGCCAATGAACTGGCAAGCTCAGCGAAAAATAAAGCTGAAGAAGGTGGCGAAGTTGTAGAGAAAGCAGTAACGGCAATGGACGAAATTAACCAGGCGAGTAAGAAGATTTCTGACATCATCGGTGTGATTGACGAAATTGCCTTCCAGACCAATCTTCTCGCTTTGAATGCCGCGGTTGAGGCAGCACGTGCAGGTGAACAGGGACGAGGGTTCGCCGTGGTTGCTGGCGAGGTACGTAACCTTGCACAACGTTCAGCAGGTGCAGCGAAAGAAATTAAAGATCTGATTCGCGACAGCGTGGATAAAGTTGAAGCGGGTACCGCTTTGGTGAATGCATCAGGTAAAACGCTGAGCGAGATCATCGGTGCGGTAGATCGCGTTTCTGCCATGATTCAGGAAATCAGTACGGCAGCTGCAGAGCAGTCAGCTGGTATCGATCAGGTGAACAGCGCCGTGGCACAGATGGATGAGATGACTCAGCAGAACGCAGCGCTTGTGGAAGAGGCGACGGCCGCAGGTGAGGCCATGGCGGGTCAGGCGCAGGGTATGACTCAGCTGATGGAATTCTTCACTGTCGATGCGTCATTCGCGACGGGCAGTATCGACGATATGCCGGTTGCCGCTGCTCCGGTTGCGGCAGCGCCTGCTGCGCCAGCAATGCCTGCAGGGGATCAGGGTGGCTTGTCTGTCAGTAACTCGGGTGACGATTGGGAAGAGTTCTGATCCGTTATGAATGTGCATGTTGCGGGTAAGCCATTACTCGGCGATGACAAAGAATTCTTAATGACAGAGCGCGATTTCGATGAAATCGCTGATCTGGCCCTTAAGCACACTGGCATCGTACTGGGGCGGCACAAAGCCAATATGGTGTACGGGCGTATTGCCCGACGCCTGCGGCAGTTAAAGTATTCAACCTTTGCAGACTACCTTGAGTACTTACGTGAACATTTTTCCGAAGAATCGACCAACTTTATCAATCTGATTACGACCAATCTGACGTCCTTTTACCGTGAACCCCATCATTTTGATTTTCTGAACGAGACGGTTATTCCTGAGCTGAAAAGGAAGACGGACAAAAAGATTCGTATCTGGTCGTCAGGTTGTTCGATTGGTCAGGAGGCCTACACCATTGCTTTTACAATGGCAGAGGCTCATCTTGCTGCTTCCTATGATCTGAAGATTCTGGCTACGGACCTCGATTCAAACGTTGTAAAGACAGGCAGTGAAGGTATTTATCCAGCGGATGATCTGATGAGTGTGCCGGACGAAGTCGTCGAGAAGTACTTCGAAAGAAGCCGCGATGGCAATCAGGTCAGAGTGAAAAAGAGCATGCGAGACTTGGTGCACTTTAAGCGACTTAATTTGCTTGAAAGCTGGCCGATGAAAGGAAAATTCGACGTAATATTTTGTCGTAACGTCGTTATTTACTTCAATCGTGATACTCAGAAGACGTTGTTTAATCGCTACGCCGATTACTTACCAACAGGTGGCTATTTGATTATTGGTCACTCTGAATCACTCAATGGTCTGACAGACCGATTCAAATCGGTTGGTAACACCGTCTATCAAAAAATCTACTAAGGGGTTTGATTTATGCATCAGCGCCCACCCGAGCCAGAACCACTAGCGGGATTTGAGCACGTCGCACGATATTGGGACGGTGTCCATAACACTTGGGCCGCAAAAATACTTCCGGGTGAACTTTATGTTTCGACTCAAGGTGAAATGATCGCTACGGTTCTTGGGTCATGTGTTTCTGCCTGCATTCGCGACAATAAACTCGGTATTGGTGGTATGAATCACTTTATGTTGCCCGAGCAGAGCGAGCATTCCAGTGACGTCTGGGGTTCAAACCCAGTCACCCAGAACTCACGCTACGGCACTTGGGCCATGGAATTTCTGATTAACGAAATCCTTAAGCGTGGTGGCCAGAGAAAAAACCTTGAGGTGAAGCTATTTGGTGGCGGTCAGATGATCGCATCAATGAGCGATATTGGTCAGCGCAACATACTGTTTGTATACAACTATCTGCATAACGAAGGCCTCGAAATTGCGAAGGCCGATGTCGGCGATGTGTATGCCCGTAAAGTGTTGTACTTCCCTGATACGGGCTCGGTAAAGATGCGTCGGATTTCTAAAGTTAAGAACGATACATTGATGAAACGTGAAACTGAATACAGTCGTAAAGTTAAGATGGAAGATATGGACCAGGGAGACAGTGGTATTGATCTCTTCTAAGGCGACATGTAATGAGTAAAATAAGAACTCTGATCATTGACGACTCTGCCTTGATTCGCAAGATGTTGCGTGAGGTATTTGATCGTACGGACGATATCGAGGTGGTAGGGGTTGCGAGCGATCCCTTAATCGCACGAGATAAAATTAAGCAGCTGAATCCGGATGTGATTACTCTGGATGTCGAAATGCCGCGTATGGATGGCCTACAGTTTTTAAGTAATCTTATGCGGTTACGCCCGATGCCTGTGGTGATGGTATCGACTCTGACTGAGAAGGGTGCGCCTGAAACACTTGAAGCGTTAGAGATGGGTGCAGTCGATTACATCTGTAAGCCTAAAGCGCAGTCTCCCGAGGATTTTACCGAGTTTGCACACGCCCTTTGTGACAAGGTTCGTGTTGCCTCTAAGGCCCGTGTGGCTGCCGTTGAAACTCAGCGTGCGCGTAAGTCTTCGCGGGTTGTTACGCGTGAGCCGAATGAAAACTACCGACGGATCATTGCCGTCGGTTCCTCGACCGGTGGTACCGAGGCGATTGCGGAAATTCTGTCGACGCTACCGGTTAACTGCCCACCCATCGTGATCAGCCAGCACATCCCTGAAGTATTCAGTGCTTCACTGGCAAAACGCCTTGATGGCCGTTATCCAATGGAAGTGATGGAGGCCCGTGATGACCTGGAAGTGAAAACCGGCCGCGTCATCATTGCTCAGGGAGGGAGGCACCTACGTTTTCGACGTAAGGGAGATCAGCTATTCACCATTATTGACGATGGTCCGAAACAGAACCTACACAAGCCTTCTGTCGAGGCTATGTTTGACTCCTTGTTGCAGGTAGCAGGCGGTAAACGATTAGTGGCCGTGATGCTAACAGGAATGGGGGCAGACGGTGCAATTGCCATGAAGCGTTTACATGATGCCGGTGCACTTACCATGGCTCAGAACGAAGCTACCTCGGTGGTTTGGGGAATGCCTAAGTCCGCTTATGAGTTGGGTGCGGTCGATGAGTTGGTGCCATTGCCTGCAATTGCTGCAGAGATAATAAAAAAAGCGCGTTTACCATGACTAATCAGGCATTTGTGCTAAACCTATAATACGTAATTTTTTTGGGAGATAGTGGCATGTCTGTACGTGCATCTTTGGCTGGCAATGGTCAGGAATTGGTGATTCAGGTCGATGGACGTTTTGATTTCAGCGCGCATCAGGAATTCCGTGATGCTTATGAGAAAGCAGCAGAAGTACGCAAATACGTTGTCGATTTAGGCGGGGCGACTTACCTCGACAGTTCAGCGTTGGGCATGTTGCTGCTGTTACGTGACCATGCAGGCGGCGATCACTCTCAAATTTCTATTCTGAATTGTAATGACGATGTACGTAAGATCCTCGCCATTTCTAATTTCGAGCAACTTTTCACTATTCAGTAACGGGTAGTCATGGCCGTTTATAAGGTCCTGATTGCGGACGATAACAGCGTTGACCGAAAGGTGTTATCCCGCGTCGTTCGCAATCAAGGAAATGATGTTATTGAGGCTACGAATGGATTCGAAGCCGTTGATTTATTTAAAGAGCACCGGCCCGACATTGTCCTGATGGACGTCATGATGCCTGGCCTTAACGGAAAGGAAGCGACCCGTCAGATCAAGAAGATCGCCGACGAAGACTTTATTCCAGTTATTTTCCTCACCTCTCTTTCCGACGCTCAGAGCCTCGCTGATTGCCTGGACTCCGGCGGCGATGATTTTCTGACCAAGCCGTACAACCATATCGTGTTACAGGCGAAGATTGATTCCTATCATCGTATGTCTGAAATGCATCGAACTCTGCTCCATCAGCGTGATGAAATCGCGCGGGTCAATAAGCATATGCTGCAAGAGCAGCGGGTTGCGAAAGCGGTGTACGACAACGTTGCACATGCGGGTTGTCTTGATGCCTCGAACATTCGTTACGAATTGTCGCCGCTGGCCGTTTTTAATGGGGATGTGTTACTGGCGGCGCGAAAGCCCGGCGGTGGCATGCACGTCTTGCTCGGTGATTTCACCGGGCATGGCTTACCTGCGGCCATTGGTGCGATGCCAATGGCTGATATCTTTTACGGTATGACGGCAAAAGGATTCGGTTTGCGTGAAGTTCTGCGCGAAGTGAATCAGAAGCTAAAGAGTGTCTTACCCGTCGGTTTCTTTTGCTGTGCTGCGGCAGTGGACATGGCGCCGGACAGACAAGCAGCCAGTGTCTGGATGGGTGGGGTACCGGATTGTTATCTGCTGCGCAAAGACGGCCAGATGATTGAGACATTGTCCTCCCGGCATCTGCCTTTGGGTGTGATGTCCGCTGATAAATTTAATGATCAGATGACCGAGTTTTCGATGGCCATGGGGGATCGCTTGTTCTTGTGGTCGGACGGGATTATCGAGGCGCGTAACGATTTCGGTGATATGTTTGGTCAGGAGCGCCTGCTCAACGTTGTCCGGGATTCGGCCCACGCGAATCATGTCTTTGATGATATTCAACGAGCAGTCGATGAGTTCGTTGACGGGACAGAACAGGACGATGATACGACGCTGATTGAAGTCATCATGACTGACATGCTGGAACGTGAAGAATCCGGTGCGGTAACCAAAACAGGTAACACTGTCGGGCCGCGGGATTGGAGCATGGACTATTGTCTGGAAGCCTCTACACTGCAGAACTTTAACCCCGTTCCTCTGATGAACCATATCATGATGGAAGTTCCGGGCCTCCGAGCAATTGGTGGGCAGTTGTACACGGTTGTCGCAGAGTTGTTCTCTAATGCCTTCGAACATGGCGTATTGGGATTGAGTTCATCACTTAAACAGTCACCCGACGGGTTTATGGCGTACTATCAACAACGCGAAGCACGGGTTGCTGCACTGACTGAAGGGTTTGTGCGCTTCCGTATGGATCACACAGGGGACGGCGATTCAGGCGTGCTTACCCTGACGGTGAGCGACAGCGGTGAGGGATTTGATTACGCTGCTGCTCCTACGTCCGATGCAAATCAGAATGACTATTCCGGTCGGGGGATTCCTCTGCTTCGCACCATCTGCGACACGATTGAGTATCGCGGAAAGGGCAATGAAGTTGTGGTGACAATTCCTTGGCCAATGGAGCAGGCGGATGCTTGATATCGATGCGTTAGCGACACTGCGGGAGATTATGGAGGATGAATTTTCTCCCCTGATTGAGTTGTATATTCGTGACAGTGATCAGCGTTTTCCTGCAATGCGGGAAGCGCTTCGCGAAAATGACGCAGAAGGTGTCAGACTACTGGTGCACAGCCTTAAGGGTGCGAGCAGTAATGTTTGCGCCGCCGATCTCGCAGAGCATGCTCACCGCGTGGAACAAATGGCTATCGACGGAAAAGTCGATCAATTGGCGACTGCGGTCGATGCACTCGAGTCAGATTACCTGCAGGTTCGCCAGTCTCTTGAGTCGTATATCACTTCAGCATAAGCGCCCATCTCTGTATTGGCAGCCTACTGACTCTTAATCGAGTTTCAACCAACTACTCACCCTGTTCCAGAGCATTCTGGCCCGCCTTTTGCGATACACCCGGTAACCCAGATAACAGGAGACCGGGATGAACCCTTCTCTACCTAACAGTCCACTCGCGTCATTGATGATGTCGCTCGGTGGTAGCATTGACTTTAACTCCCTGGAAGTCAGTCAGGACGGGGCTTCTGGCCTGACTGACTTTTCTGATTTGCTCAGTGGTATGCAGTTAGCTGCGGTTCCTTTGGATGGCAAACAGTCTGCATTAGCGGCAATGACAGAAGGCGAGGATTTGCCGCTGACGTTGCCACTTGTATCAACATCGGACAGCGCTTTAGCTGGGCTGACTGATGAGGCGGCTTCTGCCATTAATATTGCCGCGACGAACGATAAAGAGGACGCCACGACAGACAGTGGGATGGCAGATAACCTGATGGTTCAGATCAAGACTGGTAGTGATATTTCAGTCAGATATGTCGATCAGAACGAAACACAGAGCCAGCGTTCAGCGTCAGACGCAGACTTGTTAGACGATGAGAGTACCCTTGTATTGCCAGAAGGTGAGCAACAAGCAGTAACAGGAGCTGCGGTTGCAGCGGGGCAGTCCGGAAACACCGGTCCAGTCACTTCGGCGTCTGTGTCAGCGGCCACTGTTTCAGGTCGTGCTTCTAATGCACAGCCCGTTGCGAGCTCATTGAAACAGACACAGTCGCGGCAGGTGAACTCCGAAAGGGATTTGAGTAGCACTGCAGCTGCAAGCATGGATGAATCATTGGCCGAGATAGAGGAAGGCAGTGAGACCTTCAGACCCGTCACTGCAACCGATGCGGATTCAGACCGATCGGGATTGATGGAAATGGGGCGCGAGACGGCTAAAGGCCTCAGTTCTATGGTTCAACCTCAAGCAAGTGCAGCTACGACCGCCGCTGCGACAACCACATTGTCCTCGGCTGCTCTGTCAGACGCGGGAGCTGATGGTCTGATGCCAGAGGAGGCCTCAGAAGAGTTCTCTTTCGAGGAAAACTTCGAGCAAACGTTGCAGCGACAGTCACGCGAACGCCTGGAGTTTGGTCAGGATAAGCGCGAGTGGACCCCAGCTCTGGGTGCCCGCTTAATGACGATGGTTGCCAACGATGTTCAGCAGGCAAGGATTCAATTAGATCCGCCTGAGCTTGGTAGTCTGGAAATCAAAATGCAGATTCAGCAGGATCAGGCCACCGTGCAGGTAAGCGCGCAAAGCCATCAGGTGAAAGATGTGCTGGATTCCGGCGCACAGCGTTTACGAGACGCTTTGGCTGCAGAGGGCATTGAATTAAGCGAGTTCTCGGTATCGGCAGATTCCGGGCAGGGTAAGTCTGATTCCGGTTCAGAATCGGGAGACGGGTCAGGTCAGGGACTCGCCAGCGGCGAATCAGCTGAGACCGACGAACTGGTGGGCGTTAACAAAGCGCATACGCCAGCGCCTGATGCCTTACTGGATACCTTTGCCTGAGAGACGAGAGTATGTCGGTCAGCAGCCCAGTCAACAACCCTGCCAAGTACAGGCAGGGTTTCACTTTCTAGTGTGCGTGGCGTTTTTCTTCTGGGCTTCTTTCCTTAGCGCTTCTTTCTTTTGCTCTTCTGGGCTGCCACATCAAAAAACCTACCACCAACTAATAACTGCGCCTTCCCATTTTCCGTCGGTCAAGATGACGGAATCCCTTCTACACTGAAATCAACTGCATGTTATTGGGTGTCATTATTTTGGCGAAATAACGTGGCACAAGCTTTGCAAAATTGACTTCATACAGGAGAAACATCCCATGGCGAAAGAACAAGACCTCAAGCTAGAGGGACAGGAAGGCGAAGAAGAGCAGACCGGTGGTGGCAAGAAAAAGCTCATCATTATTATCGGTATTGTCCTTGTAGTCCTGTTGGCCGGTGGCGGCGCTGCGGCCTTCTTCCTGCTGGGTGGAGAGGAAGAAGAGGCGGCCGAAGAAGAGGTGGTTGAAGAAGTCGTCGAGGAACCGGTTATTCCAGCCGTATACGTAAAACTGAAGCCTGAGTTTGTCATCAGTTTTCAGGTTGGAACGCGTCAGCGCTTCGTACAGGCAAGTATCGAAATTATGACGCGTCAGCAATCCATCGTTGATGCCCTTGAGCTGCATGAGCCGATGGTACGCAATGAAGTGATTAATATCGTCAGCCGTCAGGAGTTCGCTACATTACGGACGGCCGAGGGTCGAGTGGCACTTCAGGGCGCATTGAAGGCAGCCCTGACAGATATGATGAAACGGGAAGCAGGCTCCGAAGGAGTTGAAGCTGTGCTGTTTACCAATTTTGTAATGCAGTAGGAAATAGTGTGCAGGATTTACTGTCGCAAGATGAAATTGATGCCTTATTGCATGGCGTAGATGACGGTGACATCGGCCCTGAAGAAGAGGTCGATGCTGCTGGCATTAAATCGTACGACCTGACCAGTAACGACCGCATTGTTCGCGGTCGGATGCCAACGCTGGAAATGATCAACGAGCGCTTTGCACGATACACCCGCATCAGCATGTTTAACTTCCTGCGACGCAGTGCCGATGTTGCGTCTGGCGGAGTGCAGATCATGAAGTTTGGTGAGTACATACATACCTTGTATGTACCGACCAGTCTCAACCTTGTGAAAATGCGCCCGCTGCGTGGAACAGCCCTGTTTATTCTGGACGCTAAGCTGGTCTTTAAATTAGTAGACAACTTTTTTGGTGGTGACGGCCGGCACGCGAAAATCGAAGGCCGTGAATTTACGCCGACCGAAGTCAGGGTAGTGCAGCTCATTCTGACGCAGGTGTTCAATGACATGATGGAAGCCTGGTCGCCGGTGATTCCTGTCGAATTCGAATACGTGGGTTCAGAAGTGAATCCGGCGATGGCGAATATCGTTAGCCCCAGTGAAGTGGTGGTAGTCAGTACCTTCCATATTGAGCTGGACGGCGGTGGCGGTGACCTGCACCTGACAATTCCTTATTCCATGATCGAACCCATGAGAGAGGTGCTGGATGCCGGTTTCCAGAGTGATGTCGACGATGTTGATGAGCGCTGGCAGCAATCAATGCGCGAAGACATTCTCGATGCGCCGGTTGAGATACACGGTACTTTGGTTCAACGCGATATATCGCTGCGCGAAGTGGCAGCGTTAAAAACCGGTGATGTTATTCCAATAGAAATGCCCGAGCATTTTACCCTCGAAGCCAACGGTATTCCGATTTTTACAGGGAAAATGGGCATTTCTAATGACAATCTGGCAGTAAAAATTAAAGACCAGATTAAACACAGAAAACGCTGACAGGAGCAGGTTATGAGTGACGATAAAGATCAGGATCAGTCACCCGAAGAAGAGTTGG
Source organism: Thalassolituus sp. (assembly GCA_006212115.1). Lineage (GTDB taxonomy): Bacteria > Pseudomonadota > Gammaproteobacteria > Pseudomonadales > Oceanobacteraceae > Thalassolituus. Next base: position 37,947 of record PDUK01000003.1, on the reverse strand, counting down.
ACCCACAAAAACTTGCTGACGAAGTTGCTGGCGGGATTGAAGAAGCGAGTGCCGAAGCTGATGGCGATGCAGGGGACGGGGAAGACGACCAGGCATTAGCTGACGAGTGGGCTGCAGCGATGGAAGAGGCCGGCGAAGAGGAAGGCGCTGGAGATGATGCCGCCGATGATCCGATTAAACAGGTGGAGCTCGACGAGCTTCAGGACGAGGGTCAGCCGGTTGGCGGAGACAACCCTGAGCTGGAAGTTATCCTGGATATTCCTGTGCGGATTTCGATGGAAGTCGGTGCAACGAAAATCCCGATCCGTAACTTGCTGCAGTTGAATCAAGGTTCCGTGGTAGAACTGGATCGTCTTGCTGGTGAGCCTTTGGATGTGCTGGTAAACGGTACACTCATAGCACACGGTGAAGTAGTAATGGTGAACGATAAGTTTGGTATTCGTTTAACTGACGTGGTGAGCCAGAGTGAACGTATACACCGCTTGCGTTAAAAGTTTCCTGCTCCTGTCACTCGGCAGCTTAGCGCGAGCTGAGGAGCAGGCTCCGGTCCTGATGCAGACCTCGCCTATGGCCAGTGGCGGCAAGGTTGTGTTGTTCTTGCTTCTCATTGTAGGGCTGATTTTAGGCCTGGCATGGTTGGTCAATAAAACCCGGGTTGGTCAGTTTGCATCTCAGGGTCAGCACCTTAAAACACTGGCTGTGCTTCCGCTCGGGCAACGCGAAAAAGTAGCGATTATTCAAGCTGGCGATCAACAGTTAGTGATAGGTGTGACGCCGAATGGAATTAACACACTGGCGACGCTTGACCAGCCGTTACCTGAAGTCGAGCAAAAGCCCGCAGACTTTGCCGATATTCTCCGTAAGGCGGTACGTAAATGAAGGCGCTTGTACTGTCTTTTCTGATGGTCTTTTCTTCGTTGGCGCTGGGTGCTGATCCGGGTTCCGTTGTGGACCCAAGTATTCTGACGCCGTCTGGAAATACCGGTATTCCTGCCGTTGTGTACACCGCAACCGACAACGGTGGCCAATACTCCGTCACGATTCAGATTCTGGTCTTGATGACGCTACTGACGGTACTGCCGTCATTACTCATCATGATGACGTCGTTTACGCGTATTATCGTTGTCTTAGCGATTCTGAGACAGGCAATTGGTCTTCAGCAAACGCCATCGAATCAGGTGTTACTTGGCCTGTCTTTATTCCTGACTTTATTTATCATGATGCCGGTGTTCCGTGTCGTGAACGTTGAGGCGATTCAGCCGTATTTATCGGAGGAAATCTCCCCGCTCGAAGCATTGGAGCGCGCAGCGGTGCCGATGCATGAATTCATGTTGGCTCAGACACGGGAAACGGATCTCGATCTGTTTGTTCGAATCAGTGGTCGTACGGACATTACCGGTCCGGCTGAAACCCCAATTCATATATTGATACCCGCGTTTATCACCAGCGAGCTGAAGACAGCATTTCAGATCGGCTTTCTGATATTTATTCCCTTTTTGATCATTGATCTGGTCGTCGCCAGTATTCTGATGGCCATGGGTATGATGATGCTGTCCCCGATTATTATCTCCTTGCCATTCAAAATCATGCTGTTCGTATTGATCGATGGCTGGGCGTTGATTATGGGAACCCTCGCGAACAGTTTCGGTACGGTTTAGCGGAGCGGAAAATATGTCAGAAGCGATCATCGGCGATATTTTTACCAATGCACTCTATATCGTATTGGCGATTGTGGTCGTTATTATCGTTCCCAGTCTGCTTATTGGTCTGGTAGTCAGTACCTTTCAGGCGGCTACGCAGATCAACGAACAGACCTTGAGTTTTTTACCGCGTTTAGTCGTCACCTTATTAGCGATGATTATGTTTGGTCCGTGGGCGGTGAGTGCGGTATTGGATTTTACGCGCGAAATCTACATGAATATTCCGTTTCTGATCGGGTGATTCATGATTGAGATCGAGGCGCTGGATGTCGGTCATTGGGTCAGTCGCTATGTCTACCCGTTTGCACGTATTTCTGGTCTGCTTATGGTGATGCCACTCATCGGTACCCGAATGGTATCGATGCGGGTTCGCTTGTTGCTGGCGGTCGCCATTACGCTGGTGGTCGTGCCTATGCTTCCACCTATCGCGCCGGTAGAAGCGTTTTCTTTTGCTTCGGTCATTATCATTCTGCAGCAATTGCTGATCGGCATGTTGATGGGGTTTGTGGTTGAGCTCCTGATGCAGGTGTTCGTTATTGCAGGTCAGCTAATTGCAATGCAAACCGGCTTGGGTATCGCTACCACGGTTGATCCCAGCCAGGGGGCATCGGTTGTTGTTATATCTCAGTGGTTTTTGTTTATGGTCAGTCTGGTATTTCTGGCCCTGAACGGACATCTGGTATTAATAGAGATTCTGGTCGACAGTTTTCGTTCTATCCCCATAGGGCTGGCGAGTTTTTCCGTCGAGCAATTCGGTCTGCTGGTGCATTGGAGTGGCTGGATGTTGGCCGCTGCAGTGGTGATTTCCCTACCTGCGATGACGGCTCTGCTGATTGTTAACCTCGCGTTTGGTGTAATGACCCGTGCCGCCCCCCAGCTGAACATTTTTGCGTTAGGTTTTCCCGTCACCATGATCGTAGGTTTGTTGATCATGTGGCTGAACATCGATGAGATGGCATCGGGTTTTCATCGCTATATGGATACCTTGTTTGAATTTCTGAAAAAGCTGATCAGCATGTAAGCGTGCGGAGTAGGTTATGGCAGAACAAGACAGCAGTCAGGAAAAAACAGAAGAACCCACCCCCCGAAGGCTACAAAAGGCGAGGGATGAGGGTCAGGTTCCCCGATCTAAGGAACTGGGAACTACCATGGTACTGGTTATCGGTGCTGCGGGTTTACTGATGTTTGGGCCTTTTATGTCGCAGCGCATTGCGGCCATGGCTAAGCACTCGTTCTCGTTTGATCGCGAAACGGCTTTCGATACCGGCATGATGACCTCCTATCTGGATGCATCTGCACTGGAGGCCGGGATTGCGCTCGCTCCCTGGCTGGTATTGGTACTGATTGCTGCATTCGCCGGTCCGTTATTTGTCGGCGGCTGGTTGTTTTCAGGGAAGGCGATCACGCCAAAACTGGATCGTCTGAATCCGCTTAGTGGATTGAAGCGCATGTTCTCCATGAACTCGCTGGTTGAACTGTTTAAGGCGTGGGCAAAGGTATTGGTCGTAGGGACGGTTGCCTGGTTAACGCTGATGTTCTTTTTTCAGGATGCAATGCGTATTCAGTATGAGAGTACAGAATCTGCGGTTGATCACGCCATTACCATCATTATCTGGAGTGTTCTTGCTCTGTGCGCCTCAACGGCTTTGATCGCCATCGTCGATGTTCCTTGGCAGATATACAGCTTTACCAAGAAAATGCGTATGTCGATGCAGGAAATTAAAGACGAATACAAAGAAACCGAAGGGAAACCCGAAGTTAAAAGTAAGGTACGTCAGCTGCAACGAGAGATGGCCCAGCGTCGGATGATGGCGGATGTGCCGGATGCCGACGTCGTCATCACTAACCCAACTCACTATTCGGTCGCGTTACGATATGACGGCGGAGCCAATGCGGCGCCGGTTCTGCTAGCTAAGGGCTCTGATCAGGTAGCATTGAAAATTCGCGAAATAGCCAAAGAAAATAACGTGCCGCAAATGCAGGCTCCGCCTTTGGCTCGAGCACTCTATACCCACACCCGTGTGGGCGATGAGATCCCGGAAGGTTTATACGTGGCGGTGGCACAGGTACTGGCGTACATCTATCAGATGGATCAGTTTGCCAAAGGCAAGGGACCTAAGCCCGAGCGTAAACCGGATATGCCGATTCCACGTGATCTGCGCGTCGATCCTGATCCTATGGTCTGATGATTTTCCTTTAAAAATTAACAGAATACGAAAAACCGGAACGCTTCTTGCGATACCTGTTCAGAGCAACATTTTTTTGACAGGTGTAACCAATGGCGACGGCTTCCAGTAGCAATCTGGTAGGACAACTCAAGAGCGGAGCCTCCGTGTTAATGCAGGGCAACATTGGTATTCCGGTGATGTTACTGGTGCTGCTGGGCATGATGACGCTGCCGCTGCCACCGTTTCTGTTGGATACTTTTTTTACCTTCAATATTGCGTTGTCGATTGTGGTGCTGCTCGTCAGCGTGTACTCCAAGCGTCCGCTCGATTTTGCCATCTTTCCCACCATTCTTCTGATTGCCACTCTATTACGACTGGCGCTTAACGTGGCATCGACCCGTGTCGTTCTGTTGTACGGCCACGAAGGCGGAGATGCAGCGGGTAAAGTTATCGAAGCCTTTGGTGAGGTTCTGATTGGCGGTAACTACGCTGTCGGTCTGGTCGTATTTATGATCCTTATGATCATTAACTTTGTCGTTGTAACTAAGGGTGCCGGTCGTGTTTCAGAAGTAAGTGCCCGATTCACACTCGATGCGATGCCCGGTAAACAGATGGCGATTGATGCGGATCTGAACGCCGGATTAATTGATGCCGAGGAAGCTAAGCAGCGTCGTGGTGATGTTGCGGCTGAAGCGGATTTTTATGGTGCTATGGACGGTGCCAGTAAGTTTGTAAAAGGCGATGCGATTGCCGGTATTCTCATTCTGATCATTAACGTGGTCGGTGGATTTGCGATTGGTATGGCGCAACATAATCTGACCTTCGGCGATGCAGTATCTGCCTATACCTTGCTGGCAATTGGTGATGGTCTGGTTGCACAGATTCCTTCGCTGCTTTTGTCCACGGCCACTGCGATCATGGTTACCCGAAATGGCGGTGACGAAGACATGGGCCAACAGGTATTTGGTCAGATGTTCGGTTCTTCACGCGCGCTGGCTGTATCCGCGGGCCTGTTGTTATTGATGGGCGTTGTACCCGGGATGCCTCACACAGTGTTTATCAGTGCAGCGCTGGTAGCAGGTTTGGCGGCGTACATCATTCGCTGGCAGAAGGAAGGAGGTGAGCTCGGCGACGCCATTGTGCAGCGCTTGGGCGGGCAGCCGAAAGCGACGCCTGCAGCAGAAGGCGCTGGTGGAGCGCCGGGTAATGCCCTCGCTGCGCCGCAGGAAAAAGCGGCCGAAGCGATGAAACAACTGGAAGTCAAAGAACTCGGTTGGGACGACGTAGAACCGGTAGACCGGGTTGGGCTTGAGGTGGGCTATCGTTTAATTCCTCTGGTTGATAAAAATCAGGGGGGGCAGCTCCTCAGCCGTATTAAGGGTGTCCGCCGTAAGCTATCTCAGGAATTGGGATTCCTGATACCGTCGGTGCATATTCGCGACAACCTGGATCTGCTACCTAACCAATATCGCATCACCCTGATGGGGGTGACGTTGGCCGAGGCCGAGATTCATCCTGAGCGTGAACTGGCCATTAACCCCGGCCAGGTGTTCGGCAAAATAGACGGTATGGCGACCACCGATCCCGCTTTTGGTATGGAAGCTTACTGGATTACGCCGGATCTCAAGGATCGCGCTCAGACGCTCGGATACACAGTGGTTGATGCAAGTACTGTGGTCGCTACGCACATGAATCAGAAGCTGCAGACACACGCCCACGAGTTAATTGGTCACGAAGACGCTCAGCACCTCGTCGATATGCTGGCGAAGACGTCGCCTAAGTTGGCCGAAGAATTGGTACCAAATAAAGTCAGCATTAGTCAGTTGCTCGCTGTGTTGCAGAACCTTCTCAGAGAACAGGTTCCGATCCGCGATCTTCGCTCAATCGCCGAGTCTTTGGCGAACTCTCCAGCTCAGAGTCAAGATATTGCCGCTCTGGTATCGGCAGCCCGATTGGCTCTGGCCCGCATGATTACTCAGAATATCTTTGGAAACACCGATGAACTGCCGGTTATGACGCTTGATCCAGGGCTGGAACAGTTATTGCTGAAAAGCTTACAACAAAGCGCGCAGCAGGGTAGTCAACAAGGGTTGGTTCTCGAACCGGGAATGGCAGACACCCTGCAGCGATCACTGAATGAATCGGTGCAGGCCCAGGAGGCTGCTGGTCGACCAGCGGTGCTGTTGGTGACCTCACAACTGCGTCCGGCAATGGCTCAGTTCGTACGTAACAGTATTTCGCAATTGCATGTACTGGCGTATCAGGAAGTGCCGGATAACAAGAGTATTACGATCGTTGCTGCAGTTGGCGGCAAATCGTAACGAGGCTGAATTATGAAGGTAAAACGTTTCGTCGCAGCGAATATGCAGTTAGCCCTGAAAATGGTGTCGGCTGAATTGGGCGCTGATGCGGTCATCGTCTCCAGCCGTCGTACTGACGAGGGAATGGAAGTGGTGGCCAGCAGTGAAATGTTGGATACGACGGATACCAACAAACAAAGTGAGTTGGATCGCCAGCTGCGCTTACAGCGGGAACTCGAGGCGGCTAAGCAAGCGGCGCGCTCATCTGCTGCCTTGCGACAATCGCAATTCGATACCGTTGGTGCAGGTACATCTGAGCCCGGTACGGAAAACCGGATACAAAATACTCCGACCTCTGATATCAGCGATGCTCGACGCGAAGTGGCGCGCATGCAAGCAGAGAAGCAACAGGCTGAAGAAACCTATCAAACCCGTCTGCAGGAAATGCAGGGGGACCTACGTGAGTTAAAGGACTGGCTGGTCAGCCATCAGGGCAGTGCCTGGGATACACGGCGACCGCTGACATGGCAGCAATCGCAATTATGGCAGCGCTGTCAGGATATCGGACTTGAGCCAGCCTGGGCAGATCGAGTTGTCAGCATGAGCGATCAGTCCGGAGATCTGGAGCAGGCGTGGAAGTCTGCGCTTTCCGTTATTCAAAGTGATCTGCCGTTACTGCCTCAGGGCGTACTGGAAAAAGGTGGCGTTATTGCTCTGGTCGGCCCGACAGGGGCGGGTAAGACCACTACGCTCGGAAAAATAGCCGCTCGTTTTGTACAGCACAACGGACCCGACTCAGTGGCCTTCGTTACTCTGGATAACTACCGCATGGCGGCACACGATCAACTGCAGGCCTTCGCCCGAATTCTTGGCGTTGAAATGAAGGTGGTACTGCAGAATGGTGATCTCGCTAAAACCCTGACGACTCTGCGCAATAAAAAACTGGTTTTGATCGATAGTGCCGGACTTGCCAGTCAGGACCCACATTTTTCGTCACAGTTGTCTATGCTTAAACAGGCAGGTGCGGACGTCAGAAAGTTCCTTGTTCTTCCTCTTACGAGTCAGGCCCGGTGCCTTCAGGAGAACTACGAGCATTTCAAGCCAGCCGGACTGAACGGCTGCATCTTCACCAAGCTTGATGAATGTTTCAGCTTGGGGGCAGGGCTCAGTGTCGCTGCATTGACCCGACTGCCATTGGCCTTGATTACCGATGGCCCGCACATCCCGGATGATCTGCACTATCCGGATACGGGGCGCCTGGTCAATCTGGCAGAGCAGATGGCCCGTATGGCACGCACGCGCTGGCAGGCGGCCGAAGCCATGAATATGGCAACACAACAGCAGAGTTTTCAACACGGAGTTTAAAAAAGATGGCGAGTCATCCTGTACAAGTCATAGCAGTCACTGGCGGTAAAGGCGGTGTTGGCAAAAGTAATGTCTCCGTGAATCTTGGAATCGCATTGTCGGAAATGGGACGACGTGTCGTGATCCTCGATGCTGACCTTGGTCTGGCTAACATCGATATTCTGTTGGGCATCAGTTCCAACAAGACCATTGAAAATGTATTGCAGGGCGAATGCGATCTGCGCGAAGTCATGGTCAAAGGCCCGGGTGGAATAAAGATCGTGCCAGCGTCTTCCGGTACTCAGAAGCTGTCACAGTTAAATCCGATGGAACATGCGGGCCTTATTCAGGCGTTCAGTGATATTGGAGATGACATTGATGTCCTTATCATTGATACCGCCGCAGGTATTTCTGACACGGTATTGAGCTTTGTGCGCGCGTCGCAGGAAGTATTGGTTGTGGTCACGGATGAACCCACCTCGATTACTGACGCCTATGCTCAGATTAAGTTGTTGAACCGGGATTACGGTTTATTCCGCTTCCGTGTCGTCGCCAATATGGTGAAGTCACCACAGGATGGCATGGCCCTGTTTGCGAAGCTCACGAAAGTAACAGACCGCTTTCTGGACGTGGCGCTTCAATATGTTGGAGCGGTGCCGCAAGACGATGCCGTTAAGCGAGCGGTTCAGCGTCAGAAGGCTGTGATCGAAGCGTATCCCCGATCTAAAGCCGCAACCTCATTCCGCGCCTTGGCGAAGAAAGTCGACAGCTGGCCGCTGCCTTCATCGCCGCGTGGTCACCTCGAATTCTTCGTGGACCGGCTGGTGGATCAGGTAGGAGCATGACGGGTGTCTACAGGTAGTTGTCTGGTGTATTCCGACGTACAGAACGTAAATTTTGATGACCTTGTCCGCGAGCATGCGGGCTTGGTCAAGCGCATCGCGCATCACCTGATGGGGCGCTTGCCCGACAGTGTGCAGGTGGATGACCTCATTCAGTCAGGAATGATTGGCCTGCTTGAGGCGGCCCGTAAATACGATGGCGGCAAGGGCGCAAGCTTTGAGACGTACGCCGGTATCCGCATACGTGGTGCCATGCTGGACGAAATACGCAAAGGCGATTGGGCTCCCAGGTCAGTACACCGTAATGCGCGTCGAATTCAGGATGCGATCAAACAAGTTGAAGCTCAGAAGGGGCGTGACGCGGATGATACCGAGGTCGCTGCGGTTCTGGGTATCAGCCAGGATGAATATCATCAGATCCTCAAAGACAGCGCCGGCTGTCGTTTATTCAGCTACGAAGAAATTCTCGAAAACGATCACGCACCTGATGTGATGGATGAGAGCACCCCGGGACCCGGTATGGGGATGGAACGGGATGCCTTCAGAAAACACCTTGCTGAAGCGATATCGGGGTTGCCTGAACGTGAACAGCTGGTGCTCGCACTGTATTACGACGAAGAGCTTAATCTGAAGGAAATTGGCGCGGTGCTGGGTGTCAGTGAATCCCGTGTCAGTCAACTTCACTCCCAAGCAACACACCGCCTGCGGGCGCGCCTGAGCGACTGGGCCTGATACGCATTGCGCTTTATCAGGCACGTTTTCAGTGGCTACTTTTCTTCTCTTTCCTATTCTTTCTCCGACTTGCTGGATAAACCGATAACTGGGTCTAAACTGAATTCAGGACCGGCTTGGTTTGTAAAAGTCGAATATTGGAGGTCGCTTTGGACAAGAACATGAAAATCCTCATTGTCGATGATTTTTCCACAATGAGACGTATCGTCAAAAACCTGCTGCGTGATCTTGGTTTTACCAATACTCAGGAAGCAGACGATGGCACCACCGCGCTACCCATGTTGCAGAATGGCGATTTCGATTTTCTGGTCACTGACTGGAATATGCCTGGAATGACAGGGTTAGATCTGTTGAAACACGTGCGACAGGATGATCGCCTTAAGACGTTACCCGTATTGATGGTAACGGCTGAAGCGAAGCGTGATCAGATTGTTGCTGCCGCGCAGGCCGGGGTAAATGGTTATGTTGTTAAGCCATTTACGGCAGCGGTGTTGAAAGAAAAAATCGATAAGATTTTTGAACGTGTTGAAGGCTGATTGAAGGTATCGCCATGGTGGATGTAAACCTGGAAGGAAGTGATAGCCAGGTCAGCTCGGAGATCAGATCACTCGCCGAAAACATGCTCGAAAATCTGGAGCAGGGAGATGTTGGCAAAGCGGTGGCTCTGGTAAATGACCTGAATCAATTACGAGACCAGACGCTCTATAACGAGATCGGCCGTTTAACTCGTGCACTGCACGATTCGATCAAAAACTTAAACGTCGACACAGTAGGCGCTGCGTCTGATATCAGTGAAACCACTGATAAATTAGCGTACGTACTCACGATGACGGACAAGTCGGCAAACCGGACCATGGATATTGCCGACGCAGGCGGCCCGTTAGCCGGTAGCATTAGTGAGCGTGGTGCTGAGTTATCGGAGCGTTGGAAGAAATTCCGTAACCGTGAAATGAACACAGCTGAATTTCGCGAGTTAAGTAAAGACATTGATGAGTACCTCGTCAGCAGTTCAAAAAATGCGGCAGAAATACGTACTCAGTTTTCTGAAATTGTGCTTGCCCAGGATTTTCAGGATTTAACCGGGCAGGTTATTCATAAAGTGATTAACTTGATACGAGATGTCGAAGGTCGTCTGGTTACGCTGATTGCGATGGCAGGACAGGTCGATCAGATCACGGGTATTAATCACGAGTTTGAATCAAGTACGCCGGCGCCAGAGCAAGGCCCGGACATTACCCCAGAAGGGCCACAGACCGACAGCACTGCAGATGGCGTAGTAGGCAGCCAGGATGATGTCGATGATCTGTTGTCGAGCCTAGGGTTTTAGAGGAGCGGTTGAATGAGTTTCGATGCAGATGAAGAGATTCTCCAGGATTTTCTCGTAGAAGCGGGAGAGATTCTGGAACTGCTGTCAGAACAGTTGGTTGATCTGGAGAACAGACCAGACGATAAGGATCTTCTTAATGCCATTTTCCGTGGCTTCCATACTGTAAAAGGCGGCGCAGGGTTTCTTCAGTTGAACCCACTGGTGGATTGCTGTCACGCTGCGGAAAACGTGTTCGATACGCTGCGAAATGGCAAGCGCTCAGTGAATGCGGATCTGATGGACGTGGTTCTGAATGCACTCGACACTGTTAACGAGATGTTTGACTGCGTGCGTTCTGGCGAAATGCCGGAACCGGCTGATCAGGAATTACTGGACAACCTGCATCATCTGGCACTTCCAGAAGATGAGGCACCGACGGTTGCGGCAGAAGAGCCTGCTGCAGAGGCCCCAGAGCAAGTAGAGCAAGTGCAAGATGTGGCGGCTGAAGCTGCTGCAGAATCATCCGATAATGGTGATATTACGGACGATGAATTCGAACAGCTGTTAGATGCTCTGGACGAAAAAAAGGCAGACGGCAGCGAATCCACTCCAGCCCCTGCTACGCCACCTTCTAGTGAGGGCGGGGATGATCTGTTTGGTGGCGATGACCTGTTTGACATGGATTCTGGCCCGTCAACGACGACCGGTGATGACGAAATTACCGAAGACGAGTTCGAAGCGCTTCTGGATCAAATTCACGGAAAGGGTAAGCACGGAGGAGCAGATGCTCCAGCGCCGGCTCCTGAGGCCGCCAGTGCAAAACCTGAGTCTGCGGATAACGCTGATAAAACAGCCAGCGCCGGAGCCGGCGATGGCGATCTGATTACGGACTCCGAGTTTGAAGAACTTCTGGACCGCTTACATGGAAAGGGCAAACACGGTGCTGCAGCGTCAGGGGCCGTAGCCGATAATCCCGGAGCGGACAAACCTGCTGCAACAAACTCAGCAGAAAAGCCGCCTGTGAAAGCGGATGCGTCTGCAGCTGCTGCTCCAGCGGGCGCTGATGCACCCAAAGCGGCTGCCCCAAAAGCTTCTACACCTACTACTCCAGCCGCTTCAGCTCCAAAAGCGGAGTCAAAACCGGCTGCCAAGCCAGCAGCGAAACCTGCGGGTAAAGCGCCGGCTGCAAAAGGCAAAGGCAACGACAAAGAAGCAATGGCCGAAGCAACGGTGCGAGTCGATACAAAACGTCTCGACGACATCATGAATATGGTCGGCGAATTGGTACTGGTGCGTAACCGCTTGGTTCGTCTTGGGTTGAAAAGCACTGACGAATCCATGGCGAAAGCCGTCGCCAATCTCGATGTAGTGACGGGTGATTTGCAGTCATCAGTTATGAAAACCCGAATGCAACCTATCAAGAAAGTGTTCGGTAGATTCCCACGCGTGGTTCGCGATCTGGCCCGCCAGCTTAAGAAAGAAATTAACCTCGAGTTACGTGGTGAAGAAACGGATCTTGATAAAAACCTGGTTGAGGCATTGGCCGATCCTTTGGTGCACCTTGTTCGTAACTCGGTTGACCACGGTGTTGAGCAGCCGGACGTTCGCGAACAGAACGGGAAAAGCCGGGTCGGTACGGTCATTCTGTCTGCTGAGCAGGAAGGTGATCACATCTTACTGAGAATTCAGGATGATGGCGCAGGTATGGATGCCGATGTACTGCGTAATAAAGCAGTAGAGAAAGGTGTGATGGATCAGGACGCTGCAGACCGCCTTACCGATACAGAATGTTTTAATCTTATTTTTGCACCGGGCTTCTCGACTAAAGAGCAGATTTCCGATGTATCCGGCCGTGGCGTCGGGATGGATGTGGTAAAAACCAAAATCACTCAGTTGAATGGCACCATCTCGATTGATTCCTTCAAAGGCGAAGGCACGACAATCAGTATTAAAGTGCCGTTGACGCTGGCGATTATGCCGACTTTGATGGTAATGCTGAAGGACCAGGCATTCGCTTTCCCGCTGGTGAATGTTAATGAAATTTTCCACCTCGATCTGACGCAGACCAATGTCGTCGATGGTCAGGAAGTGGTGGTAGTGCGAGAGCGCGCGATCCCGTTGTTCCATCTCAAGCGCTGGCTGGTGAAAGGCGAGCAATTTGCGAAGGCAGACGAAAGCGCGCACGTTGTTGTGGTGTCCGTGGGTACCAATAAGGTTGGCTTTGTAGTTGACCAGCTTATTGGTCAGGAAGAAGTGGTGATTAAACCGCTGGGTAAAATGCTACATGGCACTGCAGGTATGGCTGGCGCAACGATTACAGGCGATGGCCGGATTGCGTTGATTCTTGATATCCCGAGTATGCTGACACGATACGCTACACGACAATCCAGCGCAGCCTGAAACAGGAAGTAACATGGCATTAAAAGTACTGGTGGTGGACGATTCAGGGTTTTTCCGCCGCCGGGTAACGGACATCATCAATGCAGATGCAAATCTGGAAGTCATAGGTGTTGCAGAGAACGGACTCCAAGCCATTGAACTGAATGAAAGCCTCAAGCCTGATGTGATCACGATGGACTACGAGATGCCGGTGATGGATGGCATCACAGCAGTTCGTAAAATCATGGCATCGCGTCCCGTTCCCGTTCTGATGTTTTCATCTCTTACCTTTGAGGGTGCCCGAGTAACACTGGACGCTCTGGATGCAGGGGCGGTCGATTTTCTTCCTAAGAATTTTGATGCGATTGCGCGCAATTCGGCTTCAATTCGTAAGTTACTTGCGGAAAAGATTCAGGCAGTCGCACGAGGTCGCCTCAAAGCAAATGCCAAGGCTGTTCAGCCAGCACCAACCCGAGTGACCCAAGCCCCATCTGGGTCTTCAGCTGATGAAGGCCCACGCGAGAAATTACGTGGTATCGAACTGGTCGTTATCGGGACATCAACCGGTGGCCCGGCGGCGCTGCAGAAAATATTTAAAACGCTTCCATCCAACTTTAATAAGCCCATTGTTATCGTTCAGCACATGCCTGCGTCTTTTACCTCAGCGTTTGCAGAGCGACTGAACAACCTGAGCGGGTTAACAGTGAAGGAAGCCCAAGAGGGTGACGTGCTCAGGCCGGGGCATGTGTATGTTGCTCCCGGTGGAAAGCAGCTGATTGTTGATCGCCGTCAAGGTGGCTCTGTCCATATTCTCGACAGCGACGAGCGTGTCAGTTATCGCCCGAGTGTGGATATTGCGCTGGCTTCGGCGGCGAAACATTATGGCTCGAAAGCCTTGGGAGTCGTACTTACCGGGATGGGCGCTGATGGACGAGAGGGCGCTCGCTTGTTGAAGCAAGCGGGTGGTCACTTATGGGCTCAGGATGAAGCGAGCTGTGTTATTTACGGTATGCCAATGGCGGTCGTAAATGCTGGGCTTGTTGATTCCGTCGTGTCGCTTGATCAGGTCAGCGAACGTCTTTCTAAAGATATTTAACGGCAGCCTCTTGCCGCCTCTGCGCCCACACTCGACAGGTTGGGCGTCATTCTCCTTTAATCACTAACTTACCACTCAATATTCGTCCGATTTCAGCCGCGAGCGACGGAGCTTCGGCTAGGGTACATGGGCAGAGCAGTTAAATAGTCGGCGAATTAAGTCCGCATGCCTGAAAACTGACACGAAATTTGCTTCTGTTAAAGCAGGTGCCGTATTGGTCGATACGTTATGACGGTACGCACAGAAAATGTTTGTACTGTATACAGTGAATTATTCTGTACTCTGTCAGAGAGCTTGTGCGGATTAAGAGGAAGCCCAACGTGAAAATCTGGTCCATTTCCAATCAGAAAGGTGGTGTCGGTAAGACGACCTCCGTGGTGTCGTTGGGTGGTTTGTTGGCTGCGCAAGGGCATCGTGTTCTGTTGGTCGATCTGGACCCTCACGGTTCGCTAACCAGTTATTTTGGTCAGGACCCGGATGGTCTTGACCGCAGTCTGTATCATCTTTTTTTCGAACAGCGCTGGCGTAATGTCGACTATATTCGCGACACTCTGAAGCCAACCAGTCTTGATAACGTGGCTATGTTGCCCGCAACGACCTCGTTGGCCACGCTGGAGCGTCAGGTCAGTGGCCAGGATGGAATGGGGCTGGTGCTGGCACGAAGTCTTGCTCAGCTGTGGGACGACTACGATTACGCGTTGCTCGACACTCCGCCCATATTGGGTGTGTTACTCGTAAACGCATTGGCGGCATGCCAACAGCTGGTGATTCCTACCCAGACCGAGCACCTTGCATTAAAAGGTCTCGAGCGCATGGTTCATACCTTGAAGATGGTGATGAAGTCTCAGAAGCGGGAGCTTCCTTATACCATCGTACCGACTCTGTTTGACCGACGGACATCGGCGTCACTCACCAGTCTTAAAGAAATGCGCCGGACGTACCAGGGTTCTCTGTGGGATGAAGCCATTCCCGTGGATACCCGCTTACGGGACGCCAGTCATCAGGGTATTTTTCCGCATCAGCTCGATGCCGAGACCCGTGGCGTGCGCGCATACCGACACTTGCTTTCACACCTTCATAAAGGTGAGTCATAAGCATGAGCGGTAACAGCGACATCCTGATGGGGTACTTCGACAGCCTCCTGACAACCGTTGATGAGGTTGATGCTAAAAAGGCTATCGTCAGTGAGTTGTTAGCCGGAAGTCTGGATGTTGCTGAAGAAGCGGCCCCGGTGCAGTTGATCGAATCAGAGGCGTGTCTCCATCCTACGGATACGATTGCAGTGGGTCGGCGGATGACGACGCTCTTTGCACCTCGCCAGTCGGGAGATAAAACAACCGACCGTATTATGGCGCTGGAGTTACTGCGCGTTGCCGGTGAGCTGGAGCCGGGTCGGGTTAAGCAGACTGTTCTGAAGTGCTGCGCAGGAGTACTCAATGCCTGATTCTCGTCGTTCTGAAGTTTCAGAAGAATCAGTTGTTTCTCCTCCTCGTGAGGCCAATCAGGTTGATGGTGTCTTACAGAATTATCTGGACCAATTATTGGTTGTGGCGACTGAAGCGACGCCTGCTTCGTCCGACACTCCCCCTGTGAACGTACCTGAGGCCATTGAGCCTCCTGAGCCAGTGGCGGAAGCCAGTCCTACCACTGTCGTCACCACCGTTAATCTTGATCCGGGACCTGTCACCCGTACCTTAATCGAAGAAACAGAAAGTCTGAAAGTAACGGACTCGCTGACGGTTGAGACCAGTACTGGCACAGCACTTGATACAGCGACTGACCCAGTCGGCGTCGACGAAATTCAGGAGTGGGACCCATACGATCTGGCACAAGCAACACAATCAACCCAAGAAGCGCCGGGTCTGGCGACGAAGCAGGATTTACACTGGGAGTCGGCTCAGGGAGTGGAATGTCTGTTGTTCCGGGTCGCAGGTCTTAAATTAGCGATTCCTTTATCTCAGTTGGGCGGAGTGCACCCCGCCGCTGGTATGAAGGTTACGCCCTTGTTTGGTCAGTCAGATTGGTCGTTGGGTGTTTGGCAAAGCGACGGTGAAAAATTAACTGTCGTCGACAGTGCGAAATTGATCATGCCTGAGAGGGGAGTGTCCCTGCGTGATACCGGTTATGAGTATCTGATACAGCTTGACCGTACCCCGTGGGCCCTCGCATGTGAAGGAATAAATGACACAGTCACACTAGGAAATGAGTCAATAAAATGGCGTAGCGACGCGACTAAGCGACCCTGGTTAGCGGGTACCGTCATATCTGAGATGTGTGCGCTGCTTGATGTCCCCAGTCTGGTGGAACTTCTCGACTCTTATCAGCGCAGTCCGGCTCCGTAAAATCACGGTTTTCACGTCAACCTCATCCGTTACAAAATTTACCTTCATTTCGGCTGGTACACTTTGTGCTCTGATCTATAGTTAGGAGAGGTTTGTAGTGTTTTTGACACTGTCAGGCAACGGCCTTTCTTAGCGAGGATGTTTTATGTCAGCAATTGCCGCTAAAAGTGCGGAAGATCCGGTACTCCAATGGGTGACCTTCCGGCTTGAAAACGAGAGTTACGGTATCAACGTAATGCAGGTTCAGGAAGTACTGCGTTATACCGAGATCGCACCGGTTCCGGGGGCTCCCCCTTACGTTCTGGGCATCATCAACCTGCGGGGTAATGTGGTCACTGTGATCGATACCCGACAGCGTTTTGGCTTGCCGACAGCAGACACGACAGACCAGACCCGTATCGTCATTATCGAAGCGGAAAATCAGGTCGTCGGTATTCTCGTGGATGCAGTGGCTGAAGTGGTTTATCTACGTCAGTCAGAAATTGAAACCACTCCGAATGTCGGCAACGAAGAAAGCGCCAAGTTTATTCAGGGTGTCTGCCATAAGAATGAAGAGCTTCTTATTCTGGTGGACCTTGAAAAACTGATGACAGACGAGGAGTGGACAGAACTTCACGGTCTATAGGAGTCTGTCATGCCAACGCTGACACTGGTTCATTGGTTACTGATTGGAAACTTTTCGGTTTTGCTCATTGCTGCAGGTTTTATCGTGGCATTGATTCGTCAACAGAGCAAAGAGACGCAGTTGCTGGAACAGCAGATTCAGCATCTGCAACAAGGACAGGACGCCATCAGTAAGAGCGCCATTGGTCTTGGGCGCAGAATGAAGCAGGTTGAAGTGAAAGCAGCGACGGCCGAAAAGCAGCGTCCAGCTGTATCCGAAGTAGATAACAGATTCGAGCAAGCCTCCAGGCTCGCCGGTATGGGCGCATCTGCCGACGATTTAATCGACTCGTTGGGTGTGGCTCGCGCCGAAGCCGAGTTGATGGTATCGATGCGACAGCGTGCGCAGACCGCCTGAGTGTGATCTTGCTAACACATTGTCGTTGTTTTTTTGGGTGGATGTGAACCCGTTACGAAACTCAACGGAAAAGCCCCGCCCGGCACGGAAAGCACTTCTATACTGATTATGTTCCTTCCCGATTCAGGGAAGGTAACTTGCGTCAGCGAGGAGGGGTATCAATGAAATACCTGCTATCAGCAGCAGCGGCTCTGGCACTGGGGTCGTTCGCGCATCAATCGTCCGTGGCCGAAGGTGACCAGTTCGTCCAGTGGCACGCTCAGATTCTGAAGAATACGATGTTTTCTGAGCATTCGCCTGGCTTCAACGATCTCTACATGATTCAGACGCCGGATAAAGGTCGTCAGGTCGTGATCTACTGCAATCCGTCGTACTGCTACAAGTTACGGGGCCATCACCTTACGGCCTGACCCCGAAAGGCGTGATCAGGCGCCTGACACGAAAATCGCAATAATACAGGCGAGACCCGCAGCCCATACCAGCGTACGGAGTGCTGCCAGGTTGGCAAGATACATTACGCCGTAAACAACACGGATACCGATGAAAGCGGCGGCCAGCATATCGATATAGCCCTGATCGCCACCCGTTTGATGGGCGATAATCACTGCCGCGGCAAAAAATGGAAAGGCTTCAAAGCTGTTCAGTTGAGCCCAGTGCGCACGTTTTCTGAAACCGTCCTGCTTCTCCAGAAATTCACGCGGTGAGTAATTGTTGTATCGTCCACCGGTGAACTTTGCGATACCTGTAAATAAGAACGGCATAAGCGCTGCGGCCAGCACGCACCAGTAAGCTAAAGTCATAACGTTTCCTTAGGGCCTGTTTCAGGCAAATCATCTTTTTATTACGACACCTCTGATTCATACGCACTGAGAGTGTGTGTTCATCAAAGACGCTCACCGGCCCGAAACATCGTGTTTACCGGCTTTGGTCAGCGGTCACTAGCGGGCAGTCCTGCAAGGGCTTAGCAGGCTCCCTAGGGTCAAAACAGTATCCGCCGAGGGGGGAGGCGACAAGGTCATTTACCGCAGAGAACCCATGGCGCACCGTTTCCCGTCGGGATTTGGCGTTTATGCCCTGTGCCTCTTCGTACGTTGACCATATTTCGTCGTGAACGGTCTCGGCCGACGCCGCATAGCGCGTAACTTCTCGGTCCGCCTGATCGAGTACATCGGGGAGGTAATGCAATGCGGTGCCTGTCAGGATACCGCTGATAAGAATACCTGCGGTGGTTTGTAGAGTGGAAAATCCTGCCGACGCTTTCAGTGAAAATAACACTGGCTCTATCCCTGCTATCGTAAATTGTAATGAGAACGTAAGCAGAAAATAACGGATAGTCGGTGTGCAGCCAAATGCCATAGCAGGCCGGGTGGCCTGCCTGACAGGTTAGTCAGCTCAGCGGTAATCGATACCGAGTCGGTCGTAGATAAATCCGATGACCCAAGCCGGGCCAATGAGCAAAAACTGGATGTCTTTGAAGAAAGAAGGTTTTTTCCCTTCAATGTGGTGACCAACGAATTGCATGATCCAGAGAATGACAAACGCCACGATACTGCTCAGCCACAGGGGAATATCAGTCATTTGCTCATAGGCAAGCGGGAAGAGTAGGCAGATCAGAGTAAATACCCCCAGCCCTTTAGCTAGTTTCGGTGATAAGCGTAAATAGAATGCCATAGTGATAAAGGCACCGAGGACAGCCCAGTTCACGAGTGGAATCGCCGTCAGCCAGTCTGGTTGAGGTATTTCCCACAGCAAGCAGAAAATCACCAGATAGATCAGTGGAACACAAAACCAATGGATTAGTTTATTCAGGGGGTTCTGGTGGCTTTCACCGTATTCGGCAAACCACTCATCGACGTGTTTACGGCTCATCATGCTCTCCGTTCGTTGTTATTATATTGAGTCTAGGCCAGACCGGGATTCGCTTCTTGTCATTTTGGCTCATGAATTGGTTTCAGGATATCGCGTAATAATGACAGCAGAAACGGGCCCATCTCAGTTATTGGTATCAGCACAATGGCTTCGTGCCATCAGTCAGGGGTTTCGGGCCCTCGATCTGAACGCTCAGGCTCTTCTGAGTGAGGCAGAGATCAGACTGTCAGAACTGGAGCAAACGGATGGACGAATTGACCTGGCGCGCACACTGAAACTCTGGAATGCCGCCGCCGCGGCTTCGGAAGGATCTCTGGGTCTTCAACTTGGCGACTATCTGACCCCACTGCATTTTCCGTTGCTGGCCATCAATCTTATGCACAGTCAGAATCTGATCGACGCATTGATGACGGCTGAGCGCTATTCGTCGGTGATCAGTGAAGGCGGGCGGTTTGCTCTGTCTGAGAAGGATGACCTGATGACTCTGACCTATCTGCCTGCGGACCCGTCGTTCAATCGCCATCAGATTGATACGGTATTACTTCTGGTGAAACGTTTTGGTGAGTGGCTGTACTGTCGTTCGGTACCACCAAGGAAAGTGACACTCGGTTTTACGGTGTCCGATGCGGATAAAGAAGACTATGAGCGGGCTTACCAATGCAGTCCTGAGTTCGGTGCTGCCAGTCACTCACTGGTGTACGAATCACATTGGTTCCGCCAGCCTCTGCCCGGTGGCGAACCCGCACTGGAAAGCATGCATCAGGCGCTATTGGAAGAACAGCTACAGCGTGTGCGGCAACCTGAGGTCATGGTGAGGGTCGCGCGCTGTCTTCAGGAGGCGGTTCATCTTGATACCGATCGCGAACAGATTGCCGCATTGTTGTGTATGAGTGTGAGTACATTACAGCGCAAGCTGTCGGAGGCGGGTACCAGCTTTCAGCAGTTGCTGGACACAGAGCGGGAGCGTAGAGCGAAACAACTGCTGTCGGCAACCAGAGTACCGATCACGGAAATCAGTGCTTTGTTGGGCTTTGCCGATAGCAGTGCATTTTCGAAAGCGTTCCGGCGATGGCAGGGAATGAGTCCCCTGCAATATCGTCAGAGCTTATAGGGCGTCCAGAGCAGCGAGCAGGTCGTCATGGTGAGTTTTGGTTTTTACCTTCTCCATGATGTGAACCAGCTTACCTTCTTCGTCAATGATGAACGTGATGCGGTGTACGCCCATGAACTCACGACCCATGAATTTCTTCATTGCCCATACGCCGTATTTTTCAGCAATTGCATGATCTTCGTCAGAAAGCAGATCGAAGTTCAGTTCATCGCGATCGATAAACTTCTGCAGTCGCTTGGGTGCGTCCGGGCTTAAACCAAGAACCACAGTATTGCGGTCCGCCAGTTCTTTCTGAGTGTCACGCAGTCCACAGGCTTGCACAGTACAACCGGGCGTCATGGCTTTTGGGTAGAAGTACAACACCACTTTCTTACCTTTCAGGTCGCTCAGAGTAACGTCTTCTTCGCGCTGGTTCTGTGTGGTGAAATCAGGAGCGGGTTGTCCCAATGCTGGAAAGTCGAGTGCCATAATGTCCTCTGTACAGGGGTTGTATAAGCGATGCAGTGAAGCCTAACGTATGCCCATGCTCATGTGCAACAGGGGTGCATGCACTACTGCAGTTTCAGGTCCGATGTAGGTATACAACAGCAGGGTAAAATTTCGTCGTCGTCGATCCAGGCCATGGGCTCTTCGGTGTAGTGAACGTCGCCTTCCTGCAGTCGTACCCGACAGCTGCCGCAATAGCCTTCGCGACACTGATATTCGATATGAATATTCTGAGCCTCAAACGATTCAAGGAGGGTATTCGCGTGTTGAAAACGGGCTGTTCGGCCATCTGCAAAGGACACGGCAAAGACAGGCTTTTCCATGCCTTCAAAGATAGTCTGAGGCGTTGGCTCCGGTGATTCGGCAAGCAGGTCAAAGAAATCAACCTGTTCCTGCGGTTCGTGAATAAGAGGAGTAACGGCGACAGCCGACGAGCCAACGGGGAGGGGAAGTTCACCCAGATCCATTTCGAGCTGGGTTGTGCTGCCACCGGTCAGCTCCATCTCCGTTTGGGCATCGGAGTGGAAAGTCCTGCTTGCCCAGCGTCGGCGACCTATCCGGGCCGCCTTGCGCGCATTGCTCATGAATCAGAGATCCCGGATAGTGCTGCGTTGGTTACAGGTCAAAGTCACCGAAGTCTGCGGTATCAACTTCACTGTCGATTGCACCGACAAGATAAGAGCTGATTTCAGCTTCCTGAGGCGCAACCTGAACGTTATCACTGTTCAGCCAGGCGTTGATCCATGGGAGTGGATTGCTGCGTACTTCGAAAATGGGATCGAAGCCCAGTGCACCAATGCGTTGGTTGGTGATGTACTCAACATATTGGCCGAGAATTTCTTTGTTCAGGCCGATCATGGAACCGTCCTTAAACAGATATTCTGCCCACTCTTTTTCCTGTTGAGCGGCCTCGGCGAAGATCGCGATAACATCTTCACGGCATTCTTCTGCGATGGTCGCAAATTCAGGATCATCTTTACCGCGGGCCATAATCTGCAACATGTGCTGAGTGCCCGTCAGATGCAGAGCTTCGTCGCGCGCGATCAGTTTGATGATTTTTGCATTGCCTTCCATTTTTGCCCGTTCGGCAAATGCAAACGAACAAGCAAAACTAACGTAGAAGCGAATGGCTTCAAGTACGTTGACCGAGACCATGGTCAGATACAGACGACGCTTCAGGTCACGCAGATCGATGCTGACGCTGTCACCGTTGATGGTGTGTGTACCCTCACCAAGCTGCTGATACAAAGTGCTCAGACTGATGAACTCGTCGTAGTACTTGGTCACGGTTTCGGCGCGACGCACGATGTGCTCATTCTTGGTGATGTCGTCAAAAATAACGGCCGGGTTTGGCACAATATTGCGGACGATGTGCGTGTATGAACGACTGTGAATGGTTTCACTGAACGACCAGGTTTCGATCCAGGTTTCGAGTTCTGGCAGCGAAACGACGGGTAACAGCGCCACGTTCGGCGATCGACCCTGCACCGAATCCAACAATGTCTGATATTTCAGGTTGGAAACGAAGATGTGCTGCTCGTGTGCCGGCAGGTCGATAAAGTCTTTGCGATCGTTCGTCAGATCCACTTCCTCTGGGCGCCAGAAAAAAGACAGCTGCTTCTCGATCAGATTCTCAAAGATCTTATGTTTTTGCTGGTCGTAACGGGCAACGTTCACTTGCTCGCCGAAGAACATCGGCTGATCAAAAGTATCAAATTCGTTGCGGTTAAAAGTTGTGTATGCCATTCGCTCTGTGGGTCTCATAATGCGGG
Organism: Thalassolituus sp.; assembly: GCA_006212115.1. Lineage (GTDB taxonomy): Bacteria > Pseudomonadota > Gammaproteobacteria > Pseudomonadales > Oceanobacteraceae > Thalassolituus. The sequence continues at coordinate 15,479 of PDUK01000003.1, read as the reverse complement.
TGCCGCACCATAGCCGCACCCGTTAAAAATCAGATTTTACATGCACCGCCGGCGCAATCGTCGTCTTCCTGAGAGACGTCTTTCTGTGGGTCTTCCATGCCGTCGCGGGTGTTGTGGTAGTACAGGGTCTTCACACCATTGCGATATGCGCTGAGCAGGTCTTTCAGCAGCTGCTGCATCGGTACCTTGTTGCCCGGGAAGCGTGATGGGTCGTAATTGGTGTTAGCAGAAATCGCCTGATCGACGAACTTCTGCATGATGCCTACCAATTGCAGGTAGCCCTGGTTATCCGGGATCTGCCACAATAATTCGTAGTTCTTTTTCAGGTGTTCGTAGTCAGGTACGACCTGCTTCAGAATACCATCTTTACTTTGCTTCACGCTGATGTAACCACGTGGCGGCTCAATACCGTTGGTCGCGTTACTGATCTGCGATGATGTCTCAGATGGCATCAGAGCCGTCAGCGTCGAGTTACGTAGCCCCGTTTCCATGATGTCTTTACGCAGCGTCTCCCAGTCGTAGTGGAGAGGCTCATCGCAGAACTTATCGACATCTTTTTTGTACGAATCGATCGGCAGGACACCTTGTGCGTAAGTGGTGTCGCTGAAGGCTTCACAAGCACCTTGTTCTTTTGCCAACTGGTTCGATGCACGCAGCAACCAATACTGAATCGCTTCAAAGGCGCGGTGCGTCAGGCCGTTTGCACTGCCGTCGGAGTATTTAACGCCGTTTTTAGCCAGATAGTAGGCGAAGTTGATTACGCCGACACCCAGTGTACGGCGAGACAGGCTGGCGCGCTGAGCTGCTGGTACCGGGTAGTCCTGGTATGTAAGGAGGCTGTCGAGAGCACGAACGATCAGATCAGACAGACCTTCCAGTTCGTTCAGGTCTTCGATCTTTCCGAGGTTAAACGCAGCCAACGTACAAAGGGCAATCTCACCGTTCTCATCATTGATGTCTTTAAGCGGTTTGGTTGGCAGTGCAATCTCCAGGCAGAGGTTAGACTGGCGAACCGGCGCTTTCTTCGGATTAAACGGGCTGTGCGTGTTGCAGTGGTCGACGTTCTGAATGTAGATACGACCCGTGCTTGCACGTTCCTGCATCATCATCGCGAACAGATCGACCGCTTTCATTGTCTTCTTGCGGATGCTGTCGTCAGCTTCGTACTTAACATACAGCTGCTCAAACAGCTCCTGATCTTCGAAGAAAGCGTCGTACAAACCAGGTACATCACTTGGCGAGAACATGGTGATGTTGCCGTTCTTGATCATGCGCTCGTACATCAGCTTGTTGAGCTGAACGCCGTAATCAAGGTGACGAACCCGGTTTTCTTCTACGCCGCGGTTGTTCTTCAGTACAAGCAGGTTTTCGACTTCGTAGTGCCAGATTGGGTAGAACAGCGTCGCTGCGCCACCACGTACACCACCCTGAGAGCAGGATTTAACTGCAGTCTGGAAGTGCTTATAGAATGGGATACAGCCGGTGTGGAATGCTTCGCCACCACGGATCGGGCTGCCCAAGGCACGGATACGGCCGCCGTTTATGCCAATACCTGCGCGCTGAGAAACGTATTTAACGATTGCTCCTGCCGTCGCGTTAATAGAATCCAGGCTGTCGCCCGCTTCAATCAATACGCACGAGCTGAACTGACGGGTTGGTGTCCGCACGCCTGCCATGATGGGGGTTGGCAGAGAGAGTTTGAAGGTCGACACAGCATCGTAAAAACGCTTGATGTAGTCGAGACGACGCTCTTTGTCGTAAGACGCAAACAGGCATGCGGCAATCAGCACATACAGAAACTGAGCGCTCTCGTAGACCTGACCGCTGACGCGATTCTGAACCAGATACTTACCTTCCAACTGCTTGACGGCAGCGTAGCTGAAGTTCATATCACGGGAGTGATCGATAAAGGCATCCATCGCCTGAATTTCTTCGTCGGTGTAGTCTTCAATCAGGTGTTTGTCGTAACGCTCGTCGTCGACCATGGCCTTGATGTGGTCGAGCAGGGCAGGTGGCTCAAACCGGCCGTATGCTTTCTTGCGCAGGTGGAAAATATTCAGGCGCGCAGCGAGGTACTGATAATCCGGGGCTTCTTCTGAAATCAGGTCGGCGGCTGCTTTGATCAGTGTTTCGTGGATTTCAGATGTCTGAATGCCATCGAAGAATTGCAGGTGAGCACGTAACTCAACCTCTGACACAGATACTTTTTCGAGTCCTTCTGCTGCCCAGGTAACCACCTTGTGGATTTTATCTAGGTCGAGGGGTTCTTGGCCGCCGTCGCGTTTCGTGACTCGTAGGGTAGCGTTCATGTTTTCTGTGCCTGTATTCAAGGGGAATCTACTCCATCTTTCCTTGACGGCGTCGATATCTTATTGCTTGACATTCTGTCTGTTTTCACAGCGGAAGTGCGCTAAGTACCTGACGTCATGTAGGTTTTTACTTCGCCACAAGATAATGCGCTGCAGGGGTGAATTCAACCCCATATATAGTGTTGTTTATCCACTTCGTAGGGTGGCGGGTTGTGGATAAGTTGTGTGTATGCGGTGGGCATGAAGGGGGTAACCAACGCCAGCCCAGACAGGGCCTGATTGCTGTCGGATCAACGGACAAATACGGCCGTTTTGATATAAATGTCTACAGTTACTGTGCAACAAAGCGTAACAACGTCTAGAGTTAACTATAGTTATGATATAGGGACACACAGGCTGGTTAGTTTCTGTGTCAGCTCCGTAACGGGAGCAGTCGATTGTTAGCAATGGTAGGTCTTCATGTTAAAGCACGAGAATACACAGAGCCCCGAAGAGAACTGGCGCATCCTTATTGTTGAGGATGACGAACGTCTTGCGGCTCTGACTAAGGATTATCTGGAAAGCAACGGCCTTATCGTGTCGGTTGAAGGTGACGGCAGTCGTGCCATTGAAAGGATTAAGTCGGAACAGCCGGATCTGGTGGTTCTCGATCTTATGTTGCCGGGTGAGGATGGCCTCGCGGTGTGTCGTATTGTGCGGCCACATTATAAAGGGCCAATCCTGATGTTGACGGCGCGTACGGAAGATCTTGATCAGGTGCTGGGTCTGGAAATGGGTGCGGATGACTATGTCGCTAAGCCAGTCCGCCCCAGAGTGCTTCTGGCACGCATCCGGGCTCTGTTGCGTCGAGTCGGTGATGGCGCGGAAGAGCTGGACGAAGAAGTAGCGTCTTCCTCGCGTCTGACGTTCGGCAATCTGGTGGTCGACAGCTCCATGCGAGAAGCTTGGTTAGAAGGCGAAAGCATTGATCTCACCAGTGCTGAGTTTGATCTGCTCTGGTTGCTTAGCAGTAATGCCGGTCGCGTTCTTACACGAGAGGAAATCTTTAATCAGCTGCGTGGCATCGAGTACGACGGTCAGGATCGATCGATCGACGTGCGCGTATCCCGTATCCGACCTAAGGTTGGCGACGATCCCATGAACCCGAAGCGTATAAAAACTGTGCGTAGTAAGGGTTATCTCTTTGTAAAAGAGCTCTGATTCCCGACAGGAGTACACGGCTATTTTTATCCGGGTTTATTTCGGGCTTCTCGGCGCTTTACTGGCGGTGGCGATTCTCTGCGCCGCCGCTCTCCAGCTGGTTAACCTCGTTCGATCAGCGCAATTCTACGAAGAAGTTTCCCGTGGCAGTCTGCATCTTATTGGCGAGCGCCTGGCGTCAGATCCGGGTGCGCTCACGCGGCTGGAGGCGGCCTTTGATGCCACTATTGGTATCAAAGGTGTCGATGAGGCGCCTGAAGACGAGTATGAGCGCGCACGTCTGGAGCGTGGTCAGGTTATTGTGACGGTATCTTCCGATGGCAGAACGGCGTCAATGCGCAGCCGTATGCCTGATGGACAGTGGCTGTATGTCGATTTCAACAAGTTATCAGAGCTTCAGGCCAGAGCGACTGCGCGCCTTCTACTCGAAGGCTGGCAGCGCAGTGGTAATACTCTGGATGAATATCTTGCTCAGCTGCAACCTTATTTCGGTTTCCCCCTTTCGGTTGTTGATCTGGATGATCTGGAGGTTTCTGCTTCAGACATTGCACGTATGGAATACGGTGATGTTCTGGTTGAGGTGGCGGTCGACGGCGCCAGTGCAGATGCGCTGGCAAAGGTACCGGGCTCTGATCAGGTAGTCCGCCTCGGCCCAGTAGAGAAATTCAATCCTTATTCGTTCCGCGCGGTATTTGTCATTGTGACCATCGGTGTTCTGCTTATCGGGCTGGGTGTCTACTGGGTGGTGAATACGTTTGAAACCCGGTTAAGGAAACTCGAGCAGGCGACCAGTCGTTTGTCTCAGGGACATCTGAATGCCCGGGTCAGTAGTTCCGGTGGCGATGCGGTGGGGCGTTTGGGACACTCGTTTAACAAGATGGCGGAGCATATTCAACGACTGATTTCGATTCAGCGTGAGATGGTTCGGGCGGTTTCTCATGAATTACGTACACCCGTGGCGCGAATTCGGTTTGGCGCACAAATTATCGAAGATTCCGTTTTCGATGATCCCTTTGTCGCCAAGCAGCTTGCTGGGATGGATTCAGATATTCAGGAGCTGGATGAGCTGATCGATGAGATTCTGACCTACGCACGTCTTGAAGAGGGCGGCCCGGTTCTCGATTTCCAAAAAATCAATGTCGCAGAAGTGGCTCAGCAGGTGGTTGGAGAGGCGCGTCCGCCCGAACAGGTTTCCGTATCATTTGAAGGAAGTGGGCCCGAGGGCTTTCCTTTTTCTGAGGCTGAATCGCGTTATGTGCATCGTGCTATCCAGAATCTTGTCGGCAATGCTGGCCGATATGCGAAGACCCGGGTCAAGGTGCGCTGTAGCGTTGCCGATGACATCTGTCGGGTTGACGTAGAGGACGATGGTCCAGGAATTCCGGAAGAAGATTGGGATCGCGTGTTCAGCGCCTTTGCTCGCCTCGATGACAGCCGAACCCGTGCGTCCGGTGGCTATGGCCTTGGTCTCTCAATTGTACGCCGGATCATGTACTGGCACGGTGGACGGGCTTTGGTTGGGCGCAGTGATGAGCTGGGTGGTGCACGCTTCAGTTTGATCTGGCCACGTGTTCATGCAGATTGATGTAACCACTTCTGGAGTGTCGACTTGCAGATTGGGACATTTTTGGTCTTCAGATGGCGAGTTTTCAGACACCTGTAACATTACGTTACAAATAGTCACCTTCCAGCTATAGATTAAGGTGTGGTTAGCAGTCACTATAGTTGTACGTATCCTTTGGAGACGTGGTGAGAATGTAGCGGCTCCTTGAGCTGCTTTGATGGGCCTCTGTTTTGAGGCCCTTTTTTTTGCCTGTCAGTCTGGCCGTATTGTGGTCTGGAACTGGGTACGCTTAAGCGTTAGGCTCAGAATTCAGCTGTGAATTTAATTCTGATTTAAGGACTCCTGCCATTATGTCCAGATACCTGCTTAGCCTGGATCAGGGAACGACAAGCAGTCGTGCTATGTTATTTGATCCATCCGGAACGATCGTCGATCAGGCGCAACAGGAGTTTGAGCAGCACTTTCCTCATTCCGGGTGGGTTGAGCACTCCCCAACGGATTTATGGCAAACCACTCTGAAATGCGCGCGGGATGTACTGAGTAAAGTCGGAGCAAAAGCATCTGACATTATCTCCATTGGTATCACCAACCAGCGCGAAACTACCATGATATGGGACCGCCAGACTGGCGAGCCCGTTTATCCCGCGATTGTCTGGCAGGATCGTCGTACGGCGGATCTATGCCGTCAGTGGGAAGGCCAGAAAGATGAAATATCAAAGCGCACCGGACTGTTGTTGGACCCGTATTTTTCTGCCACCAAGATACGTTGGATACTAGATAACGTTGATGGTGCGCGAGCACGTGCCGAACAGGGTGAACTGGCATTTGGTACGGTTGACACCTGGCTGATCTGGCAGCTGACAGGGGGGCGTTCTCATGCAACAGATGCGACCAATGCTTGCCGCACCATGTTGTATAACATTCACGACGATTGTTGGGACCCGGACTTATTGTCGCTGTTTGATATTCCTGCGTCATTGCTTCCCGAGGTAAAAGACAGTGCAGCTGATTTCGGCTCTACCCTGAGCGGCTGGTTAGGAGGCGTGGTGTCGATCGGCGGTGTTGCGGGAGACCAGCAAGCGGCATTGATAGGGCAGGGTTGTTTCTCTAAGGGCATGATTAAAAGTACCTACGGTACTGGCTGCTTTGTCGTGTTGAATACCGGTCGCGAGGCGGTGACATCATCAAACCGCTTGTTGACGACCATTGCCTACCGTATCAAAGGCGAGACGACTTATGCTCTTGAAGGGTCGATCTTCATGGCGGGTGCCACCATTCAGTGGATTCGTGATGGGTTGCAGCTGATAAAAGATGCTAAAGAGAGTCAGGCACTGGCCGAAAAAACAGGATATGAAAATCCAGTGTATATGGTGCCGGCTTTTGCAGGACTGGGGGCACCGTATTGGGACCCGGATGCGCGTGGTGCCATATTTGGTTTGAGTCGCGACAGCGGTATCAAAGAGCTGGTGACTGCAGGGTTGCAGGCGGTGTGTTATCAGACTCGTGATTTACTGGCGGCGATGGAAGGTGATGGTGCCGTTGTGAATGAGCTGCGCGTCGACGGCGGAATGGTAGTAAACGATTGGTTGGTCCAATTCCTGAGTGATGTACTGGGTGTAAGGGTGACACGTCCTCAGATCACGGAGACCACCGCGCTTGGAGCTGCCTATTTGGCAGGCTTGCAGGCGGGTGTGTATTCGAGTCTCAGCGAAGTGGGCGAGTTGTGGCAAACGGAGCGCGTGTTTGCGCCCAAGATAAGCCGCACGAAACGTGATGCTCTTTACAACGGTTGGCAGGATGCAGTGGGGCGACTCTGTCGTTAAGTGAAACTGGAAAATCAGGCGGCTGATTTGTTGTCCTTGTGTAAATGGGGATAGCAGTGCGCGCGACGACTGATTATTCTGGGAAGTTATATTGATCAGGAAGCCTGTATGGGGCAGTTAAGAAAGGACATACTACGTCGCCATGGCCTGGCCTCAGCGGGCGTTTTGCTATTCATCGCACTCTACTATGTTGGATATGGTATTGAGTACGGTCGTGCGCCCTCTGTCTGGTTTTATCTGATCACCGTCCTCTACCTGGTTGGACACATTGCCACCGTGTGGTTTATCTACACTGAGCGCGCAATGGAAGGGACAGACCCAAGCATGACACTGCCGGTGATGCTGCTGGTTATCCTCTATATGTCTGGCTTGATGATGCTGGCGCCGGAGCTGCGCAGTATCATGATTCTTGGTTATCTCAATATCATGCCGTTCGGTGTGTTCCGGCTTACAGGCCGAGCCTTTGTTGGCGTCTCTCTGTTTACCATTGTCTGTTACTCCCTGGTGATTTTTTCTACCCACTACAGCGCCAGCAAGCTGCTTGTTCCTGAGTTTGAAGTTGTGATCGGTGTTGCGCTGATGACCAGTTTGCTGGTGTATGCCTTTATCGGACGAGAGTTCTTTATTCTGAGAAAAGCGTACGGTGAGAAGAACTCCGAGTTACGCCGCGCGTTAGCGCGAATCGAAGAACTCGCCGTAACGGACGAGCTGACGGGGCTGAATAACCGCCGCTACCTGCTTAAAACGCTTGAGAAGCAGCGCGCGTTGTCCATTCGACAGGGTATTCCTTTTGTCGTTGCCTTTATCGATATTGATTATTTTAAACGGGTTAACGACGAGCATGGCCACCGGATCGGTGATCAGGTGCTGGCTGAGCTGGCGCATCTGCTGCGGGTATCTGTCCGGGAGATTGATCTGGCGGCTCGTTATGGTGGAGAAGAGTTCGTGCTCCTGCTCTCTGGGCTTAATCTGGAAGCAGCGACAGGGGTACTGGAGAGAATACGCGTCTCTGTTGAGAATCACCGATTCTCGGAGCTGGAACTGGAACAAAGAGTGTCGATCGGTGTTGCCCAGTACCGTCCGGACGAAGCATCCGAAGACGTACTGAATCGAGCAGACAGAATGTTGTACGAAGCGAAGCGCCTGGGGCGTAATCGTATTACGCTGGAGAGTGAAGGGGTAGTTTGATAGCGGGCCTTTGGTTTCGGCCCGCTGTTCGATCAGTCTTCTTCTTCCTGACAGAGCAGGAATTCAAGCAGCGCCTTCTGCGCGTGTAAGCGGTTTTCTGCTTCATCCCATACAACTGCGCGCGGATCATCCATCACTTCATCAGTCACTTCTTCACCACGGTGAGCAGGTAAGCAGTGCATGAATATGACATCGCTTGCCGCTTTATCGAGTAGGGAGGAAGACACCTGATACGCCTGGAACTTACGAATACGCTCCTGTTGCTCATCTTCCTGGCCCATGGATGCCCAGACATCAGTCACCACAAGGTTAGCATCTGCAACGGCTTCTTCCGGTGTGGTGAACAACTGGATACGATCACCGCCTTCACTGACTATTGCCGGGTCTGGCTCAAAGCCTTCCGGCGTCGCGATCCGTAGGTTGAAATCAAACTGAATCGCCGCCTTGATATACGAGTGGCACATATTGTTGCCATCTCCGATCCAGGCAACAGTCTTACCGGCAATTGACCCGCGGTGTTCGACGTAGGTCTGCATGTCAGCAAGAAGCTGACAGGGGTGAAAATCATCAGTCAGAGCGTTAATCACAGGCACTGAAGAGTAGGCTGCGAAACGTTCGATCTTTTCGTGATCGAAGGTGCGGATCATCACGACATCAACCATACGTGACAACACACGGGCTGAATCTTCAATGGGTTCACCGCGACCGAGTTGAGTATCACGTGGAGACAAGAAAATAGCGCTGCCGCCTAACTGGCTCATGCCGGCTTCAAAGGATACCCGCGTACGGGTGGAGGATTTTTCAAAAATCATCCCCAGTACGCGATTCTTCAGAGGCTCGTAGATCTCGCCCGCATGTTGCTTCTTTTTCAGCTCGATAGCGCGCTGAATAATCCAGTTAAGCTCATCCGGTGATGTATCGGACAGCGTTAGAAAGTGTCTCACTGTAGTTTCCATTTAGTTATTCATTGAGCTCATGGATCAGTTCCATGACTCCCTCTACGATTAGGTCTGCTTCTTCTTCGTTCAGTGTCAGTGGTGGCAGAAGGCGGATCACATTGCCTGATGTCACGTTCAGCAACAGGCCTTTTTCCGTACCTTTCGCCATCAGTTCGGTGCAGTCCTGATTAAGAACGATACCGAGCATCAGACCGCGACCACGAATCTCTTTAAACAGAGGATTGTCCTGTAAACGCACGTTGAAAGCACTCGACAGGTAATTACCCATGTGAGCGGCATTCTCCGCCAGCTTGTCGTTCTCTATTGTGGTTACAACGGCATTGGCGGCTGCACAGGCAAGTGGATTACCACCGTAGGTCGAACCATGGCTGCCGGGCTGCAGTACTTCCGCTGCTTTGCCGCGCGCAAGGCAGGCACCAATCGGTACACCGTTGCCCAGGCCTTTTGCTGTCGTAACGACATCCGGCAGAATATCGAATTGCTGATAACAGAAGTAACTGCCGGTACGGCCGTTACCTGTCTGAATTTCATCGACCATCATCAGCAGGTTATGCGTATCGCATATATCACGCACAGCACGGATGTAGTCAGCTTCCGCTGTTGCCAGTCCGCCTTCTCCCTGTACTGGTTCAAGCATGACCGCGACGATGTTCGGGTTGGCGCTGACAACGGCTTTGATGGCTTCCGCGTCTTTGTACGGTACACGGGTAAAACCACTGAGCATTGGGCCGAAACCCTCCTGGGCTTTGGCATTGCCAGTTGCCGTCAGAGTTGCCATGGTGCGTCCATGGAAGGCTTTGGTCATCACCACGATAACGGGCTCTGTAATGCCTTTCTGGTGGCCGTATTTACGAGCGATCTTAATGGCCGCTTCGTTGGCTTCGGCACCCGAGTTGGAAAAGAATACGTTATCCATACCCGAAATACGGGTCAGATTCTCCGCCAGCTCCTGCTGTCGTCCGATACCGTAAAGATTCGAGGTGTGAACCAACTGGCCGGCCTGCTCGCTGATGGCAGCGGTAACGGTAGGGTGCGCGTGCCCTAAACCGCAGACAGCGATTCCAGTCAGTGCATCAAGATACTTACGGCCTTCTGTGTCATACAACCAGCAGCCTTCACCGTGGGTGAACGTTACTGGGAGGCGGCCATAGGTATTCATAATGGCGTGCATATGTCTTACTTCCTCAAAACGCAAAAGGGCAGCCATGGCTGCCCGGGAAACTGAAACTATACGAGAGGGGGTGCGGTTTGTAAACGCTCACCCCTTTCCACGGGTCTGGGTTTTGTTCTGCTTGGCAGACTTTTCAATAAACTCAACAATCTTACTGGCGACATCGATACCGGTTGATGTCTCAATCCCCTCGATACCCGGTGACGAATTCACTTCCATCACAACAGGGCCGTGGTTAGATCGCAGGATATCAACGCCGGCAACGTTTAACCCCATGGTTTTGGCGGCGCGTACAGCAGTTGCTCGCTCTTCCGGGGTAATACGAACCACTGTTGCTGTACCACCACGGTGCAGATTCGAGCGGAACTCTCCGTCTGCAGCCTGTCGCTTCATGGAGGCCACGACCTTGTCGCCCACTACCAAACAACGAATGTCAGCGCCTGATGCTTCTTTAATGTATTCCTGCACCATGATATTGGCTTTCAGGCCCATAAAGGCTTCAATCACGCTTTCCGCCGCTTTCTTGGTCTCTGCCAATACCACACCGATGCCCTGGGTACCTTCGAGAAGCTTAATCACAAGTGGTGCGCCACCCACCATCTGAATCAGGTCGGGGATGTCGTCCGGGCTGTGCGCAAAACCTGTTACAGGCATACCGATGCCTTTACGCGACATCAGCTGCATAGAGCGCAGCTTGTCACGCGAACGGCTGATCGCAACCGATTCGTTGAGTGGGTAAACACCCATCATCTCAAACTGACGCAACACCGCAGTGCCATAAAAGGTGATCGAAGCACCAATACGAGGAATAACCGCATCAAACCCTTCCAAGTGTTCACCTTTATAGTGAATTTTGGGGTCAACGCTATTGATATTCATGTAACAGTGCAGGGTATCCAGCACATGCACCTCATGTCCGCGTGCCTCAGCGGCCTCGACCAGTCTACGGGTTGAATAGAGGCCGGCACTGCGTGACAAGATGGCAATTTTCATATCGGGTTCCTGAAAAAATAAATAAGAGTAAGTTGTGGTAGCGGGTAATACGATCAGCCGCGGCTGACATCTACGATAAAGCGACCTTTAATCGCCTTACGGCCGATCAGCATCGGATATTTCATACTGCCGCGATGAGTCAGGCTGATCTCTGTGGTGAAATGTAAGCCACCAATGTGTATGTCTGTCTCAATGATGTAGCGTTTTGAGCTTTGTCCATTCGAACTGGTAATGACTCTCTGCTCGACCAAACGGGCTTCGCAAGTCTGGTCAATGCGTGCAGACTGCTTATTGAACAGAACATGAAAGCGCACCCACTGCTCACCCTTACGTTCGAATTCTTCAATCCGCTCGGCATGCAAGCTGCTGGTGGCCGCGCCGGTGTCTACCTTGGCATCGCATTCGATGCCAAGACCCGGAAGTTCAACGGCTTCAATAAAGCCGAGTACCTTATCAATCATCTGTTTCTGCGTTCTCATAGTCTGCCTCCGACGCTGACGACGAGGCGGTGAAATAAATTTGTTTACGAGCCAATGCTTTGCAATACGACGCCCAAGCTCGTTCTACTGCGTTCAGAGGTTCAAGCTTATCGCGGCAGAACTCAACAAAACGGGTTTCTTCATCCGTCTGCGCGTCGCGTGTTCCTTCATGCAGCGCCTTGAGAGCATCGCCCATGTTCTCAAGGATGTCAGCCTGCTGGCGCGTAAAGTCACCTGAACGATGAAATCCGCGAGGAAAGTTAGCATCGTCAAAAAATTTCTTAGCGGTATCAAAGCTTTTTGTCTGAATCTGAGTCATAGCGCACCTGCCATCATCAAGGTTGTCGATCACAAAAGAATGTCTCTTTTATGTTGGGCGGAGTATGGTCAGCGGCGCGTCTGTGGTAAAACGAAAAAATCTTGTCGTTACGTGAAAGTTTTCTGGTTGTTATGGATACGGATCTGCTCAAAACCTTTATGGAAGTCTCGCGCACGCGCCACTTCGGTCGTGCCGCGGAAAACCTCTACCTTACTCAGTCTGCGGTGAGCTTTCGGATTCGCCAGCTAGAGGGGTTGCTCGGGGTGGAACTATTCTCCCGTCAGCGTAATAACATTCAGCTGACCCCTGCAGGCGAAAAGCTGATTCCACTCGCAGAAAGCAGTGTCCTGCTTGAGCAACGGATTCGCCATGAAGTCGCAATAGCAGACGATCGTCATTATCAGTTTGCGTTGGGTGCTACGCCTAATCTTTGGGATGCCGTATTACAACAGAAACTCCCCGCGCTTCTACGGCGGCCCGGCATGGCAGTCAGTGCGATGGCGCACAGTAGCAGCGCCCTTGTCCGCCAGATTCTCGAACGATCGTTAGATCTTGCGTTGGTGTTTGATGCCCCGAAGGCGGACGAACTGGTAACGAGAGAGGTGCTGTCGGTGCCGCTGGTGATGGTCGCTTCGGAATCCTGCCGTGAATGGCAGGAGGCTGCTGAGTTGGGTTATGTGCTGGTGGATTGGGGCACGTCCTTCCGTATTCAGCATGCTCAGGAGTTCAAAGGTATGGCGGCTCCGGTATTGAAAACCAATACGGGACGAATCGCACTCGACAGTATCCTGATGCACGGTGGTGCTGGGTATCTGCCCGCGACTATGGTGGCGCCTTATCTGGAAAGTGGTGAGTTGCACGAGGTCTCGGACGTACCGGAAATGACCCGTCAGGTGTTTGCCAGCTACCTGAGCACTCGCAAAGACGACGAGTTGATCGGCGATATTATTAACCAACTGCTGGAGAGTGGTCACCATGAGTGACGTGAACAGCGCGTGGCATTTTCCCGAAACCGGAACGCCAGATGTATTGAGTGAAACCCAGCTACCTATGCCGGTTGCCGGTGAGGGCGAGTTACTACTGAAGGTTCTGGCCAGTGGGTTTAACCCCATCGATACCAAAATACGCGCGGGCCTTGCGCCGATCGCGGCTGATAACCAGGTCCCCGGTTGTGACGTGTGTGGCGAGGTTATTAGTGTTGGCCAGAATGTCAGCGGCTTCGAGCCCGGCGATCGGGTCTATGGGTGTGCTGGAGGCGTTAAAGGCTCCAGCGGTACCTTGTGCCGGTTTATGGTGGTCGATGCTGAGTTAATGGCTCCGGCACCAAAGTCCATCAGTGCGGAGCAAGCCGCTGTGCTTCCGCTTGTTTCTATTACGGCATTTGAGGCGCTCGAGCGGTTGCATGTCGCTGTGGGTGAGTCCTGCCTGATCATGGGTGGCTCCGGTGGAGTGGGGCAGATGGCCGTGCAGCTGGCAAAATTAAAAGGGGCGGTGGTCACCGCAACCGCCGGTAATGACACCCGCAAAGATCAAATAGCCTCCTTTGACGCCACTGCAATCGGTCATGACGAGGTTGCGAGCAAAGCCGGGATGTTCGATAAAGTTTTGGATACTCATGGGGGGGAGAGTCTGCAGGCTGGCTTAATGGCGGCAGGTCCGGGTGCTCAAGTCGCGACTATTAATGCGCGTAATACGTACGATCTGACTCAGGCGCATGCTAAAGGGCTAACCCTCCATGCTGTTTTTATGCTGCTGCCTTTGCTCACCGGGAAAGGCAGAATAAACCACGGTCGTTTTCTGCATTGGTTGGCTAAGGAAGTCGATGCGCAGCGAATAGCGGTCCCTGAAACAGAAACCCAACCAGCGAGTGCCGTTGCCAGCGTTCATCGGCGTTATGAGGCGGGTGATTTGAAAACCAAGGTCGCCTTTACGCTGTAAACATAGCGGGCGGTATGAGAGCTACTCAATACCCAGCATTTTATGGGTCTGAAGGCTGAGCTTCCACTGAGGGTGTTTCATGCAGTACTGCACAGCTTTTCGTGTATTACTGACTGAAAGGCCTTCTTTTGCCCCTTCAAGTTTATCGCTGGCGATGACGACAGGTTCAAAGTCGGCCATGGGCTGTATATAGCGATGATCGGCACGGATATAGTCAAACCGCTCTGGCAACGCGTCGCTCTGCGGGTAGACCAGCTTCAGTTCGTCGCAATCAATAACGACCAGTTCAGAATCGCCTTTGGGGCTAAGACATACCCAATCGATGTTGTCGGGAAGCGGCAGGGTGCCGTTGGTCTCAATGGCGACCTCAAATCCTGCATTCTGTAGTGCGAATACGAGATCCTTGTCCAGCTGAAGCGCTGGCTCTCCGCCAGTGCAAACAACGTAGGGTTTTCCCTGGACGTGTTCACCCTTGGTCGCTCCCGGCCATTGATCCTGGATAATTTCAACTAACTGGCCAGAGGTGTAGCGTCCGCCAAGGTGACCGTCTGTACCAATAAAGTCGGTATCGCAAAACGAGCAGATGGCTGCACTACGCCCTTCTTCCGTACCGTTCCACAAATTGCATCGAGAGAAACGACAGAATACCGCAGGCCGACCGGCTTGTGCGCCCTCTCCCTGAAGAGTGTAAAAGATCTCTTTAACCCGGTAGGTTTTAGTACCCATTATGCTGACTCGTAAGAGAGTGGGTCAGTCGCATTATTGGCTGCAAACGCTTCGAGACGTTCTGTACAGGAGCCACACTTGCCACACGCCTTGTCACGCCCGTTGTAGCAGGTCCAAGTCTTACCGTAGTCGAGATTCATCTTAAGGCCGTCTGCCAGAATCTCAGTCTTATCACTATTAAGGTAAGGCGTAACGATATCTACAGGCTCGTAGTTGGCGAGCTTAGCGACCTTATTCATTGCGTGTACGAAGTCGGGACGACAATCGGGGTAGATAGCGTGATCACCTGAGTGTGCGCCGTAGAACACTTTACTTGCGCCTATATCTACTGCGTAACCAATAGCGAGGGAAAGAAGGATCATATTGCGGTTAGGAACGACAGTAGACTTCATGTTCGCTGCTTCATAATGACCCTCAGGGATATCGATGTCTGAAGTCAGCGATGAGCTTTGAAGCAGTTGATTGATCGCAGTGATGTCGATGATCTTGTGACTGATCTTCAGTTCTTCGCAGACGCGCTGCGCAAACTGAATCTCTTTACTGTGTCTCTGGCCGTAATCGAAGGTGAGGGCATAGAGGTCGTAGCCTTCGTTTTTAGCGCGGTTGAGTATGGTGAACGAATCCATGCCACCGGAATAAATTACGACTGCCTTCTCTGCCATCACACGACTCTCTTCTATATATAGGTACAACACATTCTGGATCGAGCAGGCGGCAGTATACGCGTATGCGTAACTACTTAAAATTTATTACAGAAAGTAGTTGACCCAAATCGCCGCATCTCTATAATGCGCCGCTCTTGATCGTTAC
>PDUK01000180.1 GCA_006212115.1 Thalassolituus sp. | reverse complement strand
ACGCCAGGTTAGGTGCGAAACCACCTTCGTCGCCTACTGCTGTGTTCAGGCCCTGAGAAGACAGTACTTTCTTCAGTGCGTGGAAGATTTCTGCACCACAACGCAGTGCTTCGGCGAAGGTAGGCGCGCCCACTGGCTGTACCATGAATTCCTGAATATCGACGTTGTTGTCAGCGTGCTCGCCACCGTTGATGATGTTCATCATAGGAACTGGCATTGAGTAAACGCCTGGAGTGCCATTGATGTCTGCGATGTGTTCGTACAACTCAACGCCTTTCGCAGCCGCAGCGGCTTTGGCAGCAGCCAGCGACACAGCCAGAATGGCGTTCGCGCCCATGTTGGCTTTGTTGTCAGTGCCGTCGATCTCGAGCATTTTGTTGTCGAGGGCGCGCTGATCCAGTGCATCCATACCGATCAGGGCAGGCTTGATGGTGTCGTTTACGTTAGCAACGGCTTTCAGTACGCCTTTGCCCAAGTAGCGGCTTTTATCGCCATCACGCAGTTCCAGTGCTTCGCGGGTACCGGTAGATGCGCCGCTTGGTGCACATGCTGTACCGAAGAAACCACCTTCCAGAGTAACGTCTGCTTCGATGGTTGGGTTACCACGAGAATCCAGCACTTCGCGTGCTTTGATGTCGATAATTTTAGCCATTTCAATCTCCTGAAATTAACGCGGCCTTCGCACTTTATGCGAAGGCCGATCACAAGGTTTAAATTTAAAACTTACTTATTGTTCAGAGCCGCATTAATAAAGGCTGAGAACAGGCCATGGCCATCACGCGGGGTGGATGTAAATTCCGGATGGAACTGACATGCCACAAACCATGGGTGATCCGGTACTTCAACAACTTCAACCAGTTCGCCATCTACGGAACGACCAGCAATGCGCAAGCCCGCTTTTTCAAGCTCAGGCACCAGCGATGAGTTCACTTCATAGCGATGACGGTGGCGTTCGGTGATGATCTCTTTGCCATAGGCACGTGAGGTGGTTGAGCCTTCGGTCAGAACACACTCCTGACCACCGAGGCGCATCGTACCGCCAAGGTCAGAGTTCTCATCGCGAGTTTCCAGCTTTCCTGAAGCATCCTGCCACTCAGTAATGAGGCCGATCACAGGGTGTTGGGTGTCACGACTGAATTCAGTAGATTGAGCGTCCTTCCAGCCCACTACATTACGGGCAAATTCAATGACCGCTACCTGCATACCAAGACAGATACCCAGGTAAGGAATCTTGTTTTCACGGGCGTGCTGAACCGTGCGGATCTTACCTTCGACCCCACGATTACCAAAACCGCCTGGAACCAGAATGGCATCGACACCAGCCAGAACGTCAACGCCTTTACGCTCAACATCTTCAGCGTCGATGTAGCGGATGTTCACTTTAGCTCGATGGTGGATACCTGCGTGATCAATCGCTTCGATCAGAGACTTGTAGGCATCCAGCAGATCCATGTACTTGCCGACCATCGCAATGGTTACTTCTTTTTCTGGGTTGAGTTTGGCGTCTGCCACATCATCCCACTCAGACAGGTCAGCTTCTTTGCAAGACAGGTCAAATTTCTCAACGATCAGATCATCAAGACCGAACTCATGCAGCATCCTTGGGATTTTGTAGATGGTATCGGCATCTTCAAGCGGCACCACGGCACGCTCTTCGACGTTGGTGAAGAGCGCAATCTTGCGCAAAGAAGACGCATCAATCTTATGATCTGAACGGCAGATCAGAACATCTGGCTGCAGACCGATAGTGCGCATTTCTTTCACTGAATGCTGAGTAGGCTTAGTTTTCGTCTCACCTGCAGTGGCGATATACGGCACCAGAGTGAGATGCAGCGACATTGCCCGCTTAGAGCCCAGCTCAACCTTCATCTGACGCACGGCTTCAAGGAATGGCTGCGATTCAATGTCACCGACAGTGCCGCCAATTTCGACAAGTGCCACGTCTGAACCTTCAGCACCTTCCAGAACACGACGCTTGATTTCGTCAGTGATGTGCGGAATCACCTGGACCGTACCGCCCAGGTAGTCACCGCGACGCTCTTTGGCAAGAACATCGGTGTAAATACGGCCGGTAGTGAAGTTGTTACGGCGGGACATCGTCGTGCGGATGAAGCGCTCATAGTGACCAAGATCCAGGTCGGTTTCGGCGCCATCATCGGTGACGAATACTTCGCCGTGCTGGAACGGGCTCATGGTACCCGGGTCCACGTTGATGTACGGATCGAGCTTGAGCATGGTGACCTTAAGGCCACGGGCTTCCAAAATGGCAGCCAGAGATGCAGATGCAGAAGCGATGCCTTTCCCCAAAGAAGAAACAACACCACCCGTGACAAAGATAAAACGTGTCATAGAAGGTCCGCGAGCAGAGATGAAAAAATTGTTACGGAGCGTGCCTGAGGTTAACGAAATCAGCGCCGGAAGCGCCCTCGGGCCACTCACTCAAGATGGGAGGGCAGATTACCAGAAAGCACCCTTGGGGTAAATCTATCCAGCGCTTTTCTTTACCTGTCAGCTTTGCTAATTTGTACTCTCCTGTAAAGGACAACGGAAGATAATGAAACTACCACCGAATGCACTGCTAACCCTGACGAATTCTACCCTGATGTGGTGGAAGAAGGCAGTGTGCGCAGCATTCCGGTTCTGAAACATTTCTACCGGTACCGGCTGCGAAGGCAGTCGTCACCGGAAACCTCTGATCACGCCTCTTTTCGCAGCCACCAGCTTACGACTTTAAGGACAATTTTATGGCTGCCGTGGATTACGAAAGCAACCGCAACACCCTTCGTTCAGGCTTAATACTGGCACTCAGTGCTGCATTTCTGTTTTCAACCAAACCCATTCTAATCAAATGGCTCTACAGCCTTGGCATGTCAGCCATTCCCCTTATGGGCCTGCGTATGCTGATCGCACTGCCCATCTATCTGGTGATAGGGGTCTATCTATGGAGCCGGATGGAATCGAAGCCTGACGTTCAGACCCTCTTAAGAGCTGCTGCCGTTGGACTATTGGGTTATTACATGGCCTCTTTACTGGACCTCTCAGGGCTGGAATACGTCAGCGCCCAGCTCGAGAGACTGATGCTCTACGCGTATCCCAGTATGGTCATGATTCTCGGCGCCATTTTCTTCGGTGCAAAGGTCGGGCGTTCTGTGATTCCGGCACTCATACTGACTTACGTCGGACTGGGCGTTATGTACGGCCATGACCTTGAGATCGCGCCGCCGGGTACCAGTGATGCTGACATTACGAAAGGCACGCTGCTGATTCTGGGCAGCGCCCTGTCGTTCTCTCTGTTCATTCTGTTCAGCAAGCGCGGTATCGCTGAACTTGGCAGCTTGTTCTTCACCTGCATTTCCATGGGTTCAGCGACATTAGCCACGCTGATTCACTACGGTATTGCTGAGGGTCCGACTTTGCCAGAAATGGATGCGACGCGCTGGGTAGGCACTCTGATTCTGGCAATACTCGTCACAGTGGTGCCATCATTTATGGTCAGTGGTGCGATCAAACGCATCGGCCCGGCAAGGGCCAGTGTCAGCGGAACCATTGGCCCGGTACTGACAACCATCATGGCGGTCATATTTTTGGGCGAGCCTCTTGGCTGGGCAGGTATCGCAGGTATATGCCTGGTAATGCTCGGTGTCTCTCGCCTGCGATAACTCAAGAAAAGGTGTTCCTGACACCCCGTCTTTTCGAGACAAGGCAGCAAATCAGGGCCACCTTTTCTGAAACATTTAGACAAACTGCTACAATCGTATAAGTATTGTGTCTTAAAAACACAGCAATACATTAATAAACACACCCACACAAAATACAGCTAGCCAGGAGCTATCCATGACGAAGTCTGTTGCCTTTAAGGTATCAGCGCTGACCGCAGCCGCGATACTGTCAACTGCCGCACACGCGAGCCCTAACCTCTCTGGTGGAGTTTGGTTCAATTACCAATACCAGCAAAATAATGATGCACACCAGGAATCCTGGGGGGTCATCGACAGCGAAGCCCTGATTCTTTATGCCGACGGCAATGTGCCTGACACCCCGTGGACGTATTCGGCAGAAACGCGCATTGGTCCCGGCAGCTTCACCGATGCTGATAACAACAGCACGGGTGGCCAGTTTGCTATTCACAAAGCCTGGGTAGGTTATCAGTTTGACGATGGCCCAATGGTGACCATCGGTAAGAGCCAGGTCCCCTTCGCCTGGAAAACCTACAACTTCTGGCCGGGTGACATGCTGCTTGCTGGTTACGGCGACCAGATGGATGTTGGTGTGAAAGTATCTCAGACACTGAGCGCGCTGCACTATGACGCTGCGCTCTATCTTGCCGATGACTGGTCTACCAGCACCGATACCATGGATGACAACGGCCATTGGGGTAGCACGAGTACTTACCGCAAAGTGCAGACTTTCGTGGGTAACCTGAGTTACTCAATTAATGATATGGCGACCGTAGGCGTGTCAGCGCAGAGCGGCGGCCTGCAGGAGTTGGTCAGCGGTGACGGCGAAGTCTCGGGCGACCAAAACGCTGCGGCTCTCTACTATACCATCAACTTCGGCGGTCTCTGGGCGAAAGCCTCGTACATTACATCCGAGCGCAATCTCCCAGATGAAGTCGCAGACGTTACCATTGAAAACGACCGCTACGCGGCAGAAGTTGGCCTGAATACAGGCAACTGGTCATTCTATGCTGACCTCACTTATGCAGAGCCAGGCACAGACGGTAATGACACAGATACCATTCGCGCCTTTGCGCCAGGCCTGAGCTACGACTATGGCCCGGGCTGGATGTATCTTGAGTACCTGACGCAAG
>PDUK01000060.1 GCA_006212115.1 Thalassolituus sp. | reverse complement strand
GCTCTGGCTCTGGCTCTGGCTCTGGCTCTGGCTCTGGCTCTGGCTCTGGCTCTGGCTCTGGCTCTGGCTCTGGCTCTGGCTCTGGCTCATCGTCTGCAAAGGTGAAGGCCAGTGATTGTGGTTTCGGTTCTGGTTCTGGAGACTTCACTTCTTCATGGAGCTGTTCCGCTTCTGTCTCAGTTGCTACGAAGGCGTCCGCAGAAGTATCTGATTCATTTTGTTCGGGTGTCTGATTGTCGGTGACGAAGTAATCCGTCGCGTTGAATACTTGCAGGCACGATCCACAACGAACATAGCCGTT
Source organism: Thalassolituus sp. (assembly GCA_006212115.1). Taxonomy (GTDB): domain Bacteria; phylum Pseudomonadota; class Gammaproteobacteria; order Pseudomonadales; family Oceanobacteraceae; genus Thalassolituus. The sequence goes on along the minus strand of PDUK01000060.1, from coordinate 14,198 downwards.
GGCGGCGTCCAGCTGCTCATCGCCCACGCGAAAGCTGGTTTCGCAATGCGGACAGCGGGTGACCTGCGTAAACAACATCATTTCAGCGTTTGATCCCTGTCAGTAATACCCAGTCGCCTTCCTGTTCCGGCGCGTTCATCTCAAACCATTGACCATAACATGTGCTGATGGTTTCCGCTTGCTCGGCCAGGAGCCCAGACAATGCAAGCTTACCGCCACTGCGAGTCAGTTCTGCAATAGTCGGTGCAAGCTGTTCGAGTGGTCCAGCCAGAATGTTAGCGACCATGATGTCTGCCTTTAATGGCGGTGTATTCTCTGGCAGATAAACGTCGTACTGGTCAGCGGCGATGCCGTTACGGTTGGCATTGTCTTCGGTGGCGAGCAGAGCTTGCGGGTCAATATCTGTCCCTGCCATTTTGGCAGCACCTAACAGGAGTGCCGCGATGCCTAAAATGCCACTGCCGCAGCCGAAGTCGACGACCAGTTCATCACCCTGAACTTCGCGATCGAGGAATTTGAGGCACAGAGACGTGGTCGGGTGGGTTCCAGTACCAAACGCCAGGCCCGGGTCCAGCATCAGGTTCACGGCATCAGGTTGAGGCGGTGTCTTCCAGCTTGGACAAACCCATAGGCGCTCACCAAACTGCATTGGATGGTAGTTATCCATCCATTCTCTTACCCAGTCTTTGTCTTCGAGTATCTCGATTTTATGACGAGGAAGATCTTCTTTCGCTTTCAGGCGGAAGACCTGGTTGAGTTGAGCACTCAGCTCTGCCGGATCATGTGTGGCTTCGAAGAGACCGATGACGCAGGTCTCGTCCCATACCGGTGTAGTGCCCAGTTCTGGTTCCAGAATGGGCTGGTCAGCATCGTCCTTTAAGGTAACGGACAATGAGCCACACTCCAGCAGGGTATCTTCTACTTTGCTGACAACATCGCTGTGCGTATGTATGCGAATCTGAATCCAGGACATCAGGCGTTCACCTGCCTGATCGCAGCTTGCAGTGCGAGTTCGTAACCCTGAACGCCCAGTCCACAGATTACACCCTGAGCAATATCCGACAGGTAGGAATGCTGACGGAATGGCTCACGGGCGTGCACGTTGGAAATGTGTACTTCGATAAATGGGATATCAACACCCGCCAGTGCATCCCGGATGGCGACGCTGGTGTGGGTGAAGGCACCTGGGTTGATCAGGATGAACGCTGTGCCGTCTTCACGCGCGGCATGAATACGATCAATCAGCACGTGCTCTGCGTTGCTTTGAAGCTGTTCCAGCTCGAATCCAGCCGCTTTCGCGACAGGGGTGAGCTGTGTCTCTATGTCGGCAAGGGTGGTGGCGCCATAGATATGGGGCTCTCGCGTGCCTAACAGATTCAGGTTAGGCCCCTGCAGGAGAAGTATGCGTGACATGCTGGTATCCGGATGCGTGTGTTTCTGCTGCGAGTTTGCCGAAAAAGCACCTCAGCGTCCAGATGGATGTGGCATTCAGGCAGCGAAAACCGTGACAACGTCTATAGTGAAAATTGCCCCCTGATTCTAAGCCCGGCTTCGCTGTTAATGAAACTGAGACGTGTCACATCTGCCATATCTGGAAAGCTGTTCTGGAGTTCGCTGTTGATTTCAGCGACGCTGGTAGCAGACGTGAACCAGTGGGTACCTGAAGATCTTACTGCGCGTGCCGAAGAAGAATACGATTACAGCGCCGGAAGACGCATCGACGACTGGCGGCGGATGATGGAACGCGTGGCCAACTACTCAGAAGAGCGCCAGCTAGAAGAAGTGAACTACTTCTTTAACCGTCGCGTGCCTTTCCGTAATGATGATCAGCACTGGGGAAAAATCGATTATTGGGCTACGCCGTACGAAGCGTTGGGTACCAATGGCGGTGACTGCGAAGACTACGTGATCGCGAAGTATTACACCCTGTCCAAAATCGGTGTGGATGTGTCGAAACTTCGGATCACCTACGTTAAGGCGGTGCGCCTGAATCAGGCACATATGGTGTTGACGTACTTCCCGACACCGGACGCCATTCCTCTTGTGCTCGATAACCTGATTAATCAGATCCGGCCAGCCAGTAAGCGGCCGGATCTTGACCCTGTCTACAGTTTTAACGCGAATGGAATGTGGCTCGACAAAATGAAAGGACAGGGGATACTGTTGGGAGACCCCAACAAGCTCGACTTGTGGACGGATTTACGAATCCGGATGAATAACCTCGGTATGGATTTATAAGCTCATGACGCTCAGACAACAATTTTCGCTCCTCGCCAGTATGCTGGTGGTCGTGTTGCTCGCCGGTAACCTGGTTGTCACCGTGATTAATGGTCGCGACTATTTTGAACAGCAGCTGAATGGACGTGCGTATGACGCTGCGACATCCCTGGCTCTTTCTATGTCGCAGATTGCAACCGATGATTCGGTCCAGCAAACCCGGCTGATGGATGTGTTGTTTGACCGTGGTTTCTTTGAAGACATCACCTTCGCACGCACTGATGGTGAAACGCTTCATCGCCGTGCCCGCGAGGCATTCAGCAGTGGCGGTGCGCCAGAGTGGTTTGAGCGTTTGGTTCCTCTTGAGTTAATTCCTGCTGAGGCCGATGTCACCAAGGGCTGGCAGCGCCTTGGGACAGTCACTGTGATCAGTCATGCGGATTTCGCCTACCGCGATCTGTGGGGCATGATCCGGGCTGAGATGATCTGGTTTGCCTGGGTGCTGCTGATTGCGCTGGTGGCATTGCAGTTGATTCTGAGACTGTTGTTCCGTTCATTGGTCCGCGTTGAACAGCAGGCCTTGGCCATTTCCGAGCGCGACTTACAGGTTCAGGAAAACATTCCGCGTGCGCGGGAGTTGCGTCGCGTTGTTGAAGCCATGAATAAGATGGTGCGCAAGCTCCAGGCTATCTTTGCCGAGCAGGCAGAGATGACGGAACGACTGCGTGAAGAGTCGTATCTGGATGCACCTACCGGCTTATTGAACCGCCGTGGATTTGATCAGCAGTTTGGTCATATTCTGGCGCGCGATGATGAGCACAGCGGTGTTCTGATTATTATGCAAATCCAGAACTTCGCTGAGTTTAACCTCAATGCGGGCCGACAGGCAGGCGATGATCTGCTGGCGCTATTGGGTAAATCTCTTGAGCAATGGCGCGCCGATTACCCTCACAGTCTACTGGGGCGTCGCGCTGGTGCGGATTTCTCTTTGTTTGTCCCTTGTGCGGATCGCACGCAAGCCGAAGACATCGTACAGCAGGCGTTTGGCTTGATGAGTGTCTCGGCGTTATCGCAGAGAAACGAGCTGAGTTTTCATATGGGTGCCGTTTTCCTGCAGGGCGATCAGGATGACCCTGTGGACGCCTTCAGTCGTGCGGATGCTGCATTGCGTCAGGCGCAACGTCAGCCGACACCTAAATTTCAGCTTTACCAGCGAGCGGACTCTGATGTCGATGAATGGACAGCAGGGGAGTGGCATACACTGCTCAACACCATTCTCGAACAACAAAGCATTCAGCTGCAGTTTCTGCCGGTGATGTCTAACCACGATCAGCAGCTGTTGCAGATCGAGGTGTTCAGTCGTGTCAGCTGGGAGGATCAGGTACTGTCTGCGGCCCGTTTCTGGCCAATGATTGAGCAACACCGGTTGGCTGCCCGATTTGACCTCGTGGTGGTGGAGAAAGTATTCCAGGCCATTGATGGTTTATCGGGTGCGGCGTCGGACATCCGTTTCTGTATTAACCTGTCTCCTGCATCTGTACTGGATGAAGATTTTCATCAGGCTCTTGCGGCGTTGTTGGCGCAGTATCCGGAGCAAGCTCGTCGAATTGCCTTAGAGGTACCAGAGTTTGCTTTGTACTCGGCAGAGCACGCGATTGCGAGACTGGCACTCAAGTTACAGCCTTATGGTGTTCATATTGGTATCGACCAGGTAGGGACGGGCACCATGGCCTTTGCTTACCTGCAGCGTTTACCCCTCGCATATGTTCGCATCGACGGTAGCTTTAACCGTGGCGTACATCAGGCTCAGGATCATAAATTCTATATCCAGAGCATGGTTCAGATTGCTCATAACCTCGACCTGCTGGTACTTGCAGAGGGCTTAGAAGAAGCGCCCGATGTCGATGCAGTAAGACAAACCGGCGTTGACGGTCTGGGTGGCTACTACTTTACCCGCCCACTTGCCGACCTGAATGAGGCAGTAAACTGGAAGGCGGACAGCGCAACGCGGTAAAATAGTGCTATCGTCATTACTGATTGTGTTGTGAGGTAAGAATGTTGAAGTTTTTAGGATCTATCGCCGCAGTAGCGGGCGCGGTACTTGTTTCTACGGCCGTGACTACCCAGGTACATGCGGACGATAAATCGGGTTTGTCGTTTCAAGATCCCTATGTAAAAGCGCCGTTCCCCGGGCAGTCTGTGACCACGGGTTATATGTCTATTGAAAATGCCTCGACCACGTCGCGTCAGCTTCAGACTCTCTCTGCCGATTGGGCAAATGCCATCGAAATTCACACTCATGTTCACGAGAATGGTGTGATGAAAATGCGCCGTCAGGACACACTGCCTGTTCCGGCTGAAGGTGCGGTAACGCTTAAGCCGGGCGGGCTCCACCTGATGATCTTTGGTGTTGAGGCACCGTTGACCGGGCCGCTGCCCATCACGCTGTGCTTCGACGGCGATGAATGCATGGATGTCGATTTTCGCCTGTACTCGCCGATGTAAGGCACGTCTTAACGGGTAAATGCTATTATCCGCGTTGTTTATACTGTGACACAGGCAACAGCGGATAATGGCAAGCTCTCCTCAACAAACGCACTGGCAATTCTGGATCGACCGGGGCGGTACCTTCACTGATATTGTCGCTCTTACACCCGATCAGCAAGTCCTGACCTATAAGCTGCTGTCTGAAAATCCCGGACAATATGCGGATGCCGCTGTTGAGGGGATCAAACGTCTCCAGAATCAGCATTGCGCTGAGCAACCTACCGCCATTGCCTCTGTCAGAATGGGGACAACCGTTGCGACTAATGCGCTGCTTGAGCGTAAGGGCGAACCCACCGTTTTGCTTATCAGCAAGGGGCTGCGCGACCAGCTTGAAATTGGCTACCAGACCCGGCCTGATATCTTTGCCAGCCATATTGATCTCCCTCGTCCTTTGTATGACTCAGTGTACGAAGTTGCCGAACGTGTTCAGGCAAGCGGCGTTGTTGAGTACCCGCTTGATGAGGAAGCGACACTGGTTCAATTGCAAGAGGCTTATCAGCTGGGGTTTCGTAGCGTTGCCGTTGTACTCATGCATGCCTATCGCTATCCGTCACATGAAAAGCGCATTCGCGAAATAGCCCAACATGTTGGTTTCCAGCAGATTTCATTGAGCCACGAAGTCAGCCCTCTTGTGAAAATTGTGCCTCGCGGGCACACCACTGTGGCGGATGCCTATCTCTCCCCTGTATTGCGTCACTATGTGAATCAGGTAGCAGGTGCTTTATCCGATAGAGAGCACAGTCAACAGGCGCTCGATCTGCAGTTTATGCAGTCTAACGGCGGGCTTGCTCAGGCCGATGTTTTTCAGGGGCGTGATGCCATCTTATCCGGTCCAGCGGGCGGCGTTGTCGGTATGGTCCGCACGGCAGAGGCTGACGGCTTTGATCGTATCGTTGGCTTCGATATGGGGGGAACCTCGACGGATGTCAGTCACTATGCCGGTGAGCTGGAACGGGAAACAGAGACGGTCGTGAATGGTGTACGCTTGCGCGTCCCTATGATGAATATTCACACTGTGGCAGCCGGTGGCGGCTCCATTGTTCAGTTCGCGGATGGTCGTTTACAGGTTGGGCCAGACAGTGCAGGGGCCTATCCGGGACCGGCCTGTTACCGCAATGGTGGCCCGCTGACGGTCACTGATTGCAATGTATTACTGGGGCGGATTCAGCCGCAGTTCTTTCCGTCTGTATTTGGCCCTCAGCAGGACGCACCGCTCGATCTGGATACGGTACGCAGTGCCTTTATCGAGATGGCCGAAGAGGTGACTCATGAAACGGGTGTTAAATGGACTGCTGAGCAACTAGCAGAAGGCTTTTTAACCATTGCCGTAGAAAACATGGCGGCAGCGGTAAAGAAGATATCAGTAGAGCGCGGCTACGACGTTCAGGACTACATACTCAGTGCGTTTGGTGGAGCGGGTGGACAGCATGCCTGTGCTGTCGCCAAAGCATTGAATATGAGTAAAGTATATCTGCACCCCATGGCTGGCGTACTGTCTGCGTACGGTATTGGTATTGCAGACCAGCGCTGGCTCGCTGAAGAAGCCGTTGAACAACCTCTGGATCAATCGGCTCACGAGGTAGAACGTATTGCCGAGCGTATAGCAGCTACGAGTCCGGTAACAGGTCAACGTGCAGTGCGTGTGTACTTGCGTTATGAGGGATCAGACACGCCGTTGCTTGTTTCGTGGAACGACTCGGAGCAGGCGCATCGCGAGTTCGAGCAACAGCATCGTCAGCTATTTGGTTTTATCTACGAGGAAAAATCGCTGCTGCTGGATGCCGTGCAGGTTGAGGTTGTAGCTCCCGGGGTGGCGCCTCCGTCAGCGACTTTGCCTGATACGGCGATGGATAAGATTAGCGATCATGGGCAGGTCAGACAATTTATTCATGGGCAGTGGCAAGATGTAGCTGTGTATCGCCGTGAGACACTGCCCGCGGGATTCAGTATGTCCGGGCCTGCACTGTTAATAGAAGCAAACTCAACGATATTTGTTGAACCCTCCTGGCAGCTTGACGTGCTGGAGAGTGGTGCACTTCTGTTATCCGATCAGCGATCCGGGAAGGCGAATGCCATACACACCTACTCTGCTGAATTAACAACTGATAATCTTGAAGCGAGTGCTTCGAAGCATGATCCGGTCACACTCGAGATATTTAACCACCTGTTTATGTCGGTCGCAGAACAGATGGGTTATGTGCTCGAAAAAACGGCCAGTAGCGTCAACATCAAAGAACGCCTCGATTTCTCCTGTGCAGTATTCGACTCAAGCGGTGCACTGGTTGCCAATGCGCCCCACATTCCGGTTCATCTGGGCTCAATGAGCGAGAGCATTGAGGTTGTTATCCGTGAGCATACGGACATGCAACCCGGCGATGCATTTGTATTAAATACGCCCTACAACGGTGGCACTCATCTACCAGACGTGACTGTTATAAAACCGGTATTTATTAATAGTCAGACGCGCGCCGACTTTTATGTCGCGGCACGCGGACACCATGCCGATATCGGAGGCATTACGCCGGGCTCTATGCCTGCGAATAGTCAGCATATCGAAGAGGAAGGAGTGATTCTCGACAATCTGGTTCTGATGCGTGCGGGCGAGTTTCAGGAAGCCGATATTCGTAAAGTATTAGCATCAGCCAAATACCCAGCGCGAAACCCTGATCAGAATATTGCCGACTTAATGGCGCAGCTTGCCTCCTGTGAAAAAGGCGCTGAAGAGCTTAAACGACTTTGCCAACAGTACGGCGCGGATATGGTTCATGCCTACATGCAGCATGTTCAGGATAATGCCGAGGCTATATTGCGTGAGTGTCTTGCAGAGCTGCCTTCTGGTACGTTCCGCTACGACATGGATGACGGAACGTGTTTCCGGGTTGCGATTGAGGTTGATCAGGTTGCGCGTCGGGCGCGCGTCGATTTCACCGGAACAGGCTACACCAAACAACAACCTATGCATCCCGGTAATTTTAACGCGCCTACATCGGTCGTACGTGCAGCAGTACTGTATTGTTTCAGAGTTCTTGTCCGGAAAAATATGCCGCTGAACGCGGGTTTTTTTCGCGCGCTGGATATTGTTGTACCCGAGCGTTCTATTATCTCACCTGAGTATCCCTCTGCAGTTGTATCGGGAAATGTTGAAACGGCGCAGGCGCTGGTGGATTGCCTGATGGGGGCATTAGGATTGATGTCCGCAGGGCAGGGCACTAATAACAACTTCACCTTCGGCAACGAGTCTTATCAGTATTACGAAACGCTGTGCGGTGGCGCGGGTGCGACGGCTGACGGGAGGGGGGCTGATGCAGTGCATACGCACATGACCAATTCCCGACTGACGGACCCGGAAATACTGGAACAACGTTTTCCTGTGCTGCTGGATCACTTTCATATTCGCCAGCTGAGTGGTGGTCAGGGAACCCATCGGGGAGGCAACGGTGTCGAGCGTCATATTCGCTTTCTTGAACCGATGACGGCTAACATAATCAGCGGACACCGACGCGTTCCTACCTTTGCATTAAATGGCGCTAGTGAGGGAAAAACAGGCGTTAATTTTATCCATCGCAATGACGGGCGAGTAGAGTGGCTGGATGGCTGTGCCCGCACCGAGATGGATGAGGGCGACACTTTCTGTATCCACACACCGGGTGGTGGTGGATGGCGTGAAGATAAAGGTTAGCGGTTACAAGTATTCTGAACCTGAGCAGCGATGTAGTAGTAGCCTTCCCACACTTTCTCGTCGCCTTTAAAGCCGAAAAAACGCACAGCTTGGTTGCTGTAGCAGGCGCGGAAGGTGATGCCGCGTGTGGAGTATCCTTTCACGCTGGCGACAGCGAGATCAGGTAATTGCTCGGCGTTTACATAGTAAAAGGTTGCGTCTGTCAGCTGATTAACGAAGCGGCGATCGGCCTGCAGAGGGACACATTGTTCAGCCGATTGCGCGCGTGAAATTACGGTGAGTTTTTTGCTGTGTGGCTGGTCCGCTACCTGATGAAGTACAAACTCATCACCAATCTGTAGAGTTTCATTGTGAATGGCTAGGCAGCTACCGCTCACCCAACCAATGTTTTCTGCAACCTCATTGCGGCGCTCTGGCGATACAGTGACACAGCCTGCGAGAACGGTAGTCAGGCAAATAAAGGTTAAGGGTAACAGGCGGGAATATAGGCTGGACATGACAGGACCGCTCAACGAAAAAAGGCTCTCTACTATACCTTAATGGTCTGGCTTGTAGAGAGCCCGTAGCGCGGTTACAGGGCCCGGATTACCTCGAGGAACGTCTCAGGCTCTGGGCGAACTCGGTAATTGTCTGTTTCGTGGGTCCAGACGACTTTGCCAGTCGCATCGGTAATGATCACTGTTGGCATGGGAGCCTCGGTGTCATAGCCCATCGCTTCAAGGCCTGTAGGGATGCCAAAGTCAGATGCAATGTTTAATGCTCGTGCAGCTTCATTATTCTCGTCTGTCATAAAGCGAAAGTTAACGTCGAACTTTCTGGCCAGTGAGCGCGTGTTTTTATGAGGTTGCGGAGACACAAGAATGACTTCTGCGCCCAAGGTTTCCAGCTCCTGATATTGCGAAGCAATTTCCTTGATCTGGGCCATGCAGAGTGGGCACCAGTTTCCGCGGTAAAAGAGAATGACGGACGGCTTTTGGATTAACTCGGCACTGGAAACCTGTTGATTGTCGATGTCCGTCAGGGTGAAAGGAGGCAACGATTTTCCGACTTCGAGCGCCTGGCTTTTTACTCGGCCGTAGCGCGAATACCAGTACACGTAGAGCAGAAATCCGCCATAGCTTATCAACGCCAGCAGACTCGGTACCCAAGTATATTCATCACTGGTTGTGCTTGCCCATACTGCCAGAACCACACCAATGGCGATGGGTATATGCGCTTCTGGTAGGTCAGCGCTGGTACGCGCCATGACAGGTTTCACCATCAGAAAGCCAATCACCAGCGCCATTGGCGCTGCAGCGAGTAATACACCGCCCCATGCGATTAGATCTTGTCCCTGAATTAATTGCCATAAAGCGTAGGCCGATATGACTGACACCAGGGTCAGGTAGCTCGACACGTAAGCGGCTTTTATTCGCTGCAACATATTTATCTCCTTAAGAAGCGCGTAAACGGCCAACGCGGTTGAAAATACCGCGATAGGTCATCAGCCAGAGTACGTCGACTAGTGACCAGAAGCCCTGGTCCTGACGGCGTGGTGCTTTGCCTTTGCCCATGCGGTGCAACTGGCGCTCGTACCATGAGACTTCCATGAGCGCCATTTTGTCGATCATCTTCACACCGGTTTTAATTGGCTGAACCACGCTGGTGAAATCTTCACCGGCAAGAATGCGGTTTACCAGATCCGGTTCGACACACAGAGGACGGCCCAGCCCCACCAGATCACAGGCACCGGATTCGATCGCGGCGGCCATGCCTTCTGACGTACGGAAACCGCCAGTCACCATTAAAGGCACATCGACTTTACTGCGCAGCATTTCGGCAAATTCTAAAAAGTAGGCTTCACGTTTGCGCGTAGAGTCTTTTACCGGCGCTTCTTTTTTTAGCTTCTTGTTGTGGTGCTCGCTGCCCTGCGCCATGGCTGGGGTTTCGTAGGTACCACCAGAAATTTCAATCAGGTCGATGCCGAGACCTGCCAGTGTGGTTGCTACCGTCGCGGCGTCGTTTTCATCAAAGCCGCCGCGTTGGAAATCTGCTGAGTTCATTTTGATGCCGATGCTGAAGTCGTCGCCCGTGGCTGCGCGCATGGCCTTGTAGACTTCGACGACGAAGCGCATGCGGTTTTCAATGCTGCCACCCCATTGGTCATCGCGTTGGTTATGGTGGGGCGATAAAAACTGACTGACTAGATAGCCGTGAGCACCGTGGATCTGCACACCGTCAAACCCGGCTTCTTTGGCCAGAGCGGCGGCGGTGGCAAAGCGTTGAATACAATCCTGAATATCGTCTTCGGTCATGGCACGAGGAGTACCAAAAAACGCCTGCATCTCTTTGCGAAATGGAATGGCACTTGGTGACATCGGGTCTTTATTAAGCATCTTCGGGGTCTGCTTGCCCGGATGATTCAGCTGCATCCATACCAGTCCGCCATTGGACTTGGCTGCACGCGCCCAGGCTTTCAGCATGTCCATGTCTCGATTATCTTCGAGGACCACGTTGTTGGGTTCGCCCAGATGACGACGGTCGATCATGACGTTGCCAGTAAAACTCAGGCCAACGCCGCCTTCGGCCCAGCGCTGGTAGAGCTTAGGGAGTGCTTTGGTGACTCGAAGATCTACGCTTCCCAGGGTTTCACTCAACGCTGATTTTGCAAAGCGATTGGGAATCACACTGCCGTTTGGCAGAGTAAGAGATTGGCCGAGAATCTGGCTGACGTTCATAAAACACTCCGAAATTTGCTAACCACAACACTATACGGTGAAGAGAAATGTAAATCGGTGTGAATTCGGGCCAAAGTCCGGTAATGTGAGTAACAGTGTGTAATTTCATGGGGTGTAGATATCGATCTGCCCCAGACTGACAAGTGGCATAAGAATAATTTGAGGTCAGACCAGAACATGAGCGATACGCTTCTGAGGTCGATAACACGTGCATTAACAGCGGTGGCTTGCTCGTCTCTGTTGCTGAGCCTGAATGCGCATTCGAAGGTGATGTCGGACGCTGAATTCAGTGAAGCACTTAATGCTGCACGAAACGGTGAATGGGATAACGTCAGTCCACAAACCCAGCACCATGTTCTCTCTCCATACATTGAATACCACCGTATTAAACAAGCCTTGCCTGACGTTGCTCCGGATTCCGTACGAGGGTATGCGTCGGAATATAAAGACTCTCCGTTGTCTCGTTGGCTGGTTCGCCATGCAACGTTAACCTACGGTGCAGCCCGGAACTGGAACGGTGTTTTAGCGTTGAATGAATACGCTCCTGCCGATGTGCCGGGGCGTTGTATTTACTATCGCGCTCAGCTGGTGCGCGACCAAAAGGTCGCTTTTGAAGGCGGTCGTCAACTTTGGTTGAGTGGACGTTCGAGACCAGAGCAATGCGACGATCTGTTCAAAGCCATGATCAGCCGGGGTGAGATTTCAGAACTGATGATCTGGCAGAGATCTGTTCTGGCCCTTCAGGCCGGAAACAAAAGTCTGTCCGACTACCTGCTGCGCAAGTTACCCGATAGTTGGAGCACGGCTGTGGCGGGCTTTCGCAGTGCGAGGACGTCTCCAGAGTCAATACTGAATCAGGATCAACGTTACCCTCAAGGTGTTGATCGCGCTGACATGGCTTATGCCGTTCTGGCCTATCAGGTAAGGCGTCATCCAGATCAGGTTGCAGATCTGTATCCTGCGTTGGCAAAGGCGGGGGTACTGAAAGCTCAGCAGTTATCGCGTCTGGGGGATATGTTGGCCACCCGTAGCTACAAATTTGATGCTGAAGACAGACCTGAAGTGGTCAATGAGCTACTGATCTCGTCTGGTGACGGCACCAAGATTGGACCTGTTCTGCGCGAAGCGATTGCTGCTTCAGATTGGTCTTCGGTACTGGAGTGGATTGAACACGTACAGAGCAGTGAGCGTCAATCTGGCTACTATCAATACTGGCGTGCCCGCGCTCTGGAGGCACTTGGGGACTCAGAAGCGGCTCAGACGACTTTTGCTCAAGCCGCATCCTCTCGGGATTTTTATGGTTTTCTGGCAGCAGAACGCCTTGCCGTACCTTTCAGCCTGAACCAGGTCACGCCCGCCGTTAGTGAAGATGAACTAGCCGTTGCTGGGCAGGTAAAGGCGATTGCTCGTATTGAGGCGTTGTGGGCGATCGGCGAAGAGGGACTCGCGGCTGATGAATGGAATTTCCTGATGTTGCGTGAGCCGTCGAAAACGCAGGTGTATTCAGAACTGGCACTGCAGAACTCTTGGCCAGCACTTGCGGTACAGGCGACTATTTCTGGCGGGCACTGGAATTACCTCGAACATCGTTTTCCGCTGGCCTATCAGGCTGAATTCAGCCGCTGGGCAGATGAGTATGACCTTGATACCAGTCTGCTTATGTCGATTGCGCGTCGGGAGAGTGCGTTTAATCCTCATGCACGATCACCGGTGGGAGCGCGAGGCCTGATGCAGATCATGCCTGCGACCGCTAAGCAGGTAGCCAGAGAGAAGAATCTGGTCCTCAAGGATGTAGATGAAGACCTGATGGATTACCGTACGAATATTCCACTGGGAAGCTATTATGTACGTTCATTGCTGGAGCGCTATCAGGGTAATCTGATTGCCGCCCTTGCTGGTTATAACGCGGGCCCCAACAAAGTCGATCGCTGGTTGAAAGATGCGCCAGTGGCGTTTGACCAATTTATCGAAAGCATCCCGTATCGTGAAACCCGCGATTATGTGAAGGCGGTATTGGCATATCGCGTGATTTTCAGCAGCCTGAAAGGGCAAGAGGTCTCCACCGTTCTCAATCCGAACGAGAGGGTCTTCTCACAGCAATTGTCGCAGGCTAAGCAGGCGGGTACATTGCATAACTGAGCGCGCTTGTCGGGTTTATGGTAAGCTGTGCGCAGATTCAGTTAACGCGTGAGAGACAGACGCTATGGATATCATGCAGGTCATTAAAGATCAGATCGAAAACAACGACATCCTTCTCTACATGAAAGGCTCACCAAACCAGCCTTTGTGTGGTTTCTCAGCCCGTACCGTTCAGGCAGTCATGGATTGTGGCCAGAAGTTTGCGTACGTCGATGTCCTGTCTAACCCTGACATCCGCTCGAACCTGCCGCTGTACGGCAACTGGCCAACATTCCCACAGCTCTGGGTAAAAGGTGAGCTGGTCGGTGGTTGTGACATCATCACTGAAATGCATGAGAAGGGTGAACTGAAACCTTTGCTGGAAGAAGCCGCTCCGGCTGAGTAATCAGGCAGGGATCACCCAGATACAAGAAAGCCCGCATGATGCGGGCTTTTTTTGTTTCCGAAATCCAAATCTAAGCACCCGGGGGTATTGCCCGGGCGCTCATTGGATCAGAAACTATAGCGTCCAGTGACCTGAGCATAGCGTCCCTGTGCTTCATAACCAGGAACAGTTTCGTACTCTCGATCGGTCAGGTTCTCGATGCGAGCAGTCAAACTGAAGTCCTGTGAGGCTTCCCAGGTTGCACTGAGATTGAGCAGAACGAACGGAGCGATATAGTCGCCGGATCTCGATGGCGCCTGGCCACGGTACTGGCTCTCGAGTGCGCTCGATAGCTTGCCCGAAGTCCAACGTACATTGAGCTTGGTCGCGCGAATTGGACGACGCTCAATCAGGTTTCCAGTGTCTTGATTCCGAGCTTCAGTCCACTCTTGAATCAGCTCACTGTTCCACGCGTCATCCCAGTTCTGAGCCCAGGTTACGCTCGCAAAGTTAACGTAGCTTTCGCCTAGGTTAA
>PDUK01000179.1 GCA_006212115.1 Thalassolituus sp. | reverse complement strand
AAGTTCGCCATTTCGGCGCTCATTGCTAGGGGGACCTTTTTACGTAGCCAATGCTGTGCCGACGGTACTGGAATACTGTCCGGACTTTGATGATGACGATTCGAATGTTAGTGCTCAGTCGTTGTCTGGACGTGGGCGTCGATTGATCACCTTTACAGATAGTCGTCAGGGCACGGCGCGGGTGTCTGTTCGTATGCAACAGGAAGCTGAACGAAGCCGATTAAGGGGGATGGTGATTGGCGAGCTAGGCCAAAAGCAGGCTGGAGCTAAGCCAGAGTGGATGAAAATGGAGGAGCAGCTGCAACAGCAGGGGCTTACTCCTGAAGTAATAGCACCTGTTATCGCAAGTTTGAAAGCAAAGGAAACCAGTGCGAACGCCGAACTGAGTTGGGCCAGTTTGGTAGAAGAGTTAGCATCCAAAAATGATTTGTCTGGCCCGATGCTACTGCAAAATCGTTACCAAAAGCCGGAAATATTTGATGATAAAACCGGCCCACGTGCATTGGCTGAAATGCTGTTGTTCCGTGAGTTTATGCGTCGACCAAAGCGTCAGAACAGTCTTGAAACCCAGGGGCTGGTTGCCGTTGGCTACGAAGGTTTGTCATCTGCTGCAAGCATTTTGCCCAATGGCTGGGAGTCCAAAGGGCTTACCAAAAAAGACTGGGCCGACTTCCTTAAGGTCTGTTTGGATTTCTACGTTCGTGAAAACACTTTCGTCCAGCTTAACGACACATGGAAAGACTGGATTGGTAATAAGTTTTCCGCGAAAACCCTACGAGGCCCAGATTCTGAAGAATCAACGGATTCTCGAGTCAAACTATGGCCGTTAATCCGCGGGGGTAATTCTAATCAGCGTTTAATCAAACTTTTGTTGCTGGGTGCAAAGTTGAATCCATCTCGAAAGGACGCGCAGGATCTTGTGAATGACTGGCTTCGTCATGCATGGAAATCATTAACCGGCCCAACCGGTATCTTGAAGAATGATGAAAACCGTCACTTTTTGGTGAAAGAGAAGCTGACGTTTTCGCTCATGACTGAAGGTTGGATCTGTCCTGTAACACATAAAATTATTGATACAACTTTTTGTGGTTTTACTCCTTACTTGCCGCAGCGTCTGGATTTTGATCAGCTGACAGACGATAAGCGTGCTCGGTACCTGTGTCGCAAAGCTGAACTGCCAGAGGTATGGCACTTTGAGCGGCGAGATGAGGATTACCAAAAGGGCGTTGATAAAATACGCAATATGGTCGCTGATGATCAAAAGGTAGCTGCATTACGTTCCGAAAACCTCTGGACAGATATTAACGACAGGGCGGTTGAGGGGGGCTTCTATTACCGCACCGCTGAACACTCTGCTCAGCAATCGGCTGAACGCCTTGGTAATTACGAAGACCTTTTCAAACAAGGGAAAATCAATGTTCTGAACTGCTCAACCACAATGGAAATGGGAGTGGATATTGGCGGTATCTCTGCGGTGGTGATGAACAATGTGCCACCGCATCCAGCCAATTATCTGCAACGTGCGGGCCGTGCGGGCCGTAGTAAGGAGTCGCGCGCACTAGCGTATACCCTGTGTAAGGGCAATCCTCATGATCAGCAAGTGTTCGCAGAGCCGTTATGGCCCTTCAAAACCAAAATTCCGGCACCGGCGGTGGCCTTGAATTCCGATCGTCTGGTACAGCGTCATATCAATGCGATCTTGCTGTCACACTTTTTATGCAACGATGTTGGTGTGACTCAGAAAGATAAACACGTACTGACTACGGGCTGGTTCTTTGAAAATACAGCAAGCGAGTCGTTGTGCGATCGCTTTATGGATTCTCTGACCGGTAGTGGGGC
Source organism: Thalassolituus sp. (assembly GCA_006212115.1). Classification (GTDB taxonomy): domain Bacteria; phylum Pseudomonadota; class Gammaproteobacteria; order Pseudomonadales; family Oceanobacteraceae; genus Thalassolituus. The sequence continues at coordinate 2,427 of PDUK01000179.1, read as the reverse complement.
TACGGAACTTGATAGTTCGCTGGAGTCCGCTGTAAGGGGTACCGGCCTGCATGGCCGTAAAGCACCACAATTACGTCGTGATGCCAGTGATGCTCTTAAGAAACTCCGGGATCGTTGGCTGGAAGTATTCAATTATCTCGAACAAGAAAAGTCTACGGCTAAAAAGGACAGCCCTTATGCCAAACGTCTGGAGATAGAGCTGAATCGCCATATGGGCGAGTATTTGCTGCGAGATCTGGCTGCACGTACTTTCTTGCCGGGATATGGTTTCCCTACTGATGTGGTGAACTTCGATAACTTTACTATTGAGGACTACGTTCGTACGAAGAAGCAAACAGAGCAGAAGAAGGATCGGGAAGATAATATTTCCCGTTATAAGGGCCTTCCATCCCGTAACCTGGCGATTGCTATTCGTGAATATGCTCCCGGCGCAGATATTGTTCTGGATGGTCGGGTCTTTCGATCAGCTGGGGTCTCCCTACATTGGCACAATATCGCTGCTGTCAGTAATGAAGCTCAGAAATTTGATTTGGCCTGGCGTTGCGATCGTTGCGGTGAGTTAGGCTACGAAGATGGCGTAGCCAATGTTGACTCTTTAATTTGCTCAAACAGCCGTTGTGGCGCAGAGATCAAGTCTTCGAATATTAAGAAGGTGTTGGTTCCCAGGCTTTGTTACTGATGCTTATGAGTCAACGACCAATAATGTTGAACACCAGAAGTACATTCCAGTGCAGCAACCATGGGTGATTGTTAAAAATGCTCCGGAAGTTGCTTTGCCTGATCCTGGTCTTGGTTTTATGCGTTCAGGCACCGATGGCATCGTTTTTCATCACAGCGATGGTGAGTTCAAAACAGGTTATGCCGTTTGCATGCAGTGTGGCCGGGCTCACTCAATGGATAAACATGGCGAATTACCGCTTAAGTTGAATACCTCTATACAACACAAGTCGCCAAGGCCATCGAAAGAGGATCGCTATGAAGAAAGTGGCCGACCACAAATTGCGGACTGTGGTGGGCAGGCTACGCTACAGAGCAATGTCACCTTGGGCTCACACAGCAGAACTGATGTGTTTGAATTGGTACTGCGCCAGCCCGCAAGTAATGAATATCTGATTGATGATGAAAGTGACACTAACCGATCAGTGGCTCTTACGTTAGCTGTTGCTTTGAGGTTCTCGCTGGCTAGAAAGTTGGGTATTTCTGCTTCTGAGCTTGGGTTCGGTACTCGACCGATGAAGGTTGCTGGCCAATCAGTATTGGTGATTCAGCTATACGATGAGTTGAGCGGAGGAGCCGGTTTTGCATCTTCCGCCGCAGAGCATATTGAAGATATCCTTAAAGAAATGGTTAACCAGCTGGAGTGCTCGCATTGCGAGACTGCATGCAGTGAATGTTTGTTGGATTCTTCTACGCGGCATCATCACGATAAGCTTAATCGCCGTGCTGCGTTGGAATGGTTAGGCAGTGATTTTCTGCATCGTATTTCGTTACCTGATTCAGCGCCTCTCGTTTCTGCAGGTAACTATCAGCCAAAGTACCAGCCGAAGTCAGTTGAGGGTGTAATTCTTAAGGCTATCCGAGAAGGGGCTCGGCATATTATTGTTCGGGCATCTGGTGATCAGGCAGACTGGGATACATCCGCCAGATCATTCAAGAAAGCTTTGCAGACATATCGCCTGGTCGATGATCTGAGCGTAAGTCTGATACTTCCGGAAACGATTGATCTTACAGCTGTTCGCGAGGACCTACTGGCTCTTAAAGCCGTCGGTATTGATCTTTCTGTTCTTACTACACCCATTGATGACTCGGTGGTTGCTCAACTTATCTATTCAGATCGAATAGTGACTGTAGCTTCGAGTGAGCCAGCAACTTCTGTACCCGGTAAAGACTGGCATCATAGCGGTGGCCTCACTGTGACGTCGGACTTGTACCCGGAGGTGGATCTTGGTTCATTGGATACCAGTGCTTGGTCAGATAGTAACGCAGACGAAACAACTGCTCGGGTCAAAAATATCGAAGTAAGCCGGGAGCTGGATGGCAATCTCAGGAACTTTGGTAAAAGATTCTGGGAGTACTTAGCTACACAGGTTGAAGGTATCGATAGGTTATTAAGTGACGATGGTGTTGAAGTGAAGTCGCTTTCTTACTCCGACAGATACCTTCAGTGCCCGTCTTATGTGCTAATGATTACTAGTTTGTTGTCGCCAATCGCGACGAAACTGGGTAGTCCTCAATCGGCCACAGTCACAACCCTCTTCAAGAGAAATGATCGTAGCGGATATGAGATGTTTCACGATTGGGCAGAAGATGATCATTTTGAAGAGTTCACCAAGGCCTGGCTTTCGGATCAGTGTGGCGTGAGCTTTGATCTTGACGTCGTTAACACTAACCGGGAAATTCCTCATCACCGCAAGCTGGAGATTAATT
>PDUK01000178.1 GCA_006212115.1 Thalassolituus sp. | reverse complement strand
CCTTGGTGGCCTGGTGCATCACTCACTGTTCGATGCTGACCACCTGCTGATGCTGCTGGGTGCGGCTCTGGTAATCGGTAGTGGTGTTGCCATGTTTGTACGTAGCCAGAAGCAGGCTTCCAAAGCTGAGAAGGCTGATAAGCGTTAAGTTATGTCAGCTGCGTATTTTCGTCTTCAGCAACTGATCAGCCCGTCTCTGCCGATAGGTGCGTTTACCTATTCGCAAGGTATGGAATGGGCGGTTGAAAGTGGCTGGATCAAAAAAGCAGACAGCCTGTACGACTGGCTCGATTCTTTGCTCAGCGGCACTATGGTGACGATGGAGTTAGCTATGCTGCTGCGCTTTGCTGATGCGATTGAAGCTGGCGATGCGGACGCTTGTCTGCAGCATGCAGCGTTTTTATTGTCATGCCGTGAAACCAGTGAGTTGCGCGCTGAAGAACACCAGCGTGGCCAGGCGTTTACCGCACTGCTGGATAAACTGCCTGAATCTGCAGAGTGGCCAGAGCTGAATAATTCAGAGTGGCGAGCATCACTAGAGATGAGTCAGCTCGCAGGCTTCGCGCTGGCTTGCCATAAATGGCAGATCGACCGCGAAGATATGCTGCGTGGTTATTTATGGAGCTGGCTCGAGAACATGGTGATTGGAGCAGTAAAACTGATTCCTCTGGGGCAGAGCGACGGTCAACGGGTGTTGTTCCGCTTTACCGAAAAACTCGGTCAGGCCTGTGAGCAAGCCTTTGCGATAGAAGACGATGACATAGGTGCATCATCACCGGCACAGGCCATCGCCAGCAGTCTACACGAAACACAATATTGTCGTTTATTCCGCTCATAAATTGCTGCGGTTTAAACCTGAATTAAAAACTTAAACTTAATTAGTTTAAAAAGAGAAATTACAGGAATTAAAAATGGCTGATTACAAATCCCCACTGCGCGTTGGCATCGGCGGCCCGGTTGGCTCAGGTAAAACCGCGCTGTTAGAACAGCTCTGTAAAGCCATGCGCGACGATTACCATATCGCCGTAGTCACCAACGATATTTACACCAAAGAAGACCAGCGCATTCTGACTCAGGCCGAAGCGCTTGAGCCAGAGCGTATCGTCGGTGTAGAAACCGGTGGCTGCCCGCACACTGCTATCCGTGAAGATGCCTCGATGAACCTTGCTGCGGTAGAAGCGCTGGCGAAGAAGTTCGGTAATCTGGATGTGGTATTCGTAGAAAGCGGTGGCGATAACTTATCTGCAACCTTCAGCCCAGAACTGGCGGATCTTACTATCTACGTGATTGACGTAGCATCCGGTGAAAAGATCCCGCGTAAAGGCGGCCCGGGTATTACCAAGTCTGACCTGCTGGTGATTAATAAAATCGACCTTGCCGATCTGGTAGGTGCGAACCTGAGCATTATGGATTCTGATACCAAGCGTATGCGCGGCGAGAAGCCTTACGTCTTCTCAAACCTGCGTACCGATATCGAAGGTCTGAACGACATAATCAGCTTTATCACCCGTGAAGGGATGCTGAAGAGTCATGCGGAGAAGATGGCGGGGTGATTGTCTTCAGTCTCCAAATACACGAACAAACAGATGGTTCTCTGAGCCATCTGCGGGTTCGTAAAGTGCAGCGGGGCGACCTTTCCCCCCGTCTGGTATGCCTTCTCCGACTTCTTTTAATACGTTGGCATTCAACAGTCTCCGCCGGAACGATTTCTTTTCTAACGCCGTATCCATAAGTAACTCGAACGCTTTTTGTAACTGCGTCAATGAGAATGGCCGTTTCAGAACGTGTATTGGTAACACGGTGTAAGCCGTCTTATTTTTCAGGCGCTCCCGAGCAAGCTTAAGTAGTTCAGAGTGATCGAAGGCGAGCTGCAATTGTTCGATCTCTTCTATTGGAAACCAGCGCGCTTCATTTACTGCCTCAATGAACTCAGCGGTCGGTGCGTATGGAATTAATGCCATATAGAGTGTGGTAATACTCCAGTGCCTGGGATCGCGGTGGCCGTTGCCAATGGTCGACACCTGTTCCAGTAATGGGGCATCGACGCCGGTTTTGGATATCAGTTTCCGCCGGGCTGTGGTGTGAATGTCTGGATCTTTTTTCAGGTCGACAAAGCCGCCTGGTAGCGCCCAGAAGCCTTTAAAGGGGTGCTTGCTGCGTTCTACCAGCAGAACTTTCAGCCGACCCTGATCGAGGGTGAAAATGGCGATGTCCACGGAATAGATTGGGGTGTCGTATTCCTTTGGGTTATAGCTCTTCAGAAAGGCTTGCTCGGAGGACTGGGTCATTAGCGTTGCTTGACAATAGTGGCGATTAGCCAATAATAAAGCACCATCCACGACAATATCAATTCACGTGGATGCTTCATCTGCTGGATAGACCGGCAGTCAGATTATCAACGGCAAGGAGCTTGCTGCATGTCAGAAACAAAAGAATTCGATTTCGCGGTATTTATTGGCCGTTTTCAGCCCTTTCATCAGGGGCATTTACAGGTCATCCAGTCTGGATTAGAGCAGGCTGACAAACTGATCGTGCTGATTGGTTCGTCCTGGCAGGCTCGGAATCCGCGTAACCCCTGGTTGCACAGTGAGCGTGAACATATGAT
>PDUK01000177.1 GCA_006212115.1 Thalassolituus sp. | reverse complement strand
CCAGGACCTTGGCGCCTAACTCAGCGTTGTTGCCCTCAAGGCGCACAACCACCGGTACTTTCACGCCGACTTCTTTAACAGCCCCGATTACCCCTTCGGCAATCATGTCGCAGCGGACAATACCACCGAAGATGTTGATCAGTACGGCTTTTACATTTTCATCAGAGAGAATAATTTTAAACGCCTCGACCACCCGCTCTTTGGTCGCGCCGCCCCCTACATCAAGGAAGTTTGCCGGCTGGCCGCCATGAAGCTTAACGATATCCATCGTACCCATTGCCAGGCCAGCACCATTAACCATACAGCCAATGTTGCCATCGAGTGCAACATAGTTGAGTTCGAATTTGGCGGCGTGCGCTTCGCGCTCGTCTTCCTGAGAAGGATCATGCATTTCCTGCAGATCTTTGTGACGATAAACGGCGTTGCTGTCGATATTAATCTTGGCGTCCAGACAGTGAAGATCACCGTCATTAGTAATCACCAGAGGATTAATTTCGAGCAGGGCCAGATCTTTCTCGTGGAAGAGCTTAGACAGGCCCAGAAAAATCTTAACAAACTGCTGAACCTGCTTACCTTCCAGGCCGAGCTTAAATGCCAGTTCGCGTCCCTGATAAGGTTGCGCGCCGACTAAAGGATCAATCACGGCCTTCAGAATTTTCTCCGGAGTTTCTTCCGCAACTTTCTCAATTTCCACGCCACCTTCTGTCGACGCCATAAACACTACGCGACGGGTAGAACGGTCAACGACAGCACCCAGATAGAGTTCCTGAGCGATATCAGTACAGGACTCAACAAGAATACGCGATACCGGCTGACCGTTTTCATCAGTCTGATACGTCACCAGGTTTTTGCCCAACCACTGATTAGCAAAAGCGGCGATCTCATCTTTCGACGACACCAGTTTCACGCCCCCGGCCTTACCCCGGCCACCGGCATGCACCTGTGCTTTCACAACCCAACGGTCACCGCCGATAGTATCGGCTGCAGCCGCAGCTTCATCCGCAGTTTTCGCCGCCACCCCTTTCGAGACTGGCAGACCATACTGTGCGAACAACTGCTTACCCTGATATTCGTGTAGGTTCATCGCTTTGTCCTGTTATTACAAATTAGCTTTCAGAAAACTCTGAGTGTTTTCAGAGGATTCTGTTCCGCGTTGAAAAAATCATTCTGACTGGGCCTGTGCGGTATTCCGTTTTGTCGAAAATCCATACAGTCAGGCCCTGACTGTTGATTCAGTTTAGACAGTTATTAATAAAGCCACAAAAAAAAGACCCGGTAAACCGGGCCTTAGTCTTAGAGTTGGTTCTGGAAAGCCAGAATTTCCTCTTATTTCGCCTTAGGACGACGATTAGCTTTGTGAATTGCAGCATTATTTACTGCAAGAGCCGCTTCGTGAACCGCCTCAGAAATTGTAGGATGCGCAAATACCATCATGCCTACATCTTCAGCACTGGAACCGAACTCCATCGCCACGACCAGTTGCTGACAAAGATCGCCAGCATTAGGACCAATTACGCTCGCACCTAAGATACGGTCTGTTTCAGCGTCAGCAATAATCTTGACGAAGCCATCAGTATCCGCAGCCGCCATCGCACGACCATTGGCAGCGAATGGGAACATGCCCACATTGTACTTATCGCCTGCCGCTTTCAGCTGATCTTCCGTTTTACCGACCCAGGCAATCTCCGGATGCGTGTAAATAACAGAAGGAATACAGTCGTAGTTCACCTGTGCTTTGTGACCAGCAATTCGCTCCGCGACCATCACGCCTTCTTCAGACGCTTTGTGCGCCAGCATTGGGCCACGAACCACGTCGCCGATTGCCCAGACACCAGGGGCATCTGTTGAGCAGGTTTCATCAACGTGAATAAAGCCGCGCTCGTCGAGGTTCACACCACAGTCACCAGACAGCAGACCCTCGGTGTATGGACGACGTCCAACAGCAACGATCAGCTTGTCGAATTCCTGAGTCTGTTCACCTTCAGAATCCTGATAAGTGACAGTCACTTTTCCGCGTTTAACGTCAGATCCGGTAACACGGGCACCCACGCGGATGTCCATGCCCTGCTTGCTGAACAGTTTCTTCGCTTCTTTTGCAACAGCCTGATCGACAAGGTGCAGGAAGTTATCCTGCGCTTCCAGAACCGTGACTTCTGAGCCAAGACGACCCCAGACGCTGCCCAGTTCCAGACCAATAACACCCGCACCAATCACGCCCAGGCGCTTCGGTACTTTAGTGAATTCCAGAGCACCGGTTGAATCGACGATCACATCGTCCGTCAGGGGTGCAGGTGGAATGTTTACCGGCACCGACCCGGTCGCAATGATCACATTGTCGGCTTCAAATACTTCTGTGTTGCCATTGTGATCAGTAAATTCTACCTGCTTGTTCGCCAGCAGCTTACCGGTACCTTCAAATGAGGTGACACCGTTCGCTTTGAACAGCGTAGCAACGCCCATGGTCAGGTTTTTCACAATCTGCTCTTTCCGGCCAAGCATTTTCTCGATATCAATCGAGACTTTACCGGTGGAAATACCGTGAAGATCAAATTTTTCTTTGGCTTCTTCGTATTTGTGCGAGCTGTCCAGCAACGCTTTTGATGGGATACAACCGA
>PDUK01000176.1 GCA_006212115.1 Thalassolituus sp. | reverse complement strand
TCGCTCCTGCACCACGCCACACAGGAAGAGGCACCTCTTAATCACAGTTACTTCGAGTCTGTACTTTAGAAAACATTCTTTATGGGAATGAAACCATGATCGACATTAAATCTGACAGTGAAATTCATACAATCCAGGAAGATTTGAAAAAGAAGGGCGTTAAATACTGCATGGGCACCTATGTGGATATTCACGGTATTCCAAAAGGTAAAGTAGTACCTATTTCGCACCTGCACCACATGGCACACGGTTCAGAACTCTACACAGGCTATGCACTGGATGGCTTAGGGCAGGCCCCCAACGATGATGAAATCGCTTCCGTCCCGGATCTCGATCATATTATTCAACTGCCGTGGCAACCCGAAGTCGCCTGGATGCCAGCGGACAATACCCTGTACGGCGAGCCTTACATGCTCAATACGCGAGTACTTTTAAAATCGGTACTCGAACAGGCCAAAGAAATGGGCTTTGGTATGAATCTCGGTATTGAGGCCGAAGTGTTTCTGCTCAAGAAAAACGAAGATGGCTCCCTCGCGCCGCAGGACCCGGACGACAAACTGAAAAAGCCGTGTTACGACACACAGTCTTTCCTCAGCAATTTCAGCTGGCTGGATCGTATGGCGACGTCCATCAATGATCTGGGTTGGGGCTTATATTCTTTCGACCACGAAGACGCCAATGGCCAGTTCGAGTTCGATTTTAATTACGCCGACGCCGTGACCTCGTGTGACCGTTTTACCTTCCTGAAAATGATGGCGAAAGAATACGCGAAGCAGGAAGGTCTGCTGGCGACGTTTATGCCGAAACCGTTTTCAAACAAAACCGGCAATGGCGCGCACTTCAATATGTCGCTCTACGATCTCGAAACCAAAGAGAATCTGTTCCAGTGCAAACCGGCGGACGATCCTCACGGGCTCGGCTTAACCGATCTGGGGTATCACTTTATCGCGGGTGTACTGAAGCACGGCCCGGCGCTATGTGCGGTTTTCGCACCGACGGTTAATTCTTACAAACGACTGGTGCGTCAGGGCGATATGCCGTATTTCACCTGGGCACCGGTGTTTAATTCGTTTGGTTCAAATAACCGTACTAACTCGGTTCGTGTCCCCATGGGCGGCGGTCGTTGTGAATCACGTAATGCTGATGGTGCAACCAATCCGTATCTGGCCTGTGCGCTGGTGCTGGCGGCGGGTCTTGAAGGTATCCGCGAAAAGCTTGATCCGGGTAAACCGCAGGAAACCAATCTCTATGAGCTGACCGAAGAAGAACGTGAAGCCCGAGGCATCGGCTTTTTACCGCGCACGTTGGATGAAGCCATCACCGCATTTGAAAGTGATCCCTTCGTTGAGGAGGTACTGGGTAAAGAGCTGCGTGCAGAGTTTATCCGCTACAAGCGCGAAGAATGGAATGAATACCACCGCTCAGTGAGCGAATGGGAAATCGAACGCTACAGTCACCTGTTTTAATCGTTAAAGGCACCGGATGAGCAATAAGGAACCCCTCAGTCGTATCAGTATCTCGCTGCCCGAGTCGTTACTCGGGGGGCTGGATGAGATGGTGGCGCGGCGCGGTTTTGACAGCCGCTCGCAAGCCATCTGCGACATGATCAACCGCGACATCAATGAGCACCGCTCGCAGTCGGGGGATGAGGTGATGACAGGGACGTTGAATCTGGTCTATAACCACTCAACGCCGGGTCTGCACAAGAAATTGTACGATCTGCAATACCGCTATATCGACGAAGTCATCAGCAACCTTAGCGTTAACTTGACGGATACCCACACACTGGCTGTATTGCTGGTCCAGGGCCCAGCCGATCGTTTGCGGTTGATAGGCGATCAGATGATCAGCCTGCGTGGTGTCGCTCATGGCAAGCTGCTACTGAATTCGTATCTCATACCCCCCATTCATCCATTACCTGAGTCTTAGGCTCAGATTGCCGTCTTTCGAATAGATATATTGCGCCATAGCATCCACGGGTGCTTTCTATGGTTTGTTATTTTGATAGTCTGCGGCCGCGTTTTCTATAATCAGCCTGACAAGGATAGTGGCCATATGAACGTGTTAAAGGCACTGATTCTGTTATTTATCGTGTTTTCACGTGTGAACGCAGAGGGTGTCACAGAATCACAGCTCCCGGCCTCAGAACGTTTTTACTCTGATCAGCTGGATCTTCAGGTAGAGATTCGAGCCGTTGAGCATTTTATGGCGATCAACCAGCTTCAGCATTGGAACGTTAGTCTGATGCGGTTGGATGGTACGCCAGTCGTCATAGAATCCCTGACCTTTGATGGCGGAATGCCAGCTCACAGGCATGGCCTGCCGACGACACCAAAGGTCGTTGTTACGGACTCTGGTGCGGAGTCTGGTGCGGAAATAAGGGGCATTCGATTTTCCATGCCAGGAGTGTGGCGCTTAGTTCTCGGGATAGAGACGAAAGACACCGGGGTCATGCTGCAATTTGAAACAGATTTGCGATACGGTCAGGCACCAAGCTTTATATCTGCCGAATTTCGTGAGCTATAAGCTGAGCATTGAAAAGGAAATTTCATGCAGAGCGATCAACCCAAATCAATACTGTGGCTATTGACCGCAGTTCTTTTGTTCTTGCTGATACTGTTGGTAGGTATAAAAGAATATTCAACATCTGGCGACTTTGACGCTGCAGGCGAAACCCTCTGGAGTGATGAGGAAGTTGCTCTACTTCGGTCTCTGGCGCTTTCGATTGGTAACAAGCCTCGCTCATTTGAGCAACAAACAAACGAGTTCGCCAGCTCACCGGCCGCTGCGGCGTTTGGGCATCATTTATTTTTTGATACTGACCTGAGCCATAGTGGTGCGACGGCATGTGCCAGTTGCCATCATCCCGATAAAGCCTTTACGGATGGCTTAGTGCATCCGCCAACACACTTACAACCGGCACCTCGAAATACCCCCACGCTTGTTGGAGCCGCCCATTCTCCGTGGCAATTTTGGGATGGACGCAGTGATAGCTTATGGTCACAAGCACTTGAAGCACTGGAGAGCCCGTTAGACCATGGAATGCCGAGAGCGGAAGTAATTCAGCTAATCAAAGAAAAGTACCGAGATGAATATGAGGCGCTGTTTGGAATGCTTCCGGCAAGCGATGACCGCGCTGCCATTGATCGTGCTTTTACTAACGTTGGTAAAGCAATCGGTGCCTATGTTGCCAAGCTGGAGCCAGCCCCTGGCAGGTTTGATCGCTACGTAGCCGGTTTGGTGGGCAGTCTGGATTCCGATGCTCCAGCTGAGCGCCTGACCAAGACTGAGATAGCAGGTTTAAAGCTCTTTATCAGTGACGAGAAAGGGCAGTGTGTTTCGTGCCATAACGGCCCGCTGTTCACCAATAATGATTTTAAGTCGATTAATGTCCCTGATTTTTCAGGGAGCGATCATGGCCGGTTGGCCGGTGCTGAGCAGGTTCTTCGCAATACGTTTAACTGCTTTGGTGAGTTCAGTGATTCAGAAGAGGAGGGCTGCGGCGATCTGATTTACATCAAGCAGAATGATCCTGAGTTAACCGCAGCTTTTAAAGTGCCGACTCTCCGTAATCTCAGTTTGACGGCGCCTTACATGCACTCCGGTTTATTTCCTCGCCTGGCTGATGTGCTCCGATACTACAACCACCCATTGCAACGTGCTGGCGATCATCTGGATATTGCTCCCCTGGATATGTTCCCGCATGAACTTGAGCAGCTGGAAGCGTTTTTGATGACATTGGACGGTGGTATCAATGTCGATCCGAAGTGGCTTCAACCTCCCGAAAATGGCCGTCAGCAATTATCGAGCAGTGGGATTTCTCTAGCGACTCAGGTTAGACCTCAGCGGCCAGAATCTCCGCAGGTAGCTGTGATATCGAGCCAGCACTGATTTTTTACTTATCCTGAGATACTTCTTATGAATAAATATTATTTAGCATTGCTACTGTGTCTTGCTCCATTATCTGCTCTGGCCCATGTGCGCTGGTTTGTGCCCGTAGGAACAGACCTGCCGGCAATGAGCCTGCCCTCTGATTGGTTGGCGGTGCTTCTGGTGAGCGGAGCATTGATGTTTATGGCGTCGGTATTGGTCGTTGCCCGAGTAGCAGCTCAGTCAGACGCATTAAGCAGGATAACTTTCTCCCCCTGGAACAGTAATCATCACCTTGAGTGGTATTTGCTATTTCTCCTAGTGAATCTCGTTGTTATTCATAACCTGCTTGAAGGTGAATTTCTTGGACCGCACTTTTTTGTGATGCCCGATGTCATGATGATTGGCGTGGTGCTTCAGGCTCTGGTGCTTATTCTCTCCGTTGTGTCTTTGTTATTGACCGGGGTGGTCTTGTTGGTGATCGCGTTCTGTGGCGTGGTTGTATTCTCGTTTGAGAGTGGCATCGATTACTTTTTTGAGGTTGCAGCATTGGGGATCGCGTATATCCTTGTTTCGACGCGCATCAACGCGCTCGATCGCACCTGTTTTGCGCGATATGAGTTGACTCGGTTTGCAGATCTGGCGCCAACCATTTTAGGTCTTCAACTGATCACACTGGCGATTCATAACAAGCTGTATGAGCCAGCGGCAACCTACTTTTTTCTGACCGAGCATCCGTACTATAACTTTCCACAGTTTCTTGGTTGGGCAGACTTTACTCATCTGCACTTTGCGCTCGCTGCCGGAGTGTTCGAAGCCGCGTTCGGCGTGATGTTGATGCTCGGACTGGCAACCCGGTACGTTCTTCTGGTGGTGAGTTTCTTCTTTATATCAACCGGCATTATTTCCGGGCTTGAGGAAGTGATGGGGCATTTGCCAATTTTTGGAGTGATCGCTGTATTGTTCGTTGCCGGAGACCGACGCTCCCGGGATACGAATGAGGCAGAGACTCTGGCACCAAGCCCAGCTTAGAGGTTAGTAGCGCTAGGTTTTACGGGCCAGCCACATCCGTACGGCGCTCCAGCGATTTACCACGAGGGAGAGGAATATCAGCGAACAGCCGAAGAGCTGGCTGAGTGACATAGTTTCACCAAACCATAATGCGGCAAATGTGGCTGTCCAGACCGGTTCAACAATCATAATGACGGCCGCATGAGAAGGTGTGGTCATTCCTTGTGCATAGGTCTGGATGAAAAAGCGTGCAGCTGTGCCGACAGTGACGCTTAGAAACAACCACCACCACATGTCTGTGGTCCAGGTTCCGGGCCAGTCTTCAACGCCTGCTGACAGAGCGATGGCGACGATTCCTACGATGGATAACTGAATCGCACTGAGCGCCAGTGCAGGGACGTGCGCAGCTGCCCTGCCATTAAGAATAAACGTCATCGACAACAACAATGCAGCGGTAAAGAACAACAGCTGACTCAATTCTGGTCTGAATCCGTGTTGTAGAGACAGCAGCCCCATACCGGCAAATGCCAGGGGCAGGGCAATCCAGCTTGCCCGGGACATCGCGTCACCAAAAAACAGCCAACTGATCAGTGGAACCAATACAACCGCCAGACTGGTGATAAACGATCCTTCACCGAGGTGCGTGGCATAGAAAAGCCCCATGATCCAGGTGCTCATCGCGATGCCAAACAGAATGCCGACGCCTGATGAGGCTTTCCATTGGTGTTTCGTTAACTTCCTTAGCCCTGAATATCCGGGGATAGCCAATAGCAAACCCGCAAACAGGAAGCGAGTGCCGATAAACAACAGGGGAGGGAAACCGTCCAGGGCCTCTTTCGAGAACATCCAGCTGATCGCCGCGAGAACGGTCACAAGTAACAACATCATGTCAGCTTTGAATACGA
>PDUK01000002.1 GCA_006212115.1 Thalassolituus sp. | reverse complement strand
AAGAACTCGCCGACGTGGTAGGGACGAGCACAGACCGCCTGCTCTCCCAAATGAAAGAAGCGGGCCTGCCTCAGAGCGCTGAGACTGACACCGTAAATGACGAGCAGAAACAAAGTCTGCTCGCATTTCTGAAGAAGAGTCACGGCGAAGCTGACGCTGAGCCGAAGAAGATTACTCTGAAACGAAAAGTCACTACGACTTTGAAAACGGGTCAGGGTGGCAAGAAAGCAGTAAGCATCGAAGTCCGTAAAAAACGTACTTACGTGAAACGCGAAGAAGTCGATGTTGCTGCTGAAAAAGCCCGTCAGGAAGAAGAAGCACGCCTTGCTGCTGAGAAAGAAGCAGCTCTGAAAGCGCAGGCTGACGCTGAAAAAGCGGCAGCGGAAGCGGCTGAAAAAGAAAAAGCAGCGGCTGAAGCAGCTAAAGCGGCAGAGCAGCCGAAGAGCACGACTGTGCCTGTTTCCGACACCAAAACGGAAGCCAAAGTTACCGTCAAGAAAAAAGCTGACGCGAAACCTGCTGCTAAACCTGAAGAAGATGCCGCTCAGAAGCGTGCTGCAGCGGAAGCCGCTCAGCAGCGTGATGATCATCGTAAGAAGGCGAAGACGCCTGAGCGCAAGCGCACTGATAAAGACAGTCGTTTCGACAATGAAGATAGCAATGGTGGCCGCAACCAGCGTCGACCAAAAGCTAAGTTGAAGACGAAGGGTCGTAACAGTAATCGCAATGCTAATAACGAGCACGCGTTTACTAAGCCTACAGCACCCGTTGTCCGCGAAATTGAACTGCCAGAAACCATTACTGTTGGTGATCTCGCCGCTAAGATGGCTGTGAAGGCCGGCGAAGTGATCAAAGAGCTGATGAAAATGGGCGTTATGGCGACCATTAACCAGCCTCTGGATCAGGATACTGCGACCCTGGTTGTCGAAGAAATGGGCCACAAGGTATCCAAACTGATTGCCGACAACCAGCTCGAGCAGGATGTCACTGAAGCCGTTAACTATGACGGTGACCAGACGACCCGTGCACCAGTTGTTACCGTGATGGGTCACGTTGACCACGGTAAGACGTCACTGCTGGATTACATCCGTAGCTCACGTGTCGCTTCTGGTGAGGCCGGTGGTATTACCCAGCACATTGGTGCATACCACGTTGAAACTGATCATGGCATGGTCTCTTTCCTTGATACACCGGGACACGCTGCGTTTACCTCAATGCGTGCACGCGGTGCTCAGGCGACGGACGTTGTAATTCTGGTCGTTGCTGCCGATGACGGTGTTATGCCTCAGACTGAAGAAGCCGTTCAGCATGCAAAATCTGCTGGCGTACCTTTGGTGGTTGCGGTTAACAAGATGGATAAAGAAGGTGTTGATCCGGATCGTGTTAAAAACGAACTCTCAGCACGTGACGTTATCCCAGAAGATTGGGGTGGTGACGTTCCATTTATCCCGGTTTCTGCGAAAACGGGTATGGGCATTGAAACCCTCCTTGAAGCCGTATTGCTGCAAGCTGAATTGCTTGAGCTGAAAGCGCACTTCGATGGTCCGGGTCAGGGTGTAGTGGTTGAATCACGTCTGGATAAAGGTCGTGGTCCGGTTGCAACTCTGCTGGTTCAGAACGGTACGCTGAAGAAAGGCGACGTGGTTCTGGCTGGCACCTGTTATGGCCGTGCGCGTGCACTGTTGGATGAAAACGGTAAGCAGACAGACTCTGCTGGTCCGTCAATTCCGGTCGAAATTCTCGGCCTGAACGGTACGCCGGATGCGGGTGACAACTTCATGGTTGTCGAGAATGAGAAGAAAGCACGTGAAGTAGCTGAATTCCGCGAGACCAAACTGAAAGAACAGCACCAGCAGCGCCAGCAAGCGGCGAAACTGGACGCGCTGTTTGCCGGTATGGCGGAAGGCGAAGTGGCTGCACTGAATGTTGTCGTGAAGACCGACGTTCGTGGTTCTCTGGAGGCCATCGTCTCTTCCCTGCAGAAGCTGGCTACCGACGAAGTGAAAGTGAACGTAGTGGCATCCGGTGTGGGTGGTATTACTGAAACCGACGCAACGCTGGCCGTCGCCGCAGGTGCGGTACTCTTCGGCTTTAACGTTCGTGCTGATAACGCCGCTAAGAAAGTGGTCGAAGGCAACGACGTGGATATGCGTTACTACAGCGTTATCTATGATCTTATCGACGACGTGAAACAAGCGATGGCTGGCCTGTTGGCGCCTGAGCTGCGTGAAGAAATCGTCGGTATTGCGGAAGTACGTGATGTCTTCAAGTCGCCTAAGTTCGGTCAGATTGCTGGCTGTATGGTGACCGAAGGTGTGATCTACCGTAATAAGAAGATCCGTGTACTGCGTGAAAACGTGGTGATCTACGAAGGTGAACTCGAATCCCTGCGTCGCTTCAAAGACGACGTTCAGGAAGTTCGTCAGAGCACCGAATGTGGTATCGGCGTGAAGAACTATCAGGACGTTCGCCCAGGCGATCAGATCGAAGTCTTCGACGTCAAAGAGGTTGCACGTACTCTCTGATAAGAGACGTCAATCTATTAGCCAGAGCCCGGTCATGCCGGGCTTTGGTGTCTCTGGGCTGAGCCCGGAATCAGCATTTACCAGGCCGCAAATTGCGCCTCAGAGAGATAAAAATGCCTAAAGATTTCAGCCGTACTTCCCGTCTTGGGGAGCAGATCCAGCGCGAAGTCGCGCAGATGATCCAGTTCGAAATGAAGAACCCAAAATTGGGTATGGTGACGCTCAATCAAGTTAAGGTAGCGAAAGACCTCGGCTACGCCGATATCTACTTTACGGTGATGGGTGCCAAGGGTGAAACCGACGCCGAGATTCGAGCCAACACCAGCAAAATTCTTAATGAGGCGGCAGGTTACCTGCGCTCTCAGTTGGCAAGAATTCTGACGACACGCGTGACACCACAACTGCGTTTCCACTATGACGAAACGCTCGAGCGTGGCCACCACCTGACTGGCCTGATCAAGCAGGCTCGTGACGCCGATGATGCACGTCACCCGGGCGAGGCTGACAACGCCGATGACGGGGATGACCGTCAGGACTGATATGGGACGTAAGAAAAAAGGCCGCGATATTTCCGGCATTCTGGTGGTGAACAAACCACTGGGTTTGAGTTCCAATCAGGTATTGCAACGCGTCAAACGTCTGTTTAATGCCAACAAAGCCGGTCATACCGGTGCGCTGGACCCTGAGGCGACGGGGGTGTTACCTATTTGCCTCGGCGAGGCCACTAAGTTTTCTCAGCTATTACTCGATTCTGACAAGGGCTACGACACCAAAGGCGTGCTCGGTCAGGTGCGCAGCACCGGCGATAAAGAAGGCGAGGTCTTACAGGAACGAGCAGTTCCTGAGATCGATGCTGAGTTGCTGGAATCTATTTTGACTCGTTTCCGCGGTGATGTAGAGCAAGTTCCGCCGATGTTCTCTGCCCTGAAAATGGACGGAAAGCCGTTATACGAACTTGCCCGTCAGGGCATGTCGCAGGAAGAGATGCGCGCGGTTGCCGAGAAAAAACGTCGGACGATTCGTATTCATGAGTTGACCCTGAACAGTTTCACGCCGGATTCGCTCAACTTAAGTGTACGCTGTTCGAAAGGCACCTATATCCGCACCTTGGTGGAAGATATTGGTGAGGCAATAGGCTGTGGCGCGTATGTGCAGGACCTGCACCGTACGCATTCCGGCCCCTACCATGAAGGGATGGCCTATACTCTGGAGTCGCTGGAGCAACTGGCGGAGCAGAGCGAAGATAAATCCGCGCTGGACGCCCTGTTGATGCCACCTGAAACCGCGTTGCCGGATAGCTGGCCGGAAGTATCACTGTCTCTCACGGAAGCCGCGCGGTTACTGCAAGGACAGGCGATTAGAACTGGCTTAAGCGATAACCCTTCTGTACAATTATGGGCCGTTGAATCTGGGGTCCGGATTCTGCTCGGCATTGGTCGGGTTGAGAAGGGCGCCATCCGGTCGCAGAGACTGATGCAGGTAAGCCTGCCAGATCTGGCCTGAAGAAGATTTAACCGTCACATAAGTGACACCGCATACCACTGTAAATGTGCACGGTGGTGATGTGATTTTTTGCACATTAGACGGAGTAAAAAACATGGCACTGTCTGCTGAAAAGAAAGCCGAAAAAGAATTCCAGACCGCTGAAGGCGACACTGGTTCTCCTGAAGTTCAGGTTGCACTGCTGACTTACAACATCAATGGTCTGCAGGGTCACTTCAAGTCGAACAAGAAGGATCACCACTCACGTCGCGGCCTGATTCGCATGGTAAACCAGCGTCGTAAGCTGCTGGACTACCTGAAAGGCAAAGATGCAAACCGCTACCTTGAGCTGATCAAGAAGCTGGGTCTGCGTCGCTAAGACGGCAAGTTAAAGATAAGGGTCGCCAAGTGCGGCTCTTATTTTTTAGGCCACTCAAACTCCGAACACCATCCTGCGTAAGCTGTGGTGCCAACCCCGTGTAGCAAGTAATCCACGGTGGTGCTTCTAACCATTTTCCTTCTTCGAGGGTAAATGCTTAGAAGCACCGGCAGTCACGTAGGGAAATTATTGACAATATTTAAGGAAAGATTGAATGAGCAATATCCCTGTTGCTAAGACAAAAACCTTCGAATTCGGCGGCCAGACCGTCACTCTCGAAACTGGTCGTATCGCCCGTCAGGCTGACGGTGCCGTTCTGGCCACTATCGGTAAGACCCAGGTTCTCGCAACTGTTGTTGCAGCCAAAACCACTCGCCCAGGTCAGGACTTCTTCCCACTGTCTGTTCACTATCAGGAAAAAATGTACGCCGCAGGCCGTATCCCTGGTGGTTACCTGAAGCGTGAAGGTCGTCCTTCTGAGAAAGAAACACTGACCTCACGTCTGATCGACCGTCCGATCCGTCCTCTGTTCCCAGAAGGCTTCCTGAACGAAGTTCAGGTAATTCCTACGGTCATGGCTTCTGAAAAAGGTGTTGATCCAGACATCTGTGCAATGATTGCAGTATCTGCTGCGCTGGCCGTATCTGGTGTACCTTTCAATGGTCCTATCGGTGCAGCCCGCGTTGGTTTCACTGACGAAGACGGTTACACACTGAACCCAACTGACGCTCAGCTTGAAGAATCTCTGCTGGACATGGTTGTTGCTGGTACCAAAGACGCGGTTCTGATGGTTGAATCAGAAGCTGACGAACTGACCGAAGACGAAATGCTGGGTGCGGTTCTGTTCGCACACTCTTCTTTCCAGAGCGCAATCACTGCCATCAGTGAGTGGACGGCTGAACTGGGTATTGAGCGTTGGGACTGGACTGCTGAAGCCCGTAACGAAGCACTGTACAACGCCGTTAAAGAAGAAGCGGCTGCTGGTATCGGCGAGGCTTACACCATCTCTGACAAGATGGCTCGTTACGCTAAGCTCGACGAAGTTAAAGCGGCAGCCGTTGAAAAACTGGCAGCGGCTGAAGGCGAAGAAGGTTTCACTGCAGATGAAATCGCTGAAACTGTTGGCGAACTGAAGTACGAAGTCGTTCGTAACCGCGTGATCGAAGGCCAGCCACGTATCGACGGTCGTGACAACGACACTGTACGTCCGCTGACCATTGAAACCGGCGTTCTGGCGACGACTCACGGTTCTGCTATCTTCACTCGTGGTGAAACTCAGGCGATTGTTGCAACCACTCTGGGTTCTTCCCGTGATGCTCAGATGATCGACTTCCTGCACGGTACTCAGACTGATCCGTTCCTGTTCCACTACAACTTCCCTCCATTCTCTGTAGGTGAGGCGGGCCGTATGGGTTCTCCGGGTCGTCGTGAGATTGGTCACGGTCGTCTGGCTCGTCGTGGTGTTCAGGCTATGATGCCGACTCAGGACGAATTCCCATACACCATCCGTGTGGTTTCTGAGATCACTGAATCGAACGGTTCATCTTCTATGGCGTCTGTATGTGGTGCCTCTCTGGCTCTGATGGATGCCGGTGTACCGATCAAAGCACCAGTTGCTGGTATCGCGATGGGTCTGGTTAAAGAAGGCGAACAGTTTGCCGTACTGACTGACATTCTGGGTGACGAAGATCACCTGGGCGACATGGACTTTAAAGTAGCCGGTACTGACGAAGGTATCACTGCACTGCAGATGGATATCAAGATCGAAGGTATCACTGAGCAGATCATGGAAATCGCTCTGGAAAAAGCTAAGGCTGCGCGCCTGAGCATCCTGAACGACATGAACAAGGTCATTGCTGAGCCACGTACTGAACTGTCTGAAAACGCACCGACCATGTCTAACATGAAGATCGCTGCTGACAAGATCCGTGACGTTATCGGTAAAGGTGGTGCAACCATCCGTGATATCACCGAGAAGACCGGTGCATCTGTTGATATTAACGACGACGGCGAAATCAAGATCTTCGCGACTGACAAAGCCAGCGCAGACGCTGCCGTTAAGATGATCGAAGGCATTACTGCTGACATCGAAGTAGGCGTGACCTACGAAGGTAAAGTCAGCAAGATCGTTGATTTCGGTGCCTTCATTACGGTACTGCCAGGCAAAGACGGTCTGCTGCACATCTCTCAGATCAGCGAAGAGCGTGTTGAAAACGTCTCTGACTACCTGAGCGAAGGCCAGATGGTTAAGGTTCACGTCATGGACGTTGATCCTAAAGGTCGCGTTAAGCTGACCATGAAAGGTGTTGAGCAGTAAGTTCTGCTGATTGCCTGACAAGAAAGCCGCTCAATGGAGCGGCTTTTTTGTATGTGTCAGCGTTGTATCTATATGCAACGTATCTCTCAAGCAAGGTATCTTTTAAGCAAGATATCGCTGTTTAGTGCATAGCCTGATCAGGCTGGTAGAGCGTCCGTTTCTGGATTGGTATCCGGTACGGTGTGCTCGGTAATATCGATGGGAGTGGATTGAATCTGAATCAGGCGTCGTTTACCCTGAATTCCGTCCATCCGCCAATGCCCCATTCGTACGTTATCGACCAGAGCGATATCCCCTTTCTGCCATTCCATCAGGTGCGCGTTGCTGAAGATGGTTTTGAATAAAGTGTACTGTTCTTCCGGGCTCCACCCCTGAGACTCACCTTGTTTGTCGACGACATCCCAACGCATATTGAGCGCATCAGCTGTTGAGTCTGTTG
Organism: Thalassolituus sp.; assembly: GCA_006212115.1. Classification (GTDB taxonomy): domain Bacteria; phylum Pseudomonadota; class Gammaproteobacteria; order Pseudomonadales; family Oceanobacteraceae; genus Thalassolituus. The sequence continues at coordinate 68,001 of PDUK01000002.1, read as the reverse complement.
TCAGTTCGCCGCGTCCAGAAAATACATCCTGCGCTGCTTTTAAGACCTGTGGATTTGCATTGCGGGCAAAAGCCCACGGTTGAACCGCAATGTCATCGGTGCCCGGAACAATTGCAACCGCAGGGCAGGGCGCACCTTTAATCAGGCCAAAGCCTTTCTCATCAATGGAACAGCTCATGGGGCTGAGACGCAGAAGGATTTTATCCAGCAGCTTTAATGGGCGGGATGTGGTGTAGAGGTATTCATTCCATCCACTGCGCAGTTTTTCCTGTAGCGCGAGCGGTAGTTGTTGATACACAGAAGAGAAGTCTGCCATTCCTGTCTCTGCACGTTCCTGTCCGGGTTCGTCGCAGTACAGTGTAAGATAGCGGGAGCGCTTAATCAGACCACCACCTTCAACATGTGGGCCCTGAATTGAATTTTCGACCGGCCCCAGTTGTACCGTAGCCTTGCCGAGGTAACGACGATAGTCGCCGGCCCCTAATACTTTTTCTGACCATTTACGCAGCCAGTTTGCGACGGCTTTTGGTGTCCCTTTACTGTTGAATGCGTTCCATGAATCGATTTGCAGCGTATCGGTCACAAAGTCTTCAAAGGCTTCCGTACCAACTGGCGTAAACCCCCGGAATACGACACATCCACGGCTTTGCAATACATCCATAAACTGCGACCGATTGTCTGCAATAAACTCCGATAATTTGTTCTTGTCGGATTCGCTTACCGGCGTATACATCGAGATGAATGGGGTGAGTTGGTGATGGATCATTCCTTCTGGAGTTTTCATGGCGAGTCCTTCCTTGTCGTTCTTCATTCTTATAGTGGTGAGACCACGACAGTAAATGAAATTGGATAGAACGAAAGGCAGGGCAGTTAACCAATCAGGCCACTCGGCGCTGCTTTACTCATGTCATTAGACGACATATTGATGTGCTTGGATGTGTGGCCTGATGGGACTAATTAACTGGTGTGAGGAAGTGAAAGGCGTGAAGTAGCTGGAAAGTCTGAGTCAGTGATTCAAGGCAGGAGGAGAAGTGAACGCCCCGATAGGAGCGTTCACTGTGTTGGACAGAACTTACTGGACTTCGTCTTGAGTAACCGCGAAGTAGTTCAGGCTGCCGCGATTACCAGGACTGCGGTCAACCACAGTGAGCGTGTATTGCCCGCTCTGGCCATTAGTAGCAGCAACGTACTGGCCAGCTGTGCCGGAGACGCCTGTTCGTGACATCGCTACCTGAGAGCCGTCTGGCGCCGTCAGGGTGACGCTTAGCTCGTTGTGATTATTGTGGTTAATCACAACGGTAGATTGTGCGTTATCACCACTGTTGCTTACGTTCAGTGCAATGCGTGAAACGCCCTCACGAGTGAAGAAGAACCAGTAGCGGCTGGCGTCATTCAGAGTGATGTTGGCAGATCCACCATAAGTGACAGATTCCACAACAGGTTCTGGCTCGGGCTCTGGCTCAGGATCAACCGGGTCGGTTGGTTCTGTGGGGTCAGTTGGCTCGCCATCAGTCACGGCAAGCAATGCCGCATGTGCATCCACCAGTCCGGTACCACAACCATTACACTCACCGACGAAAGGACGCGCTGTGGATTTCAAAACGTTTTCGATTTCAGTTGGTGTGAGATCTGGGTTGGCTGAGCGCAACAGCGCGACAACACCGGCAACCTGAGGCGCTGCCATAGATGTGCCCTGGTATTTTGCATAGGCCGCACCTTCTCGTCCCTGGCTACCACTGTCGATGGTACTGATGATGCCGTCACCGTTACCGCCACCTGGCGCTGCGACATCAACGATGCTGCCGTAGTTTGAATAACTGGCGCGACTGCCATCGACACCGAGCGAGGCGACGGTAATGACGTTATTGCAGTTCGCAGGAACAGAGCCTGACGCATTCACATTGGAGTTGCCTGCTGCGACCACAACAACTGATCCTGCGGCCGTTGCAGCGTCAATGGCATCCTGCATAAAGCCAGGGCAGCTTGCACCGGCACCACCCAGCGACATATTGATCACGTCTGCAGGGTTAGGGTTGGTTGGCAGGCCAGAAACGGATAGACCTGCAGCCCACAGCACGCCGTCTGCGATATCAGACAGTGAGCCACCGCATGCACCCAATACTCGAACAGGGACATGCTTCGCGTTAGGCGCGACACCAATGATACCCACACCGTCGTCACCTGTTGCGTTAGCAATACCGGCTACATGCGCACCGTGCCACGAAGAATTGCTGCTTGATCCGCATGTCCAGAAGGTTGTGTAGTCACCTTCGTCGATGGCGTTGTTATCACGACCGTTACCATCCCGAGCGGCGCTCGAGCTGCTGATCATGTCGTAGCCGGGGAGCAGGTTGGCGTTCAGGTCAGGGTGAGGCACGTAACCCGTGTCGGCGACGGCGATGACGGCGCCTTCACCAAGAGTAATATCCCATGCGTCCTGAGCATTGATACCAGCCGCGTCACTGAATAATCCCCATTGCTGACTGAACAGCGGGTCATTCGGGACCATCTGAGTAGTAACGTGGATATCAGGTTCGACCGCCTCGATCAGGTTGTAACGCTTCAGTGCTTCGATCAGACGAGTGTTGTCGTCAGGCAGATTGATAACCCAGCGACGGCGGTCAGCCATGCGTCGCTTAACAGCAAGTTTTGGAAACCATTTCTAGAAGCGTTCGCCAGCGTCATCGTGTGCGATTCGGGTGGTAACAACATATTGGCCTGCATGAGCAGAGCCAATACTCGCCGCCAGGGCCGCTGCGGCCAGGACGGACAACTTGGTTTTTATTGTCATTATGATTCCTTAATTTTGTTATTGCAGAGTGCCTTCGTATCGCTCAAAGGCCTCTGTCTTTTTTATCTCCCCACGACAGTATGCGTGGGCTGTCTCAATCGGTGCAATGGCTTAGCGTGCCACTGTAACCTTGGCCTGGATGGAGTGCAAATCCACTCAGGCCACAAAAACCTACGCAATATCAATGACTTTGGATTCAACACTTTGTCTTTTTGCGCTGTTTTTTTGCGTTAAGGCCAGATTTACTACTACACTGTCTCTACATGTCTATCATGTCTCTTCGGAATATCCGTAGGTACAACAATAACAAATGGGTTTAACCGGCATGAAACAGTCTTCTAGAACGTGGATCTTGGGTGGAATTCTGCTGTTGCCTGGCGTTCTGATTGCGCTCACGATGCAGATGTTTGCTCCTGGCTTACTTTCTTCTGATGATCACCATTCCATACGTGTACTCTCCGCATTGCCGCCTACAGCTTCGGGCGGTTCGGCTATTTCGGAAATAGGTGGTGAGCGATGGCAGGGTGCCGTTAATCCGGTCACGCAAGTGCAACCAGTGACGACCGATGAGGTCACCGGCGAGCTTACGCTTCAGTCTCTTAAATACCGGTTCCGGCGTTCTGAGCCTCTGGAGGCACGGATGCAATTCTTGTTTACCAGTGGCCAACCACCACGTGGAACTCATATGTCGCTGGTGTTGACGACTCGCCAGGGGAATTTTATTGCCGACCTGAATCCAGAATGGCTGGATATTGCCAATGGGGAAGTTGGACACGCGTCTGTGATGCCAGAGTCGGATTGGCCAGATGAACTCTCGCTGGTGTTGACTCTGAAAGCCCCAGAGCGGTTGCCCGTTGCGGTTTCCGCCGATATCGAACTGTTCACTCCTAAAGCACTGTTAACCGGTGTCGGCACTGTGAGAGAAGAGGGGGAAGAGTGGGTTATCCCGGTCGCCGCCACTGTGTATAAGCCGGGCGTTATTGTGGTGTCTGCCCGGTTACTGGATGGCAGTGGCAACCTGATTACTCACCTTCATAGTCGTGGTCATTTCAAAGAAGATGACGAGCTCGAGGTGCGGTTACGTAAGCAACTGATTCCGGAATCGGAAATGCGGGGGACTCTGTTGATGACCGACATATCCGTACGTCATATCGCTGACTCCCTCAATGCAGACATGGGCTGGGGCGACAGTGAGCGTGTGTCTTATCCCGTCGTTGCTCCTTAATTCAAGCAAATATATCGAGCAGCCGGCCGCGGTTTTCTACGTCGCTCAGGTCGGCAACCTCGCCATAGGCGGACGTCGGTCCTGATAGTCTGTCGTTGCGGTATGACTGGCTCAGTCTCTCAAGTTCTTCATCGTCGGGTATGGCGGGAATGTAATCGACCCGCTGCGGACGTTGCGCCTCATCCTTAATCTCGCGATTGCGATCCTCCGGCTTGTTTACAGGTGGCCGCTGTCCCTCAGGAATCTGAGTGGGAGGAAGTATGATAGGGGGCAGTGCGGTGTTGGATACCATGAACTAGAGTGTAGCTCTTTTCCGCGTTGGGCGTTAAACATTCAGACAACGTCTGTTGGTATTACTCGGGAATGCGAATGACACCCTGCATGTAATGGTATGTTGCCCCGATAATTCCAACTGTGTTCTCGCTTACCTGCAATTCTACGTCGCCACCTCGAGACGAGATCTGACGCGCCTTTAACTGGTCCTTTCCGAGTTTGGCAGACCAGAGTGGGCCGAGTGAGCAAAATGATGATCCGGTTACCGGGTCTTCATCGATTCCCTGCTTGGGTGCGAAGAAGCGGCTGACAAAGTCGATCTCTTTATCGTCAGATTGTGCGGTGATCGCCAGGGCAAAGCACTCATATTCTTTCAGGCCAGCGAAATCAGGCTGGCAGTCGCGAACAGCCTGTTCATTCTCGAGGACGGCGATCAGATCCCGATCCTGATGTAACTCCAGCACGTTTACGCCGAGAAGCTTGCTGATCTTATTCAGGGCGCGTTTGCCTTTTAACAATTCTGGAGATCTGTTGGGAAAGTCTAGCCGATACCGGGTCAAACTATCCTCATTGATCACGCTGACGCTTATATCACCAGCAACACAGGACATATGCAGAACCGGGCGATCGTCATCTAATATCTGGTGAATCACATGCGCGGAGGCCAGGGTGGCGTGACCACACAGCTCAACTTCGTTGCTGGGAGTGAACCAGCGAAGGTGATAGGTGTCGTCTTCTTTAACGAAGAAAGTGGTTTCTGACAGATTATTCTCTGTCGCGATCATCTGCATGAGTTCGTCAGCCAACCACTCATTCAGTGGTATAACTGCAGCGGGGTTTCCACTGAGTACCTTGCTGCCTTGCAAAGTAAACGCGTCAATTTGAAAAATCGGTAAGTCCATGCCAGATGTGCCTTAGACCAGAATAGCCCTAGAGTAGATGCGCCGCATGCTAACACGCTACTCCCTAGGTGTCGCGCGTGTTAGGTGTCGCGCATGCGGTGCTCTGGCCTGAGTTCTGGTCTGTTAGCTGTGAACCGCCACCCCGACAGGAAGTTGCTCAAACCAGTTAAGGAATTCGTTCACCTGCGGTCCTTTAAACAGACGTCCATGCTGCGGTGCAAGAATCTTGGCATCCATGGCTTTGGCCCGGCGAATCCAGTCCTGACGGGCTGCATCAGACGGCATCCAACGCTGATGGTACTTTTTCATTTTGGGTATGTGTCGGTCGAGACTGTCCACCCAGTGCGAAGAGCCAGGCTCCTCTGGTGCAGTGCCGACATCGCCGCTCATCAGAATACCGGCCTTAGCATCCCAAACATGGAAGTTAGCCGGAGAGGGCAGGTAGTGAGCCGGAATAAACTGAAGTTGAGTGTGGCCCAGAGTCATCGTCATCCCTTCATCTGGGATGGGCTTGTAATGAATGTTGGTCATCCCAAAGTGCTTCAGGAAACCCTCCCATAGCGAGGGCGCAAACAAGGAAGCATTCGGTAATGCTTGATCCCAAAGTCCCAGTGAAGAGGAAATATCCGGGCTCTGACGTGAGGCAAACATGCGGGTAATGTTGTCGGCCGGAACGTACTTCAGGACTGATGACAGCATTGGGGCAAACATCTCGATACTGCCAGGATCAAGGAGAATGGCTTCAGTCCCACTCTGTACCAGATAGTGGTTAGTGTTGTTTATGGCATCGGGTTTACCCGGGTCGCGGGTAAACATGATCCAGCGGTGATCACCGTCTTCGTAGAGTACTGTGGCTAACATGCGATTTTTCGTTCCCTGTGATTCTGGCTAAGAAGGCTGTTGGCGCGATGCAGGTGGCTGGCAATGCGGTCAGCGGTCTTGCGGATGTTGTCGGCGATCACTTCCAGCTGTTCCCGGAAATCTCCGGCGGTGGCCGCCTCGACATGGCTGGAAGTCGCAATCAGATTCGCAGTGCGTATATGTTTATTACTTTCATCAATCTGACCAATCAGATCACGCAGGCCTATCTGCAGTTCGTGGTCGAGACTGGCGAGATTCTGGTCACATTCACGGATTCTGGGCTGAATAGAGGCCAGATGTTCAGGCTTCTCACGTTCTACCTCCCGGAAGAACGTGATGGCATTTTCTGCCTGCCAGGCCACCACTGCCTGATTGGACAGCTTTTCTGCGTGGTGATTAATCACCCGGGATTGCGCAATGATGGCGCTGGCCAATTCTTCGATAAAATCGGTAATGGCCCGGAACCCTACCGTTTTACTGCCCGCCCGCACTGCGACGGCTCGTGCATTCTTTGCCGTCAGTGCGAGGCCGCGCGCTTCTGTCATTGCCTGATGCAGCTCAGCTGAGACACTGGCGGCGGTTATAAATATCGGAACGGCCACGGTTGCTCTCCAAAAGTTTTCATCGTTGCACAGAGTTTAGAAGAGATTTGGCGAATGTCAGGGCAGTTCGGTTCCAGCAGCGTTGGTTTTCAGCCAGCCGCGAATCCGGCGAAGCACAGTGACGCTATCAGCTGATGCACTCGACAGGCGTATTTGTTGATACCCAGAGCGATGTTTACGCTTCATTGCGCCCAGCCGTTGTTGGTCCTGCCATTCGGTAGAGCGTGCGTCGGTGGTAAGAATATCCAGCACAGGGATTTCAAGTGTGTCGAGTATCTGATTTAACCTCAGCGGGCTGAGAGGGTGCTCGCGTGCATCTACCATGATCAGCACCATGCCATTGGCATTCTCTGTCTCGCGTTGGCGCGCTTGCACAATACCAGCAGCCCACACGGCAGCGTCACCATGAGCGATAATGACATTGTTAAGTTGCCCGCGGCTTGCCAGATAACTGAGGCCCGAGTTGATACGTGCTGTCATGCTGCCGGTGTACATTTGACGTTGTTCTTCCACCGACGGACCTGTGGTTTCTTCCGTCGTGCCTGCTACCTCATTGGTTTCCTGTTCTTCCCGATCGTCCAGAGTGGCGTTTGATGGTTCTTCTTGCGATTCTTCTGATGGGCTTTGCGGAGTGTCAGCCTGATCGTTTTCTTCGGTCTCTGCGCTTGACGGTACTTCTTGTTGTGGCTGCCTGACGGGCAGACGATCCACCGGTGGGCTGGGGAGTTCTATGGCCAGTGTGGTCCAGCCCGACTCGATTAATCCTTCTCTCAAGGGGGCTACCAGTTCTGGCCAGTGAGCATGCTGACCGAGGTCGTGTAGTATCAGAGCGCCTCCTTGCGGATTACCACTGCGCTCCCGCAGGAATAAGCCGTAAAACGAATCAGCCGCACCGTTGCCGTCGGCGATGAGAGTGATGACTTCCTCTGCCCTTTGAAACAGAGTCATGTGCTCTATCAGGCTCTGATGGCGCTCGGAAGCAGGATAGGGCGTTGCGCGCATGGGACTCACGGGAGCCGGAGCTTGCTCTGCATCATCCGAGGTTTCGGTGCTGCCGGGGGCTGATGTATCGTCCTCGGCATGCACGTATGTGAAGGGGAACATACTTATCAGCGATAGGACGAACAGGACAGAGGGCAAGGATGTCATAGCGTCAGAAAAATCACGTATTGTTAACGGTACAAATCTACAGCAAAAAGCATTCCGGATGATGCGTGGCACAGGCGCAGGGGAGCACGTACAATAGCGGCTGAATTTACAGCCGTGGAAACCAAACAATGAAGGAATGCTTAATCGCACCCTCGATCCTGTCAGCCGACTTTGCCCGTCTGGGTGAAGAAGTGGACAACGTACTCGCAGCGGGAGCTGACGTTGTGCATTTTGATGTCATGGACAACCATTACGTCCCCAACCTCACTATCGGCCCTATGGTTTGTAAGGCGTTGCGTAATCACGGCGTCACTGCGCCGATCGACGTGCACCTGATGGTCAGTCCGGTGGATCGGATGATTGGTGACTTCGCCGAGGCGGGAGCGACCTACATTACCTTTCACCCTGAAGCTTCGGATCACATTGACCGCAGCCTGCAACTGATCAAAGCGGCGGGATGCAAAGCCGGATTGGTTTTCAACCCTGCAACGCCGTTGCATTACATGGATTATGTGATGGATAAACTCGATGTTGTGCTGTTGATGTCAGTAAACCCCGGTTTTGGTGGGCAGTCTTTTATTCCTGCGACCCTGGATAAACTGCGTGAGGCACGTAAGAAGATCGACGAGTCCGGTTACGACATCCGCCTGGAGATCGATGGTGGTGTGAAGGTCGATAATATTGGTGAAATTTACGCGGCTGGTGCGGATATGTTTGTTGCCGGTTCGGCGATTTTTAATGCGCCTGACTATAAAACAGTCATCGAAAATATGCGTGCTGAAATCGCTAAGGTCGGTAGCTGATTATGTTTAATGCCACCGTCTGTGCCTTGACTGGCGATAATCAGCCGGAGCTGTTATTGCTCGATCTGGATGGCACCTTGATTGATAGCGTGCCTGACCTCGCGAAGGCGGTAGATAGCATGTTGGGTATCCTCGGCATGTCTCTGGCGGGTTCCGAACGGGTGGCGCGCTGGGTTGGTGATGGCGCCGATATGCTGGTGCGACGTGCGCTCGCAGATGGTGACGAGGACGCTGCAAAAACATTGATGCAGGCGCAGGTGACCAATGCCCGTCAGTATTTTGATTCGGCTTATATGCGCTGTCTTCATCAGGCTACAGGAGCTTTTCCCGGCGTTCAGGAATTTCTGCAGGCGACAGGGAAAAAAGTCCTGATAACCAATAAGCCACGACAATTTACTGAGCCCTTGATTACGTCGTTGGGGTGGGATTCGCACTTCGAATTTTTGCTTTGCGGAGATGATCTCTCCGAAAGAAAACCGTCGCCGGTACCTGTACTGCATGCGTGCAAGGAACTGGGTATCAGTGTTGAGAACACTCTGATGGTGGGGGACTCGCGTGCCGATATTCAGGCTGCGAAATCCGCTGGTGTCGCAAGTGTTGCCGTGACGTATGGCTATAACCACGGGGAAGATATCCGTGGCAGTGCCCCCGATCTGGTGATTGATTCATTAAACCAATTGTTAGGGTAATGCTTGCATGATTGATTCTGTCCTGTCCGGGATGCCGTCCTACGCACTCATTTTATTTTTCGGTGTTTTTGTCCTGCTGTCGGTTTCTCTTGGCTGGCTGGCCAGAGATCGCAGGGCCTCCCAGCAGGTTGTAAATAATGCGGTGGAGCAGGACAGGTTGCTGGAGCAGCTTAATCGATTAAAAGATGAAAAAGAGTCTTTGCTGGTGGACTTTGAAGATGAAAAGTCTCAGTTACATCAGAGTCGTGCTCAAGAGAAAGACGCTGCGTTGGCATTGGCGCGAGAGCAGGAAAAGTTGGGAGCGTTGCAACGTCAGGAGCAGGCTCTGGCGCAACGCCTGACGGACACCGAGAACAAGGTATTGCAGTTGCAGCAAAACCTGAATGAGGTTCAGGCGCGACTTGCGACTGAGCAGGAGGCACGTCAGCAGGAGCAGCGTAACGCCGATGAAAAGCTGGCGGTGATTCAGGAATCCCGCGAGCAATTGCTGAAAGAATTTGAACACCTATCGCAAAAGATTTTTGATCAGAAAACCAAACAGTTCAGTGAGCAGAGCCAGCAGGGCATCAATACTTTACTGAATCCGTTCCGTGAGCAATTGGATGGACTGAAAAAGAAAGTCGAAGACGTGTATGTGGCTGATGCCAAAGATCGGGCGTCGTTGCAGGCTCAGATTGGCGAGCTGCACAAGCTGAATCAGCAAATGAGCGCCGAAGCGCACGCATTGACGACGGCGTTACGCGGCGAGAAGAAAACTCAGGGTAACTGGGGTGAAATGGTCCTGCAGACGGTACTGGAAAAGTCCGGTCTGCGCGAAGGCGAAGAATTTATCCGTGAGCAGTCATTAAATAACGATGACGGCAAACGTTTCCGCCCGGATGTCATCATTAATTTGCCCGATGACAAACACATTGTGGTCGACTCAAAAGTCTCACTGAATGCCTACACTGACATGGTAAATGCGGACAGCGATGCAGAACGACAGCAGTGTGCTCGTCGCCATGTTGAGGCCATTCGCCAGCATATTCGTAGCCTCAGCGAGAAGGCCTATCAGCAGCTGGATGGATTAAATTCACCGGATTTTGTTTTCTTATTTATGCCGGTAGAACCTGCGTTTATGGTCGCGTTTGAACACGACGATAACTTGTTTAACGAAGCCTTTGAGCGTCGTATTGTGGTCGTCACACCCACGACCTTACTTGCGACACTGCGGACCGTCGCCAGTATCTGGGCGATTGAACGTCGCAATAAAAGCACGGAAAAACTCGCGGACCAAGCCGGTAAAATTTACGACAAGCTGGCTATCGTGGTTGAGCGCATGGAAACCATGGGGCGTCAGATCAATACCGTACAGGGTACCTACGATGACACCTGGAAAGCACTCAAGGGCGGTCGCGGTAACCTGATTAATCAGGCCGATCAGTTCCGCAAACTTGGTGTGCGCGCCAAGAAAGAAATGGCCAAGGCGCTGGTGGAAGAAGCCAACTCTGAGCACGACCTGTACGAAGCACAAGCACAAACACGGGCGTCAAAACCTACATCAGAGCAGCAAGCAGAGTTTGAGCTGCTGTCCGACTCTGTATCTGAGCCAGTGTCAGAACCGAAAGCCTCCAGCGAGACCCCATCATGAGTGAGCGCGACGATATTTATACTCAGGCACATGATCGCGTAGCCGACTTTGAATTCAACACCGCCGTAGCCCGAGTGTTCCCGGACATGATTAAGCGGTCTGTTCCCGGCTACGCCGAGACGGTCGCTATGTCCGGCATTATCGCCGCGCGTTATGCGAAATCTCATACCAATATTTACGATCTTGGCTGCTCACTGGGCGCGGTGACGTTAGCGATGCGTCACGCCCTGACGGCGGAAGGCTGTCGGATCATCGGCATTGATAATTCGGAATCCATGCTCGAGCGTGCTGGTCATTATCTGGCGTTGGATGACGACGGCCCAGCCGTGGATTTGGTGTGCGCCGATATCTGCGAATATCCGATTGAAAATGCCTCGGTCACGGCACTGAATTTTGTGTTGCAGTTTATTGCGCCGGAGCAGCGTTTGGCTCTGTTATCCAATATCGCGGCGGCTACCTGCCAGGGTGGAGCGCTGATTTTGTCCGAGAAAATCGCTTTTTCTGAGGATGAACAGTCGATTCAGGACACACTGCACCATGATTTCAAACGAGCCAACGGGTATTCCGATCTTGAAATCGCTCAAAAGCGCAGTGCCATTGAAAATGTTCTGATTCCTGAAACCGAAGACGTTCATCGTCAACGCTTGCTGGATGCTGGTTTTTCTAACGTGATCCGTTGGTATCAGTGCTTTAATTTTGTCTCTTATCTCGCGATCAAATAACTATGACAACCGACGATTCCTTACTTCCCTGGTTTGATGATGTGCACGCCTTTTTACAAGACGGGAAGTTTGCACCTTGGGGGCAGGTACTGCCCGAGCAGCTGCAATTATTTTTGCACGACAAAGAGCATGGCGATCAGGCGCGTTGGTTAACGGCTCTGAATTCTTTGCCTGAGATCACGCCCGATCAGTGTGATCTCACGGCGCATGATCTTCGTCTTACCAAGGCGGGACTGTCAGAGAATGATGCGTCGACCGTTGAAGCTGGGCTTCGCGGTTTGATGCCCTGGCGCAAAGGGCCGTTTCAGTTTTTCGATACCCACGTGGATACCGAGTGGCGTTCTGATTGGAAGTGGGATCGGGTCGCACCGCATCTTGCTCCGTTAACCGGGCGCAACATTCTGGATGTGGGGTGTGGTTCTGGCTACCACATGTGGCGCATGCTGGGTGAAGGTGCTGGACGAGTGGTGGGTATTGATCCGTCACGTTTATTTCTGATGCAGTTTCAGGCGTACAAACGCTACGCAGAACGGGCACTTGGCAAGCTGAATATCGATCTTCTGCCACTGCGTATGGAAGATGTGCCCGCACGTTTACGCGCCTTTGATACTACCTTTTCCATGGGGGTGCTTTACCATCGTAAATCCCCCATCGATCATCTTCAGGAACTCCGGGATACCTTACGTCCGGGTGGGCAGTTGGTGCTCGAAACTCTCGTGATTGAAGGTGAGCTGGGCGAGGTACTGATGCCAGAAGATCGCTACGCCATGATGCGAAACGTTTGGTTCTTGCCTTCTGTGGAGACCTTGTTGTTGTGGTGTCGTCGGGCTGGTTTACGCAACGCCCGCGTCGTTGATCTGAATCAGACCTCTTTGGATGAGCAACGTAGCACCGACTGGATGCGCTTCAACTCATTGCCGGATTTTCTTGATCCGGAAGACAGCAATAAAACCGCCGAAGGATATCCCGCTCCTTTACGCGTAGTGGTGCTGGCAGAATCGCCTTAGCGAAAAAGCCCGCTTCTGAATAACAGATAGCTGCTGGTTTTGCGGGCCGTATGAGTTATTCAGAGTTGGGCGGTGTTTTAGCGTGCCCGAAACAGGCACTCTTTTAGGCCGTTACGCCGACGGTTATCTCATCCTGGTTTTGATTCTGGCCTCGATTCTGGCTTTGGCGATTCCACAGTTTTTCATGGAAGTAGTAACCGACGGTGTTGACTGCTGGTTCAACGATCGCGATGGCGCCGCCAATCACAAAACTGCCGCTCAGGAGGTAAGCGACGCTGAAGGCGATAGCGAAGTGCATTACGGCAAAGCTGATTGTTTTGGTCATCGGGTGTTACCTCTGTCATATGGCGTCGATTTGATGAGGTAATGCTATCGATATGAGAGTGATTCTCATATTTGAATGAAATGATTCACCTGATAGGAATTATTTATCAAGTATGTTCCACAGATAGGCTGACCTTAGCCCGATCCAGAGCGCCGAAAAATGTCGCGCGGTCTTTTTCTCTTTTTACCTGATCGAAGACTTCCTTGATGATCGGCGAGTGCATCGAGAAGTAATGCAGCCACTGCTTTAATCGGTCCGTGAGTTGCTTATCGGTGAGGTCCTGCAAAGATTCGGATAGTTTCTCTAGCAGGCTTAGGTGCTGTAGCCAACTCATCGGTTGGTAGTCGGGGTCTTTGATGATGTGCCCAAGATCAGGCGTAGCCACCAGTCCCCGGCCAATCATCAGTAAATCTGAATGGCTCTCTTGTTGGCATTGAATCGCCTGCTCTGGTGTCCAGATTTCACCGTTGGCGAGCACAGGGATATCAACGACTTTCTTGATTTCGGCGATCCAGCTCCAGTAGGCAGGCGGGCGATATCCCTCTGTTTTGGTTCTGGCGTGGACGGTTAGCCATTGAATGCCGCCGTTCGCCAAAGCAGCTGCGTTTTCTAGTGCCAGCGTTTTGTCTTTAAAACCCAGCCGCATTTTGGCGCTGACAGGAATATGCGCCGGAACGGCTTTGCGGACTTCTGTGGCGATGCGGTGAAGCAGATCCGGGTACTGAAGCAACACTGCACCGCCTTGACTCCGATTCACCGTTTTCGCAGGACACCCAAAATTCATGTCGATTGCTGAGGCCCCAAGGCTCGCGGCTTTGGCGGCATTGGCAGCCATGAACTCTGGATCACTACCCAGCAGTTGAACATGTACAGGGGTGCCCGCGAGTGTGCGTCCACCGTTATGCAGTTCGGGACACAGACGATAGAACACCTTCTCTGGGAAGACCTGCTGTGTGACCCGTATAAATTCGGTGACGCAGTGATCGATTCCGCCTACCGCTGTCAGTAACTCACGAAATGTCCCGTCCATAAGGCCTTCCATCGGCGCCAACGCAATGTATGGCATCTCGCCTGAGTTATGAACAGCCTGGAAGGGAAGGTCGCCGGTAAACATATTTCGCCGTAAACAAGGAGGAATTGACTGGGCGACGAGTATACGTGAAAGGCTTGCGCAGGCGCTATTTGTCGTTATGTCGGACAGGTTTGACGCGGCTTTGAGTGGCCGCTTTAGGCCGTTGCGTTAGTTGTGTAAGTTCAGTACTCTACCGCAGCTTGCCGGAACCATAGGTAGGGCGCATTGCGTCCGGCAGATGGAAACGGAAAGATCCACACAGACCAATCAGAGGAGCGTTGCATGGCTGAGCCAAGCGTCGTATCACAAGGCGTGGAGTTGATGATTTTCGGTATGGGCGTCGTCTTTGTCTTTTTGACAATGCTGGTGTTCGTAACCGGTGCCATGTCCAGAATTGTGAACAAACTTGCTCCTGAGGTAGAAGTGCCAGCGGCTACACCAGCCCCAGCGCCACAGACCACAGGGGTGGATCCGCAGTTGTTAAAGGTATTATCTGCGGCAGTAAAAGAGCATCGTGCCCGCCAAAAGTAAGGTGCGATATAAGAAGAACTAACGTTAATTAAAAACGTCTACGGAAGAAAAGGCCATAACCCATGACCGATTCCAAAAAACCATTAGGTATCACCGACGTCGTCCTGCGTGACGCACACCAGTCTATTCTGGCTACTCGCATGCGTATTGATGACATGCTCCCAATCGCTGAAAAACTTGATCAGGTAGGTTACTGGTCACTTGAATCCTGGGGCGGTGCGACATTCGATTCCTGTATCCGTTTCCTCGGTGAAGATCCGTGGGATCGTATCCGTGAATTCAAGAAGGCCATGCCAAAGACCAAGCACCAGATGCTGCTGCGTGGTCAGAACCTCCTCGGCTACCGTCACTATGCTGATGACGTGGTAGAGAAGTTTGTAGAGCGTGCTGCAACCAATGGCGTAGACGTTTTCCGCGTATTTGACGCAATGAATGACCCGCGCAACCTGGAAACAGCTCTGAAAGCTGTTAAGAAGCAGGGCAAACACGCGCAGGGTACGCTGTCTTATACAACCAGCCCGGTACATACACTGGAATCCTGGATCGATCTGGCGAAGCAGATCGAAGACATGGGTGCTGACTCCATCGCCATCAAAGACATGGCAGGCATCCTGACTCCATACGAAGCTTACGAGCTGGTTTCTCGTCTGAAGTCTCAGACTGACCTCGAAGTTCAACTGCACGCGCACGCTACGGCTGGCATGTCTGACATGACCATCCTGAAAGCGATTGAAGCGGGCATTGACCGTGTTGATACCGCTATCTCTTCAATGTCCATGACTTACGGTCACACAGCGACTGAATCTGTCGTTGCGGCTCTGAAGGGTACTGATCGTGATACCGGTCTGGATCTGCTGCTGATCGAAGAAATCGCTGCTTACTTCCGTGAAGTACGTAAGAAGTACTCCAAGTTTGAAGGCGCACTGCGCGGCACAGACAGCCGTATCCTGGTTGCTCAGGTACCAGGCGGCATGCTGACCAACATGGAAAACCAGCTGCGTGAGCAGGGCGCGTCTGACAAGTTCGACGACGTTCTGAAAGAGATCCCACGTGTTCGTGAGGATCTGGGCCACATCCCGCTGGTGACTCCAACCTCACAGATCGTAGGTACTCAGGCAGTACTGAACGTTCTGACTGGCGAGCGTTACAAGTCTATCTCTAAAGAGACTCAGGGCATCCTGAAAGGCGAATACGGTGCGGCACCTGCTGCCATGAACGCTGAGCTGCAAGCCCGCGTTCTGGACGGTAAAGAAGCCATCACCTGTCGTCCTGCAGACCTGATCGAGAACGAACTCGACAAAGTGATTGCTGACGTTGAGAAGCTGGCTTCAGAGAAAGGCATCGCACTGTCTGCTGACAAGATCGATGACGCTCTGACCTACGCTATGTTCCCGCAGATCGCTCCTAAGTTCCTCGAAAATCGCAACAACCCAGATGCCTTCGAGCCAGCTCCAAAAGGCGCTGACGAAGACACCTTCACGGTCACCGTTGATGGCAACGAGTACGTGGTTAAGGTTGATGACGGCGGTGACGTGACTGAACTGGCTCCAGTGAATGGTGCGCCTATGTCATTCGGTGGCGACTCTGGCAACGCTGCAGCAGCGCCTGTTGCTGCTGGCGGTGGTGATCCAATTACTGCGCCACTGGCAGGTAACGTCTGGAAAGTTCTGGTTCAGCCAGGTCAGGCTGTGAACGAAGGCGACGTGGTAATCATTCTGGAAGCCATGAAGATGGAAACAGAAGTCCGCGCACCTCGTGCAGGAACCGTTGGCAGTGTGACAGCTGCGGAAGGCGCTGCTGTGAAAGTGGGTGATACCCTCTACACGCTGGGTTAATGGGGGCTGACTGATGGAAAGTTTACTCCGACTATGGAATGACACTGGTATCGCTCACATCGAGCCGGGCCAGGCGTTCATGATGTTGGTGGCCTTCGGTATGTTGTACCTGGCCATCAAAAAAGGCTTTGAACCACTGCTTCTCCTGCCTATTGCTGTCGGTACGCTGATGGTAAATATCCCGAGCGCGGGTATGGGCTGGTCGGCAGCGGAAGCGGCGATTCGCTCTGGAGACGCTAACGTTCTCCGTGAATTCGCTCAGCTTTTTGGTCTGGCAGCCAATGCCAGTATGCAAGAAGTCTTTGCGGCTTATAAAGAAGTCTACGAAGTGCAGGGTCTTGTTTACAAGAAAGCCGTCGCACTGGGTTCTGCCCTCGGATACGACAGTGGCATGCTGTACGTTTTCTACAGCATGACGATTGCCAGTGGTGTTGCACCGCTGCTGATCTTCATGGGTGTAGGCGCCATGACTGACTTCGGCCCACTGCTGGCTAACCCGAAAACTCTGCTGCTGGGCGCCGCTGCTCAGTTTGGTATTTTCGGTACAGTTGCGGGTGCGGTTCTGCTGACTGATGCTGGTCTGATGGACTTCACCGTTCAGCAGGCGGCAGCGATTGGTATTATCGGTGGTGCTGACGGTCCGACCTCGATCTTTATTGCATCGAAGCTTGCGCCTGAACTGCTGGGTGCGATTGCCGTTGCAGCCTATTCCTACATGGCTTTGGTACCGCTGATTCAGCCACCAATTATGAAGGCTCTGACGACTGAGTCTGAGCGTCAGATCGCCATGAGCCAGCTGCGTACTGTGTCTAAGGGCGAGAAGATTGTCTTCCCAATTGCGGTACTGGTACTGGTTGCGGTTCTGCTGCCATCAGCAGCACCTCTGCTGGGTATGTTCTGCTTTGGTAACCTGATGAAAGAGTCTGGCGTAGTAGAGCGTCTGAGCGATACCGCTCAGAATGCACTGATTAACGTTGTGACTATCTTCCTCGGTCTGTCTGTGGGCTACAAGATGAGTTCAGACGCCTTCCTGAATGGCAGCACTCTGGCGATTATTGTTCTGGGTCTGGTTGCCTTTATGGTTGGTACCGCGGCGGGTGTCCTGATGGCGAAGATTATGAACGCGCTGTCGAAGGATCCTATCAACCCACTGATTGGTTCTGCCGGTGTATCCGCAGTACCGATGGCGGCACGTGTGTCGAACAAAGTGGGTTTGGAAGCCAACGGTCAGAACTTCCTGCTGATGCACGCGATGGGCCCGAACGTAGCGGGTGTAATCGGTTCGGCGGTTGCGGCGGGTGTGATGATCTCCTTCTTCGGCTGATCGTCTTCTGCAGAATAAAAAACGGCACCGCAAAGGTGCCGTTTTTTTTTGCTTTGTGAAAAAGCGGAACTGTGGTCAGGCTTTGTGTTCGAACTGAGTGGTATGGGTTTCATACTTGGCGAATTCCGCCGACCACAAAGGGAGAGTGCAATGACAGAGATAGAGTGGGCTCAGATGTTGGATCATTTTATCCGACTGGGCATTGCGTTCCTGTTGGCGGTTCCTGTCGCTGTAAATCGCGAACTGCGCAGCAAAGGAGTGGGACTGAGAACGTTTCCATTGGTGTCCGTTGCATCATGCGGCTACATGCTTCTTGCTATGCAGGTATACAGTGGTTCAGCTGCAGAAGCGAAGGTGATGTACGGTCTGATCACAGGTATTGGCTTTATCGGCGGTGGCGCTATCCTTAAAAAAGGCAGTAATGTATCCGGTACCGCGACTGCCGCCAGTATCTGGAATACGGGTGCCATAGGGGTTTCTGTTGCCTACAGCCATTATGAGATTGCGATTACGCTCTCTGTGATTAACTTCCTGGTGCTGCAATTTGGCGGTGTCATTAAGCAAGAAGCCCATTCTTCTCCGGACTCGGCAGAGGCTGAGGTGGAAAGGGATAGACGAGCAGACCCAGATAGGGCGAAAGAAAAGCCGCTTACACACGGGGAATAGCGGGCATAAAAAAACCAGGCAGTACCTGGTTTTTTTGCTTAACCGCGAACGTGTTATTCGCCGATTTTGAGCGTGTCCAGTACGTCTGAACGTATACTCTCAAGAAGAGCCGCATCTGTCTTCAGTGATTCACCGTACGATGGAATCATCTCTTTCAGACGCTTATCCCAGCCTGCTGCCATTTTCTCAGGGAAGCAGCGCTCCAGAACTTCAATCATAGCCTGTACAGCAACAGAGGCACCGGGAGAGGCACCAAGCAGCGCCGCCAACGAGCCATCTTTCGCAGCAACCAGCTCGGTACCGAATTCCAGTTTGCCGCGGCCACTACCATCTTTCTTAATGATCTGAACACGCTGACCGGCGCGTGCCAGAGTCCAATCGTCGGCTTTACAGTCCGGGAAGTAGTCGCGCAGCGTGCTGACACGTTCTTTGTGAGACTGGCGTACTTCGCTGATCAGATACTTGGTCAGGTCCATGTTGTTGAAACCGACATCCACCATTGGCATCAAATTGCTGACGCTGACAGACTTTAGCAGGTCGAGCTTTGAACCAGACTTCAGGAACTTCATGGTGAAACCCGCGAATGGGCCAAACAATAGCGCAGGTTCGCCGTTGATGATTCGTGTATCAAGGTGAGGAACCGACATTGGCGGCGCGCCAATAGCAGCTTTACCGTACACTTTCGCGCTGTGACGGGCGACGATCGCAGGGTCTTTGCACACCAGCCACATGCCGGATACCGGGAAGCCACCGTAGCCATCCGCTTCATCAATTCCGGACTCCTGCAGCAGAGGCAGTGCTCCACCACCGGCACCAAGGAAGACAAAGTCAGCATGGATGGTCTTGGACTTACCAGAGGTACGATCTTTTACTCGCACGTGCCAGCTGCCGTCTTTGGCATGGTCAAAGTCATTCACTTCGTGACTGAGCAGCAGGTTGAAGTTGTCACTCTCCTGCAGGCTCTTCACCATGTTGCGAGCGAGGGAGCCGAAGTCGACATCGGTACCGTGAGGGATGCGGGTCGCTGCCACTTTCTCATCAGGATCACGGCCTTCCATAACGAGTGGCATCCACTCATTGAGAACCGCTGGATCTTCTGAGTATTCCATCTCTTTGAAAAGATGGTGGGCACTCAGCTTTTCATGACGACGACGCAGGAAAGCGACGTTGTCCTCACCCCATACAAAGCTCATATGCGGTGTCGTATTGATAAAGTTCTCTGGTTCCGGCAAGCCACCCTGACGGACCAGGTAACTCCAGAGCTGGAGAGAAATTTCGAAGTTCGCATTGATAGACAGAGCGCGATCAATCTCTACGTCACCATCTGCGGTTTGCGGCGTGTAGTTCAGTTCGCAGTAGCCAGCGTGGCCGGTACCGGCGTTGTTCCAGCCGTCGGTGCTCTCGTGAGCGACATGGTCGAGGCGCTCAACCAGTGTAATTTTCAGGGATGGGTCCAATCTGTTCAGAAGTGTACCCAGGGTTGCACTCATCGCACCGCCGCCTACGAGCAGTACATCGACCTTTTCTGTCGTCATTAGGGAATCGCCTTTAATTCAGAAACTCTTTCAGTGCAGGCAGAAGTCCGGGGTCAAGGGGTGTCCTCAGATGCAGACCTCTGAGCAGTGAGACTATGAAGTTCATGTGTGCCACTGCCCGTCTGTATGAAGATAGAAGACCTGTCAATCAGATCTTGGCCAGTGCCATACGCAACTGACTCTACATAACATTTGCCTTTTTCGTTGGGCGCGAAAATACCCGAAAATCCCTTGCAGGTCAATTGGATAGCGCAGCTCACCCCCTCCCATACCACAACCGATATACCCGCATGGGTGCTGGCTTGGTTCAGGAAAAAGCATGAACCTTTTGTGTCCTCGACCATCACAGAATGACCAGAACGTCGAGCCCATACCAGTCGTAAAAGTGAATCGTCATGGGTTTGCGTTAGGGTAATAACAGAGGAGGGCACTATGTCACTGAGAAACGCAGTACAACTTATCGCTTATCCCGACCGGATCGGTAAAGACCTCAAAGACCTTGCGGGCTTTATGGAGCAGTACCTCGACACCGCTGTGGGTGGCGTTCACATTCTGCCTTTTTACCCGTCGAACGCCGACGCCGGATTTTCACCGCTGACACACAAGGAAGTCGACTCTGCGTATGGTAACTGGGCCGATATAGAGCGCATTGCTGCCCAGTTCGATGTGTGCGCTGACCTGACTGTAAATCACATCTCTGACGAGTCTGAGGAGTTCAAAGACTTCCTTCAGCATAAAGACCAGTCGAAATACGCAGATCTGTTTGTACGCGTCGATAAAATGGGCGAGTTCTCCCCCGACGACATGGCGAAGATTCATATCCGTAAAGAAAAAGAGCCGTTTCGCGAGATTACCTTCGCCGATGGTTCAAAAGAGCGCGTCTGGTGTACGTTCACCGAGCAACAGATTGATCTGAATTACGAGTCCGATGCGACCTACGAGCTGATGGAAGAGTACATTGCCTTTCTCGCATCTAAAGGCGTTAAATTATTTCGTCTCGATGCATTTGGTTATACCACCAAACGGGTTGGCAGCAGTTGTTTTCTGGTGGAGCCCGATGTTTACCGTAATCTCGACTGGGTGAATTCCGTCGCACAAAAGCACGGGGCGCGTTGCTTGCCTGAGGTCCACGACCACAGCAGTTATCAATACGCCATCAGTCGCCGTGATATGCACCCGTATGGGTTCGCCTTGCCTCCGCTGGTCCTGTTTTCTCTATTGGATGCGAACAGCGTGTATCTGAAACATTGGCTACGTATGTGCCCACGCAACATGGTCACCGTGCTGGATACTCACGATGGTATATGCATTCCGGATGTTGAGGGTGTCCTGCCTGACGAACGAATTAAAGCCTTGATTGATAACTTACAGCAGCGCAGTGCCGATCCAATTATGCGTAAGTCTGCAGCTAACATTCATAGCGTTGGGGCGATTTATCAGATCACCTGCACCTTTTACGATGCCTTGATGCAGAATGATGATGCTTACATTGCTGCTCGCGCGATTCAGTTTTTTACACCGGGTATTCCGCAGGTGTATTACGTTGGATTGCTGGCAGGAGTGAACGATGAAGACCTGATGGCTGAAACCGGTGAGCTGCGAGATATTAACCGACATTATTACAGTCTGGATGAAGCCAAAGAATCGTTGTCTTCCCCAGTGGTTAAGCGTCTGTTTACGTTAATGGAGTTCCGCTCCAACTACCCAGCGTTTGACGGTCACTTTGAACTGCATTCAAGCAACGACAGCAGTGTGCACATGGCATGGCGACATGGTGAGTATTATTGCGAGGTATTTGTTGATCTGAACTTCAATACTTCGGTACTTACTTATCTCGATACCGAAACGCTGGAAGAAATATCCTACACTTGTTGATCTGAAACAGTCGTTGTTCAAGGTTTAGATTTCAAATGATCAGACAAATTCGTCCGATATTCTCGTTGCTGGCGGGCGTGACATTATTACTACTCGGCAGCGGGCTATTGAATACCCTACTGGCGGTGCGTGGCAGCGAAGAGGCCTTCACCGACCAGGCAATGGGCTTCATTATGTCCGGTTATTTTGTCGGCTTTTTCGTGGGTACGTTTCTCGCCTTACCACTTATTCGCAGGGTAGGGCACATCCGAACGTTCGCAATGTGTGCTGCGGTCGGCTCGGTTTCGGTAATGTTGCACGATGTGTTCGCCACGGCCTGGGCGTGGGGGGGACTGCGCGTGCTGACGGGAACGGCATTGGTGATCCTCTATACCGTCATCGAGAGTTGGCTTAATTCCACCACGCCCGCTCAACATCGTGGACAAGTATTTGCCGTGTACATGGTGGTGAATCTTGGGGCTCTGGCATTATCACAACAGTTTATTTCGTTAGCGCCAGCGTCCAGTTACCTACTATTTGCATTAGCGTCGATGCTGGTCACGCTGTCTCTGGTGCCGGTGGCAGGGACTCGTTTCGGGCCGCCTGAGGTGCAGCAGGTGAAGCGCCTTGGGGTACGTTTTTTATGGCGCATAGCGCCTGTGGCAATCAGCGCCGCTCTGCTATCCGGTCTTGCCATGGGGGCCTTCTGGGGGATGAGTGCGTTGTATGCGTCTCGCATCGGATTGTCCACTGGTCAGATTGCGACCTTCGTAACGGCGGGCATCATAGGCGGGGCATTGCTGCAGTATCCTATCGGACGCTTGTCCGACCGGTTTGACCGACGTCGGGTACTCGCCGGTATCGTTGCATTTGCGGCGATTTCGGCGCTGCTGATTGTTCCAGCATCATTCGCCAGCGTCGAATTGTTGTATGCCTCTATCGCACTCTACGGAGGTTTGGCGTTTGCGGTTTACCCGGTAGCGGTCGCACACCTGATTGATCATCTGGACAACGACGACATTCTCGCTGGGGGCAGTGCTTTGCTATTAGTGCACGGTATTGGTGCGGCAATTGGTCCTGCCCTGAGTGGGCAACTGATGGCTATGACCGGCGCAAGTGCACTGCCTGTGTACTTTGCCGCAGTTCAGGGCACATTGTTTCTGGTGGCGGTATGGAAAATGCATCAGAGAACTAAGGACGAGACGACAGGCGATCCTGCCCAATTCGTACCTATGGTAAGAACGACGCCTACTGCGTTAGAAATGCATCCTGATGAAAGTGAGCATTTTGACGAGCAGGAAACGACACCGTCTCAGGCAGCTTCAGGCTGAAAAGCATCGCTGCCTCTGATTGTACTTCTACAATCGCTCGATGATACCAGCCGCCCTGACCCGGCGGTACATCGTAGTATCTCCATAATTGCGGTCGCACACTGGTTGTTAATTAACCCGCGCTGCAGTCAACACAAAATGTATTTCAGTTGAAATGTCAGCGTGCGGACAGCGGAGAAAATTATGTTACTTGCAACAGACCTCGACGGTACATTTCTTGGTGGTTCTTCTGAACAGCGCCAGCAGCTCTATCAGCTGATCGCTGCCCATCCTGATATTGATCTCATTTTTGTCACCGGGCGCGGACTTGAGTCCGTCATGCCTTTATTAGCAGACCCGACCATCCCCCAGCCGGACTACATTATCAGTGATGTCGGCTGTACGGTTGTGGATGGCGAGAACTTACAGGCGGTGGTCGAGGTTCAGTCCCGTATTGATGATAAATGGCCGGGTGAGTACACGATTCATGCCGCGGTAGAACACATCGAAGGTCTTGTGCGTCAGGATGTACCACAAGAGCGTCGCTGTTCGTATTTTGTCGCGCCGGATGTGATGGAAAAGCATCGCGAAGAAATTGAAAAAATCGGTGAATCGCTGAACTGTGACGTTCTGTATTCTGCTGATTTATATCTCGACTTTCTGCCGCGTAATGTCAATAAAGGCTCGACGCTCACAGCTCTTATAGAACACCTGAACATTGATAAATCTGATGTCATGGTGGCGGGCGATACATTGAATGACCTTTCTATGTATGAGCATGATTTCATTGGCGTGTGTGTCGGAGAATCCGAAAAAGGACTCCTTTCAGCAACAGAAGGGAGGGCGCGTGTTTATCATGCTTCCGCACCCGGAGCAGGCGGTATTCTCGAAGCATTCAGTCACTTTGGCTTTTTGGGTACAGAAGGTATTGATGCAGAAAGCCGGGATGAACTGACACCCGGTAGCTCCGACCTGGTGATTGTCTATCATCGTTTGCCGTATGAAGAATACATCGAAGACGGCGAGATGAAACGCCGCCCACATCGTTCTCCAAACGGCATTATTCCGACTTTAGCGAGCTTCTTTAAAGACGGTAAAAAAGGCGCTTGGGTCGCGTGGTCAATCAAAGATGAGAGTTTGAAAAAATTCGAAACACATACCGATGTTGATAAAGAAAAATATCCCAACCTGATCGCCGCTCGTGTGGGCTTATCGAAAGAGGAAGTGGATATCTTTTACAAACGCTTCTCGAAAGAAGCCTTCTGGCCAACTTTGCATACCTTTTGGGAAAGAGCGAGCTTCGAAGAAGATCACTGGAATGTGTTCTGTGAGGTAAACCGAAAGTTTGCAGAACAGGCGGCCTGCGAGGCAGCGGAAGGTGCGACGGTATGGCTGCATGATTACAACTTGTGGATGGTGCCTGCTTATCTTCGCGAGCTGCGCCCGGATGTGAATATAGCATTCTTTCATCACACCTATTTCCCATCAGCAGACGTCTTTAATGTCCTGCCATGGAGAAAAGAAATCGTCGGTAGCTTGCTACAATGCGACTACATTGGCTTCCATATTCCACGCCAGTCAGAAAACTTTATCGATGTTGCCAAAGGCGTTATGCCATTTGACGTGGTCGAGCGTACGGGGTGTGCGCCGCGCTTCCTGACGTATGGCTGTGCTGTCGGTCTTGATGAAATGACGACTCAAATTAAAGTCAACGACCGAATTATTTCGTTGGGTGCTCATCCTGTGGGACTTGATCTTAATCGCGTTGAGACGGCACTTGACAAGCCAGATATTCAGCAGCGTATGGAAGAGTTACGTGATGAACTTCAGGGTGTGAAACTGGTTCTGTCAGTAGAGCGCTTGGACTACACCAAAGGGATCCCCGCCAAACTGGACGCATTTGAACGGTTACTAGAAGAACATCCTGAGCTTCACGGGAAAGTGACTCTGGTGACTGTCTGCGTTCCGGCTGCAAAAGAGATGACGGTGTACGATGAGCTACAAAGCGAAATCGAGCAGGCGGTAGGGCGAATCAATGGTAAATACGCACAGGTTGGCTGGACGCCGGTGCAATTCTTCTTCCGCGCGGTGCCGTTTGATGAACTGGTCGCCTACTACGCTATGGCGGATGTAATGTGGATTACACCATTGCGCGATGGTCTGAATCTGGTCGCTAAAGAATACGTTGCGACTCAGGGGCAAACCTCGGGTAAAGGGGTACTTGTTCTGTCGGAATTTGCCGGCGCAGCCGCCGAAGTGAAAGGCGCGGTACTGTGTAACCCACACGATCCCGCGGAAATGGCGGAGACATGTTATTTTGCTCTTTCTATCCACCCTGATGATGCGGCTGCACGTATGGCCGAGGCGTACGATGTGGTCAGTTATTATGATATTGACTACTGGGGAAAAGAATTTTTATCCGAAGTAGCCGCTAGCGCCCGTAAAAATGGCAAAGGCGATCGTGCAGGGCTGACGTCTGTAGCTTGAGCGCATATTGATAGAGAGTTTACCGGGCGAGGCTCGGTATTGAATCCCGGGGACGCCGTGAATACATCCTTGTAGGCTCGGGCGCAGCATCCATGCTGCGCACGCCCCGAGCTTTCAATTCCGAGCCTTCGATCCCGAGCAATCACCGGTCAGTAACCTTTCCGATCTTCAAACGACCGGGCAGTGCCCGGTTTTTGTTTGGATGGAGATCTGCTCAGGCAGCCCAGACCTGTTTGATATTCACGAATTCGCGAATACCATGTGGGCCTAGCTCGCGCCCGTAACCGGATTTTCCTATGCCTCCACTAGGAAGGCGTGGGTCGGTTTTGACAATGCCATTAATGGCTACCTGCCCAGCGTTCAACTCTAATGCCGCGCGTTTGGAAAACACCTCATTAGTTGTCCAGATACTGGAGCCCAGACCGTATTCGGTTTGGTTTGCCAGTGCCAAGGCATGATCAAAGTCGGTGGCTTTGCAGAGTGCCAATACCGGACCAAATGTCTCTTCCGAGAATACAGCCATGTCCGGTGAAACATCACCCAGTAAAGTGGGGGGATAATAAAATCCGTCGGTTGACGGAATTTCCCCACCCGTAATACAGGTAGCTCCCATTTCAACTGAGCGCATAACCTGCCCATGAAGTTGCTTGCGTAAATCTTCACGGGCAAGCGGCCCAATGGCCTCATTCAACTCTGAAGGATTACCTAGCGTCAGGGCATCGAAACGTGCTTTTAATGCGGCTACGACGGTATCGTAGATACGTTCTTCTATGATAATCCGCTTCGCCGCAATACAGGACTGCCCGGCGTTGATTATGCGCGAGAGTGTGATGACATCGCAGGCTTTTTCAATATCCGCATCGGCAAGAACGATGCAAGGGTCAGAGCCTCCTAACTCCAGTACTGCAGGTTTAAGACCGGCCGCTGCTCGCGCAGCGACCTGTTGACCTGCCGCGCTGGAGCCCGTGAAAGACACCGCTTTAATCGCAGCATGATCAATTGCGGCCCCTACCATATCTGTGGTGATGGGCAGGTTTTCCATGACTCCAGCAGGCAGTATCGACTGAAATATTTCCGTCAGTAATGCGCCCGTGGCTGGCACATTCGGGTCGGGTTTCATTACGCAGGTATTGCCTGCCATCAGTGCCGGTGCCAGGAATCGCAGCGCAAGCCACACAGGTGCGTTCCAGGGGAGGATACCAAGCACGGTGCCCAGTGGCTGGTGGCAGACATAGCTTTCCCGGGCATCCGATGGGAGTGCTTCGGATGATAAAAAAGTTTCAGCCTGGTCGGCGTAGTATTCTGCACAAAAAGCGGACTTCTCAACTTCTGCCAGTCCTTCGCGAAGAGGTTTTCCCATTTCTTCAGCCATCAATTCGGCTAAACGACTTTGTTGAAGTCGTAAGCCTTGAGCGACCTTTTTCAGCAATATTGCACGTTGAGAAATAGCCAGCGCTTTCCACGCTGGAAACGCCATGTTGGCTTTATTAATAATGCTTTCTGCTTCAGAGTCGGTCAGCGAATAGGCCTCTGGAAGGGGTACTCCCGTTGTTGGGTTTATAGGTGACAGCATAGTGATCTCCTCAGGCGCTTGTGCCAGCTTTTTGTTTTTTACCGGATACCTTGGCGGTGTCCGGCGACGTTTGGCTGGCTGTGCTTTTACTGCGTGCGCTATCTAGGTCGATACAAGCAGCGCTGTCATCACTTTTTGTCACTCCTTGATCGGGTTTGACGGTGAAATCCCGCTCCATGTTGAAGAAGGATTTACAGCCTTCGTCCGTGACGTAAATCGTGTCGGAAATACCACAGGTTTTATCGCCGTCAATGCCCCACATCCATGGAATAAGATGGAAGGTCATGCCTTCTTTTAATACGGTTCCTTCACCCTGTTTCAGGCTGACGATATAACCCTCGTCCCAACTTGGTGGGAAGGCGATCCCAATGGAATAGCCTGAGCGGGTTATAAGGCGGGCACCGACCGAGTTGTCAGAAATAATATTACGTACCAGATTATCGACATCCGATACCGTCATGCCTGGCTGAACCATAGTGTGTACGGCATCTAACGCACGTTTCATGGTCTCTTGTGCCTGATACATGGAATCCGTCAGCTCTCCTAACATGACCGTACGCATCATCGCGGTGTGATAGCGACGGTAGCAGCCACCCACCTCAAGAAATACGTGTTCATTCGGCTGTACGATGCGACCTTCCCAGGTGGCATGACCAATCATGGTACGAGGTCCGGAAGTCACGTACGGCATCACCGCGGGGACCTCTCCGCCAGCCGCAAACATACCTGCGCTGATTGCTGCGCCAATTTCATTTTCACTGACGCCTGCGCGACAGGCCTCGATCCCGGCGGCCATTCCCGCCTCTGTCGCTTTAGCCGCACGTTTCATTAATTCAATTTCAACGGCTGATTTACACACACGACCTTCTTCGACGATACCGAAACAGTCCATGAGTTTGCCGTCTTTCAGTGAGGTATGAATCACATCCTGATGGTAGGCGGGAAAGAAATAGCTGTTGCGTTCGTAGCCGATACGCTTATTGGCGAGACCAAATTCACGCAACGCATCGACCAGCATCTGCATGGCATCACCGGTATCCGGGTATGGACGGGTCAGATCGACCCAGGTCCGGGCAATAACATTGGACTCCTCGAGCGCTCGGGTGATCATAAAAGGTTCTTTTTCTAAGGGGACTACCAAGGCCTGAAAGAAGCTGTAACCCGTTGTCTGGTAGTCGGTGAGGTACATGATATTTTCCGGATCGGAAATGACCACGGCGTCCAGGTGGCGTTCCTCAATACGGGCGCGCAATTCTTCGATCCGGCGTACGTATTCAGAATGTGGGAAAGTCATATCATCGCGTTCAATCATGCTGCTTCCTCCATAACGCTGTTGATGGCGCTGATCAATGTATCGAGGCCTTCGATAAGATCACTGACAGGAATGGTCAATGGCGGAATGATTTTGAGAACACGCCCTCCGGTTCCGCAGGCTGCGATAATCAGTCCTTTGTTAAAGCATTCGGAAACGACCGCTGCGGCGCGTTCGCCGTCTCCCATGTCGAGTCCGAAGATTAATCCTTTGCCACGCAATTGCAGAGATTTATCCGCGTGCAGTAACGGCATCAGGTGTTGTTCAACGACATCGTGTTTTTTCTTAACGTCTTCCATCAGGTCGTCTTGTCGGAAATAGTCGAGCGCCACTTTACCCGCGACAAACGAAAGGTTCTGGCCTCGGAAGGTTCCGGTATGTTCTCCCGGCGACCAGAGCTTATCGATATCCGGGTGAACCAGATTCATCGCCATAGGCGTACCCACGCCACCAATGCCTTTTGCCATACAGACGATATCAGGTGAAATACCCATATCGTCGAAACTAAAATACGAGCCAGTTCGACCGCAGCCAACCTGAATTTCATCGACGATTAATAGTGCGCCAAGTTCTTTTGCCAGAGCAGCAATGCCTTGCAGCCATTGCTTGCTGGCAACGTTGACCCCACCTTCTGCCTGAATGGTTTCCAATAAAATAGCAGCGGGTGCCTCCAGCCCGGAAGAGGGGTCTTTGTAGCGTGCTCGGATATGATCAAGATTTTCCAGTCCACACCCTTGGTTACAGCCAGCACACGGAGTTGAACAACCAAATGCTTCATGACGTACATGATTCAGCGGCACTCCCGCTGCATTACGGAAATACGCATTCGCGGTTGCTGCCAGTGCCCCCAGTGTCATGCCATGAAATCCTTTGCTGAAGGCGAGAATCTCTTGTCGACCCGTTGCGCGGCGTGCAAGCTTCATGGCTGCCTCTACTGCGTTGGTTCCGGTTGGTCCCATAAACTGGATTTTATGAGGCATGCTGCGCGGCTTAAGAATGACCTCCTCAAAGGTCTGCATAAACTCCGCCTTCGCTTTCGTCTGCATATCGAGGCTGTGAAGCACGCCATCGTTCTGCATATAGTCAATCATCGCAGCAATCATATTGGCATTGTTGTGGCCAAAGTTAAGCACACCGGCACCGGCAAAAAAGTCGATATACACCTTTCCATTTTCATCGGTCTGGCGAGCATTTTTTGCAGATTTAAATGTTACCGGATAGACACGGCTGTACGCGCGAATATTGGATTCGCGTTGTTCGAAAATAGTCATAGATATTTCCTCTGATTAATTAAAAATATTCATATCAGAAGAAAATTTCAGGGTGGGGTGCGCATTCCGGTTAGTCTGCAGAACCAGCGACAGACATCCTCTATCAGCCTGTCATTAAAATCGTATTTAGGGCTATGGCAGGGGTGAGGGTAGCGTTGACCATCATCACCTCCTATCAGTGCGAATGCACCGGGGATATATCTGAGGTAATAACTGAAGTCTTCGGATGCCATAACGGGCATCGGGTTCCCATGTTGCAGCCCTTCAGGACCACGCTGCTCAGTCCATGCTTCCCGTGCTGTTCTGGCTTGTTCAGGGTGGTTGATGGTTGCCTGATAGCGCGGATGGTGTGTTACCTCACATTCGATGCCATACACCGCAGCTGTATGCTGTACTGTGTTGGATATTGCCTTATTAATGCGGGATCGGGTGTCTTCATCCGGTACTCTGATGCTCCCGGAAAGTCGTGCTTCATCGGGCATGACGGTGGGCGCATTTCCAGTGTGAAATTCAGTGACACTGATAACGGCGTTTGTTTGTGGCGGCAATTGTCGGCTTACGATCTGTTGCAGAGCGACAACGATTGCGGAGCCCGCGAGTACCAGGTCATCGCAGGCTTCGGGTTGACTGGCGTGGCCGCCTTTACCATTCAGTTGAATGTCGAACGTCCCATTGCCGCACATCACCAGATCATCGGGACACGCCATAGTGCCGTAAGGGAGGGCAGGCCAGTTGTGCCAGCCGTATATCTCGCTGACTCCTTCAAGGGCACCGGCTTTGATCATTTCTCTGGCACCGTGACCCCCTTCTTCTGCGGGTTGGAACAACAGAATAACCTGCCGTTTCAGTTGATCCTCATGTGATTTTAACCATTTCGCAACGGCGAGCAGAGTGGCTGTATGTCCGTCGTGGCCGCAGGCGTGCATGTGACCGGGGGTGGTCGATTCCCACTCCAGTGATGTGGCTTCGTGAATGGGGAGGGCATCAATATCGGCCCGTAAGGCGATGGCTGGCGTAGAGCCATTCTCGTTGATGATGGCGACAGTGCCTGTTGGGGTGCAGGATTTCCATCGTATTCCTAGTTCCGACAGGAGCGTTCGGATTGTCTCGGCTGTGTTGTGCTCTCCCCAGCTGAGTTCCGGGCTCATGTGAAGTCGATGACGAACTTCTTTACCGAATTCGATGGTGTCTTGCCAGATGTCAGACATAGAGTCTCCTTCCCGCACGTTACCTCATGGTGCTGCAACGGACAGGCCAGATCGGCGGATCTTTAGGGGGCGATGGATTCTGAGATCTCTGGCAGATAAGAAAAAAGACGAAACTTTTCATGAGGTTGCTGCTTTTCTTTCACCGGTTAAAAAATTGTGCAGAGACGGCAAGAGTATCGGGCTCGAAATAAATTCCGGTTGTAGTGACGGGTTCATTGGAGGCACAGGCCAGGTTTAAAAGAATGTTTATGCTTCCTAATAGGGCGTGTGTTCCACTTGTGTGCAGAATGTCATCACTCCATCGAATGACTATTCAGGCCAGAAAACGGCATTCATATGGTATATCTGGCCACGCTATTGAGTTGGTTTACAGCAAGGTTTTAGCATGGGGAATGGCGTATTCGCCTCATAAAAAATAAAGATAATAAAACCCCGGGGTTACTATGAATTTCCGTAAAACAGGTATGGCGGTCGCGTTTGCTTCTGCCGCCGCTGTATTTTCTGCGCCAGCGTCAGCTGGCTGGTTCGATTGGTTGTTTCCTGACACTCCCGTTGAGGAGGAAGAGGTCGTTGAGGAATCGCCGGATTACTCCGACGGTTTGAGACCCGCCATCTTCGTTGGTAACAATTGGGACGGTACCATCGACGTTATCGACGGTGACAACTACGAAATCCTGGGCCGCGTAAACGGTATTCCTGATTACGAAGAGCGCATGGAAGAGATTAAGGCTGATTTCTGGCGCTATACCGTGTTCCTTGGCATTCGTCAGCTGATCGGTGAAGGTAATGATCAGTACGTTGATGACATGTACAGTACCAATGACGGTGAGCTCCTGATCGTTTCCCGTCCTAGCTTTGCTGATGTCGTGGCACTGGACCTGGATAATGGCGAAGTCGTATGGCGATTTGAAGTTGACGGTGTCCGTTCAGATCACATGGCCTTATCGCCAGATGGCACTCAGGTTGCGGTATCTGCCTCAACGGGTAGTGTCGTTCATCTGTTGAATGTCTACACAGGTGAAGAAGAGGGTCGCTTCCCTACGGGTAATTCACCGCATGAGAATCTGTACTCTGACGACGGCAAGTACATCTATCACTCCAGTATTGGTTTCGTGTTTATGCCTTTCGACGGTAAGGTGCTGCGAGACACGACGCGTGGTGAGCGTAAGTTCATTGTCTATGACACGGAAGCCGAAGAGATCGTTAAGGACATCGACATCAAAGCCAAGCTCGAAGAAGCAGGACTGGGTGATCTGAGCCCGTCGATTCGTCCGATGGCACACACCAGCGACTACCGCTACTTCTACTTCCAGTTGTCCTTCCTGCATGGTCTTGTTGAGTTCGATATGGAAACTGAAACCATCACACGTCTGGCTGAACTGCCGAACCATGTACCTTACCTGCCTAAGGTTTATTACGTGAATGACTCGGCGCACCACGGTCTGGCGATGAGCGCGGACGATTCGGCTCTTTGTGTTGCAGGCACTATGGATGACTACGCTGCCATCGTTGACCGCGAAACCTTTGAGTACACCTTGCTTGAGGGACTCGGTAAAAAAGCCTATTGGGCTGTGTCGGATCGCAGTGGCGAGAACTGCCTGATCTCGTGGAGTGAAACCGACCAGGTTTCGGTGATTAATTACGCGACCCGTGAAGAAATTAAGCGTATCGATGTGGGTAACCATCCACAACGTATCCGCGAGGGGATGCTCAAGGCAGATTGGCTGTCTTTGTATTGATCATCCGGTCGTGAAACTAAAAAGCCCCATCAGATGCGATCTGGTGGGGCTTTTTCAGTGCTGATGCTTTGATCCGAAGGACCGACAGTTGGGTGATCAGTGCTCGTCTTCTTCGAGCTGAGCTTGCTGGTAGCGCTCTATGCCCATCTTCTCGATCAGGCCCAGCTGGGTTTCCAGCCAGTCGATGTGCTCTTCTTCCGATTCCAGAATTTTGTTGAGCATATCGCGGGTGACGTAGTCTTTGACTTCTTCACAGTAGGCAATCGCATCTTTCAGGTCTGGCACGGCGCGCAGCTCAAGTCGCAGATCGCACTCGATCATCTCTTTGGTGTTCTCGCCAATCATCAGACGCCCGAGATCCTGTAGGTTAGGCAGGCCTTCTAGAAAGAGAATACGCTCGATAAGCACATCAGCGTGCTTCATTTCGTCAATAGACTCGTGGTACTCATGGTCGGCAATTTTCTTCAGGCCCCAATCTTTGTACATGCGTGCATGCAAAAAGTATTGGTTGATTGCGACCAGTTCATTCGCCAGAACAGCGTTCAGGTGTTCGATTACTTTTGCGTCGCCTTTCATCGTCGGACTCTCTTATCGGTGATTTACCCTTCATTGTGAAGAGTCCGAAAGGCCGCCGTCAAAGGCTTTCAGCGAATTCAGGTAAAAAAAGTGGGGGACTGAAAACGATTCCGTTTCCAGCGCTGAGAAACGGCAAAAATGAGAATTGTTAAGGTATTACTGGGTGTAAAAGTGCAAATCGATAGCATTCAATCATGCTGCGGAGAAAAGATTACTCATCTGGGCTGCAGTCTGCTTTGCTTCTTTGAAGATGGCTTTAGCATCCCCCGCACATTTGCCACATTGGCTAGCAAGACCGGTGCATTCTTTCAACTGACTCATGCGTGTCGCACCTTGTTCGGCAGCGGCGATGATGTCACGGTCAGTCACTCCCTTGCAGATACATACGTACATTGTCTTTGTCTCACTAGATGATAGTAGGGTGCAGATTATAAATACGAATTGTTTGCACATGCAAGTCTATTGTAGTCGTATTTGCGATTAATTCTTCAATGGGTGACAGGTTGGACAGTATTCGCGCGTGCTGAACGTAAAGATGAATTAAAAAAACGAACAAGTGTTAAGCAGATCACAGTGGATGGAGTATCTTTTACCGACAATATGGCAACACGACATCGACAGACCGCGTTCCAGCGACTGTTGATAGTGAGCAAAAAAATAATAAGCCCGTTCATGCAGGTCACAGATCATGGCAACGCCAAACTTCTATCCGAGTAGTCTCTCTGGAAGCTCCGAATTTATCGAAGAGAGAACACTCGCACTAATGAAACGCAGCTGCGGCGCTGCGCTTGTTGGCTTATTGTTCAGCTCTGCTGCGCTATCGATGGTAACTGCGCGGACGGGCTGGCCGTACTGGGAACTCACCAGTGCCATGCTGCTGTTTTATCTCGTGCCGGCGGTCTACGCCTACCGCTATATCCAGAAGAAACCTGAAGATCGCCAGCCAGAACAGGATCGTCGCCATCTGACCTATATGATTGTGGCCATCATATCGGCCTGGAATCTGGTGGCGATAGATATTCTGCCAACGCTCGATTCTCAAACCCGCCTGATAGCCGTATCGATTTTCATCGTGGTTGTTTACGCCCATTGCTTGCCCTTCTCGTTGTTCCCGCGACAGGGGATGGCTCTGATGGCCTTCAACCTGTTGCCCTTATCCGTGCAGCTGACGATGTTGGGGGATGAGTCCGTGATTGCGTTCGGGCTGTGCGGTATTGCTTTGTTATTCATGGAGTTTGGTACTTACACCTGGCTATACCGCAAGGATATGTCCGCGTTCCGTGCGCGTAAGGCGCGTGTCGTGGCGGGTGAGCCGGATATGTCCGAAGAGGGCTTCAAACGACGCCTGGTGTATTCCATTCATTCGAATTCGACGCCTGCTGTCATGATGCAGGCCGTGGCTGCTTTCTTTCTGGTGGTGACACTCGGTGCTGAACAGTCAGAGGGCATGCTGTGGAGCTGGCTGCTGGCGTATCTGTCCGTACAGACTCTGAGAACGGCTGGGTTTATCGCTCATGTCGACAACCCCAAGCGCTTGAGGTTGCGCGACTGGCGCATTCTGTTTGGTCTTGGAATCGTCATTAACCAATTGTCCTGGTACGCGCTGTTGGTGCTGTTCCACGACATTATGACGGGCTTTAGTCTGGGTGTGGTCAGCGGCATGTTCATCGTGGTTGCCGTGATCAGTACCGTTGGGATTACTAGTGACCGACTGCTTCTTTATCTCAACAGCGCCATGTGTCTGGTGCCACCCGTATTGATTCTGTTCTCGAAGGAAGAAGTCTGGTCCATGGTATCGCTGGGGATGCTGGCATCCATCAGTATGCTGATCATCGTTGAGAATATTCATCGCTCGGCCGTGCAGTCGCAAAGAGGCAAGCTACTGCAGAAACTGACTGAATTCAGAGCAAAAGAAATGAAGGCGCTCAACGGCGAGCTGACGGATGCGCGAGAACGACTGACCGAAGTGAACTCTAACCTCGAGCACCAAATTGAAGAGCGTACGCAAGAGCTCAATTATCAGGCTACCCACGATATGCTCACTGGGTTGGGCAACCGCTATTATTTTTCCCGTATGGTGAGTGATGCGCTGCAGGAGCAGGAAGAAGAGAGCGGTGGCTTTGCGGTTTACCTGCTCGATCTCGACCGCTTTAAGGAAATTAACGATGGCTTGGGCCACCTTGCCGGTGATGAGGTCCTGAAGGCGATTGCAGATCGGCTGTCCGAGACCTGCTCTGACGAGGTGATCTGTGCCCGCTGGGGTGGCGATGAGTTTGTGATTCTCGAGCGAAGAGAAGTGTCAGCTCGTGATGCGGAAGCATTTGCAATTGAGCTGGTGAACGATCTGAAACGTCCTATCGAGCTCGAGAGCGGCCCTGTATCGCTTGGTGCGAGCGTTGGTGTGGCTCTCTGTCCTGAACACGGTAAAACGGCTGAACAGCTACTTGAACACGCCGATATCGCTGTCTATCGGGCTAAGTCTTATAAAACTGGTGTGTCCGTTTATAACGAGCAGTGGGGCTATGAAGCGGTAGAGCGACTGCAGTTAGTGCAGGCACTGGGCCACGCGATTGAGCATGATCAGATCAACATAGCGATGCAGCCTTTTGTTTCGGTCGAGAGCGGCGAGTTGACCGGCTTCGAGGCGTTGGCTCGCTGGCGTGATACGGTCAGAGATGTTGAGATCAGTCCGGGAACCTTTATCCCGCTAGCTGAAGAATCTGGCCTGATGCCCGCGATGGGGCGCAACATCTTGCGTAAGGCGTGTGAAACCCTGATGCGTGAAACACCGGACAGTGACCTGCGGGTTGCCGTAAATATCTCGGTTATGCAGTTGCGCCAGCAGGATTTTATTGATGACGTTGCCACCATTCTTGCGAGCGTGGGAATGCCAGCGTCGCGCCTTGAGCTTGAGTTGACCGAGTCTGTGTTTGCTGGTGACGTGATGCACATTCGTCAGGTATTGGGGGCGCTGCGTGATATGGGTGTGAAGATATCCATCGACGACTTTGGAACCGGTTACTCTTCAATCAGCTACCTGCGCGACTTCCCGCTCGATACGCTTAAAATCG
The DNA here is from genome assembly GCA_006212115.1 of Thalassolituus sp. Lineage (GTDB taxonomy): Bacteria > Pseudomonadota > Gammaproteobacteria > Pseudomonadales > Oceanobacteraceae > Thalassolituus. Next base: position 31,658 of record PDUK01000002.1, on the reverse strand, counting down.
ATCAGTCCTTTGTCGCTGGTTTGAGAAACGGCGGCGAGGGTTTGTTTTCCAGTATTGTCTCTCTGGCACACGGTCTGAAGTTATCCGTTATTGTTGAAGGCGTAGAAAGCCGCAACGATCTCGATAAAGTCCTTGAGCTGGGTGGGGAGGAGATTCAGGGATTCTTCTTCTCGCGACCTATTGATAGCCGCAAGCTCGGTGAGTGGCTGCAAAGCCATTCTCAGCATCCTTTTACGATGCGCCGCCGCCATCTGTCGATGGCGGTTGATAATCAGGATAAGTTTCGATTGAAAGACAGTTGAAGCGCGTTATGCACAAACGAAAAAGCCCGCATTCTGCGGGCTTTTTCGTTTCCGAGTCGAGGAAGACTTAGTCTTCGTAGTTCTCGATCGCTGGACAAGAGCAGATCAGGTTACGGTCGCCGTAGACGTCATCAATGCGACCCACGGTTGGCCAGAACTTGTGCGCGCCCAGATCCTGTGTCGGATACGCTGCCTGCGCACGAGTGTATGGGCGGTCCCATTCACCTGTGACGACCAGTGCCGTGTGAGGTGCATGCTTGAGCGGGTTGCTTTCAGCATCCAGTTCACCGCGCTGAATGGCTTCGATTTCACCTTTGATCGCAATCATGGCGTCTGCGAAACGATCAATCTCGGCCTTACTTTCGGACTCTGTTGGTTCGATCATAAAGGTGCCAGCCACAGGGAACGACATAGTCGGTGCGTGGAAGCCGTAGTCCATTAAGCGCTTCGCGATGTCTACTTCCGTCACGCCGGTTTCGGCTTTGATCGGACGCAGATCGACGATGCACTCGTGCGCGACGCGCGCATTCAGGCCTGAATACAGAATTGGGTAGTGTCCGGACAAACGCTTGGCCAGATAGTTGGCTTTCAAAAGCGCATTCTGGGTTGCAGTACGCAAACCCTCGCTACCCATCAGAGTGATGTACATCCAGCTGATGGTGAGGATACTTGCAGAGCCATATGGCGCTGACGACACTGCACCATTCCCTTTTGATGCATCCTCAATCGGGCGAACAGTATGGTTTGCGACAAAGGGTGCAAGGTGTGCCGCTACACCGATTGGGCCCATACCCGGACCACCGCCACCGTGTGGGATAGCGAAGGTTTTATGAAGGTTCATGTGTGACACATCGGCACCAATGAAGCCGGGCTGAGTCACGCCAACCTGTGCGTTCAGGTTCGCGCCATCCATGTAAACCTGACCACCGTGCTGGTGGATCAGAGCACAGATATCTTTTACGCCTTTTTCGTAGACACCGTGCGTCGACGGGTAAGTCAGCATCAGGCAGGACAGCTGATCAGACAGCTCTTCTGCTTTCTGTTTGAGATCATCAAAATCGACGTTGCCCTGCTCATCGCACTCGGTGACAACAACACGCATGGACGCCATCTGTGCAGAAGCTGGATTCGTACCGTGGGCCGAGCGCGGGATAAGACAAACGTTACGGTGACCTTCACCGCGGCTTTCGTGATACTTCTTAATCGCCAGCAGGCCAGCGTACTCGCCCTGAGCGCCGGAGTTTGGCTGCATGCAGATGGCGTCGAAGCCTGTGATATCACGCAGGTAGCCGTCCAGCTCTGCGACCAGTTGCTCATAACCCGGTGTTTGCGACTTGGGTGCGAATGGGTGAATGTTCGAGAATTCTGGCCAGGTGACCGGAATCATCTCCGTCGTAGCGTTCAACTTCATGGTGCATGAGCCCAGCGTGATCATCGAGTGATTCATTGCCAGGTCTTTGCTCTCGAGGCGCTTCATATAGCGCAGCATTTCATGCTCTGTGTGGTAGCGATTGAACGTCGGGTGCTCAAGGAATGGTGAGTGACGTTGTACTGACTCAGGAATGCTTGGCGCGTCGGCGTCGACAATGCGCGCATCCAAATCATAAACATCGAGACCATGACCTTCACCAAGAATGACATCGAATAATTCGATGATGTCGCCTGCGGTTGTTTTCTCACTCAGTGTGACGCCGAGCGTGTCATTACCCAGTCCGAGTTCAGCATCGTTACGCAGGTTGATGCCCGCTTGCTCGGCGCGTTGCAGTAGTGCACTGCGGTCAGACACACGGAGAGTCAGTGTGTCGAACCAGGTGGTGTTAACGACATCAACGCCTTTGTCAGCGAGGCCCAACGCCAGAATATCCGTCAGGCGATGGATGCGGCTAGCAATGGTCTTCAGTCCCTGAGGACCGTGATACACGGCATAAAATGAGCTCAGGTTGGCCAGCAGTACCTGTGCAGTACAGATGTTTGAGTTGGCCTTTTCACGGCGGATATGTTGCTCACGCGTCTGCAGCGCCATACGCAGCGCCTGATTGCCCTGAGCGTCGATCGATACGCCAATGATACGGCCGGGAATCGAACGCTTATACGCGTCACGTGTTGCGAAGAAGGCCGCGTGAGGACCACCAAAGCCCATCGGCACGCCAAAATGCTGCGCATTACCCAGAACAATGTCTGCGCCCATTTCGCCCGGCGCTTTGAGTTTCACCAGAGCCATCAGATCACTGGCAACTGCGGCGAGTGCGTTCTTTTCGTGAAGAGCAGCAATCACATCCGTGAAGTCGGTAACTTCGCCCTGACGTCCGGGGTACTGGAACAGAGCACCAAACACATCGTGGTCGGCAGCAGCGGAGGCTGGGCCAACCATCACTTCCCAGCCAAATGCTTCGGCGCGTGTTTTTACAACGTCGATAGTCTGAGGCAGGCAGTTTTCGTCGAGATAGAAGGTGTTCGACTTATTCTTCTTTACCGAGCGTTTGGTCATGGCCATGGCTTCTGCCGCGGCGGTTCCTTCGTCCAGGAGCGAGGCATTCGCCAGTTCCATCCCGGTGAAGTCGATGACCATCTGTTGGAAATTCAACAGCGCTTCCAGTCGACCTTGCGCAATTTCGGGCTGATAAGGCGTGTAAGCTGTGTACCAGCCCGGATTCTCCAGCACATTACGCAGAATAACAGGCGGCATGATGACATCGTGATAACCAAGGCCGATGTAGCTCTTAAATACCTTGTTCTTGCTCGCGATGGCTTTCAGACGGGCCAGAGCCTGCGCTTCAGGCATCGCCTCTCCCAATGACAGGAACGCGGGACGTAGGATGTCCTCGGGAACGATTTCACTGGTCAGTGATTCCAGAGATTCCGCACCGATGGCGTCGAGCATTGCTGACTCCTCGGCGCTGTCGTAACCTGCGCCGTCCGAGGCAATATGGCGACTGACAAAGTTATCGCGTTGTTCCAGTTGTCTGAGAGAGGGATTGCTCATGAGTAACCTTGAGTAAGAAAATTAATACTGTTATTCGCAGACGGCAGAGTAACCATCAGCATCTAGCAGACCGTCCAGGTCAGCGGCATCAGCCAATTTCATTTTGAAGAACCACGCCTCTCCATATGGGTCCTCGTTGACCTTTTCTGGCTCGTCAGCCAGATCGTCGTTAACGGCGATGATTTCGCCTGCCAGCGGTGCGTAAATGTCAGATGCCGCTTTTACCGATTCAACCACAGCAATATCGTCGTCTGCTGCAACTGTGCTGCCCACTTCTGGCAACTCAACAAAGACAACATCGCCTAACTGATCCTGGGCGAAATCAGTGATGCCTACGGTCACGGTACCGTCCGCTTCAACGCGGATCCATTCGTGTGAGGCGACGTATTTCAGGTCGGCTGGAATATTGCTCATAGTGTTTCTCCCAAGTATTTATAATCAGAATAATTTTTTACCGTTGCGGACGAACGGCAGTTTAATCACGGAAACATCGGTTAGCTTGCCACGCAGATCGACCTGCGCAGTGTCACCCGTATCGGCCGGCACGCGGGCGATGGCGATGGAACACTGGAGTGTGGGTGAGAACGTCCCCGAGGTGACTTCACCTTCACCAGAACCAGCAACGACACGCTGATGTGAACGCATAACCCCGCGGGTTTCCAGTACCAGACCGACCTGTTTCATTGGCGTACCGGCGGCTTTTTCCTGCTCGAGGGCAGCGCGTCCGATAAAGTCACGATCTGTCGGTTCCCAGGCGATGGTCCAGCCCATACCTGCCGCGAGAGGGCTGGTGGATTCATCCATATCGTTGCCGTACAGATTCATACCGGCCTCTAGGCGCAGTGTATCCCGTGCACCCAGTCCACATGGCTGCACGCCAGCTTCAACTAGTTGTGTCCAGAAGTCCGCAGCGTTTTCCTGCGGCACCATAATTTCGAGTCCGTCCTCGCCAGTGTAGCCTGTGCGAGCGAAGAACCAGCCGTGATGCGCTAGCCCCTGGAATACTTTCAGGCTATCGATCAGCTCGGCTGCTTCTGACTGGACTTTTTGCACCATGCCAATGGCTTCAGGGCCCTGTACGGCAATCATTGCCAATTCAGGGCGCTCGGTCAGGCTGATATCGAAGCCTTTGGTATGCGCCGTCATCCATTCGAGATCTTTTTCACGAGTCGCACAATTCACGACGGTGCGGTACCAGCCGTCCATGCGATAAACAATCAGGTCGTCGATGACACCACCATCCTGATTGAGCATCCCGGTGTAGAGTGCTTTGCCGGTTTCTTTCAGTTTTGCGACGTCATTCGCCAGCAGCGCCTGTAAATACGCAGTAGCGTCGGGGCCTCTCACATCGACGATCGTCATGTGCGAAACGTCGAACATGCCTGCGGCTTCGCGCACAGCATTGTGTTCTTTGATTTGGGAACCGTAGTGGATAGGCATGTCCCAGCCACCGAAGTCTACGATTTTGCCACCGGCTTCAATGTGGCTGTCATACAAAGGGGTTTTTTTGCCCATGTCCGATCCTGATCATTGAGGCGCCGTACGCCATAGGATGAGATGCCGACCTCGGTCGACAAAAAGGCGGCAATTATAGCGCTTTCGTGGCAGGGGTTCACACAAAATTCTGGTGCAGATCAGAATAGTGGGCAGGGGAGCTGAGGCGCAGCCCCTAAGCGCACTTGGGGGCTGCAGACTGTCAGGTCAGACAGGGTTAGGACGGTTGTCTGGAATTGGCAGACCCTGTTTGGCGTGGGTTGGCGAGAAGCCGCTCCATTTCTTGTAGGCCTTCGAGAAGTTGGCCACGCTGGAGTAACCCAGCAGCTCGGCAACCTGGCTGACGTTATACATACGACGGCTGAGCCAGAAGCTGGCTTGCACCAGGCGCATATCAGCAAGTAATTGCTGGTAATGCGTCCCGGATTCCTGAAGTCGGCGTTTGCATGTACGTTCAGTTAAGCCGAGGGTTTCCGACAGCTCGTTCAGGGATGGCGGATTGGCCAGGTCGGCGCGCAGCAGGTTTGAGGCCTTCTGGGCAATGATGTGAGCTGGGCGAAGCACGCCTTGGGGCTGAAAATTCGATGGACGAATCACCAGTGCCTGAGTCAGAAACTGTGAAGGCAACCGCACTGCAAAGTAGGGCGCACCAAAGGTCACCTTCATCGGTGCGTACTTGGCGTATTCCTCGGCGTGTTCTGGTGCATTATACGGCAGGAACACCGACAGTTGATCCGTTAGGCCCTGCAGCAGGTTACTGCCAATGGTGTAGCCGTATGACAGCAACAGCTCCGATAGCTCTGGAGAGGGAACGCGGGTTGGGTCTTTCTTCCAGAAAAATTCACAGTGACTGACCTGGCCGTCGTCGAGAATGTGCAGATCAAACGGACGCTCTGATGTACTGATTTGTGCGCACATCGACTGGAACAGTTCCAGTAGGTTGCCAATAGGTGCCTGGCTTTGCATTGCCAGGATCTGGCCATACTCCAGGTACACCTCTGGAAGCTTGGTCGACAGCTCACTGTCACCCAAGGTTTTCAATACCTGCAGAAGTGCAGGTGTACTGCCCTGGAGTCCTTCTCCGGTGGCAGAGAGTTTTGGGGCTGACTTACGCAATTCCTTCTGAGGCATCAACCGTCGCAGAGCCTGTAGGGTCTCTGCGTGAGGTTTTAATGAATACATTTGGAGCTTAACTACTACTTTGTTATTAGTGGTGAGTACCGCCAGAGTGCGCCGTGGTGGTACACGACACAATGTCATTTTGCGCAACATACCGATCCGAAAATGGCGGAAAAAGACTCATTGTGGCTGAAATAGTAGATAAACCGGGGGCTATGGATAGTTTTATCAACAAAAATAAGGATAACTTTTTATTGGTCTTTACGCGCCAATTGAATGATTGTTCTTTTTTTGTCCGTTTTTGTTATATTGCGACGGGGCCGGACTGGCCCCTCTGGCTACTGTGTATCAGCACTCCTAGAAGTCCCCTGATCATGGAGCGAAATCAATGCCGGGGTGAACAGACTAATCACTTTCCAGTCATTTTGTGGCGTAAATTCATGACCAATTTTTCTTGTAATAACCTTGTAATCGTTCGTGATTGCGAATAAAGGAATGGCATCTTTGCCATTTTGTAACTGAAAATCATTCCATGTGAACTCTTCACTGAGCTGAGTCGAATGCAGCTCGGCCCCCTGCGCCAGCATGCTGGAAAACTTGCTGTAGGTGAGTGTTTCGTTGAAGAGATACTGGCCCCGGTGCTCTGCACCATCAAGATGCATCTCCGATAGACGAGCGTCACTGGAAGTTCGTAGAGCGTATATGTTGTGCTGTCCGAATTCGTTTCCAAAGCGCATTCCTGCAACGGTATTAAGGCTGCGTTCGGGGGACATACCCAGTAGTTTTCCTAATCCGACCAGATCGAGGCGCTGCTCGGCGTATTCAGAAACGGGATTTCCATAAAACGTCGGTAAGCCTTCCATGCGTGCTGTGCGGATATTGTCCCAGTTAGAATCGGTCAGCAGGACGTCGACATTGTTTTTCTTCAGCTCTCCGGCGACCGCGCGGGCGACGGTATTGGCTCCAATAATCAGAAAGCCGTTGGGCGGGGGCTCTGCGACGCCGAGCCAGCGTGCGATAAAGCGCGAGGAGGCACTCTGTAGTACCACTGTGCCGAAAATGACAGAGAAGGTCAGCGGCACCAAAATACTTGCTCCGGATTCTCCGGACTGCTCTAGCTTGATTGCAAACAAAGCCGATACAGCTGCGGCGACGATACCACGAGGTGCAATCCAGGAGAGCAGCGACTTTTCCTGCCAGCTCAGGCTACTACCAATCGCTGATACCCATACTGATAATGGCCTTGCAACAAATTGCATCACTGCGAGCAGGGCCAGCGGCATCCAGCCGAGTGCGAGCAGGTCGTCCAGTGTCAGTCGAGCTGCCAGAATGATGAACAGACCGGAAATCAGCATTACGGTGAGGTGTTCTTTGAAGTTCAGGATGTCGCGGATTCGGATGTCTTTTTGATTTGCGAGCCACATTCCCATAAGGGTGACGGCCAGTAATCCGGATTCGTGCGCCAGCAAATTAGCGATACTGAAGCTCGCAAACACCATCACGAGGGTCGCCATGTTCTCGAGATATTCAGGTACCCAGCGACGTTTAAGAATAAAGCCCAGAATCCAGCCAGCGGCCAGGCCGAAAAAGGTGCCTGAAGCGATAATCTCTACGAAGGCAATCATGCCGCTCAAGATGCCTTCCGCTTGCCCTTGCGCAACGATGAACTCGTACACGACAACGACAAGAAGCGCGCCAAGCGGATCAATGAGAATGCCCTCCCAGCGTAGGATGTTGCCGACGTCGGCATTCGGGCGGACGGTTCGCAGCATAGGCACAATCACAGTTGGCCCAGTCACTACTGTCAACGCTCCGAAGAGAATGCTGAGTTCCCAGCTTAATCCGAACAGGAAGTGTGTAGTGACAGCAACCACGGCCCAGGTAATGGCCGCACCGATGGTGATCAGCTTTTGTACGACGCCTTTCTGATTACGTATTTCTTTCAGGTCGAGCGTCAGGCTGCCTTCAAACAGAATAATGGCGACCGCGAGTGATATCAGTGGGAAGAGCAGGTCGCCAAACAACGCATCCGGATCGAACTCTTGTAAGACGGGACCTATGATCAGGCCAGAGGCGAGCAGGAAAAGGATGGCAGGTAGTTTGACTCGCCATGCCAACCATTGGCTGGCAAATGAAATTAGTCCGATAAATGCGAACGCCAAGATGCCGCTGTCCAGCATTCGTGATCTCCATGAATAAGGTCGAATGCTATGAGATTGTACAGACCTGTATAGGTTTCAGCTAATCGACCACTTGGTCGCAAATCTGTTGGCGGTTACTCGCTCAGAAAGAGTGTTGGTCTGAAATAATAAGGCTGAGACAGATGCGATGGAACCGATGGTACTGGGCTGATCGCCAGCGCAGCGCGCCTTGCCCATTCATCGGTTAGTGGGTTGCCGCTGCTTGAGAGCACATCGACTGCCGTTATCACTGCGCCGTATTTGATGGTGATCTGCAGGCGGACTTTTCCTTGAATACCAGCTGGATGGGCAGGGAGCTTCTGACGCAGGTGTGCCATCAGCTGCTCGTAGTATTGCTGCTCTCTGGGATCGCTGAATACTTCATCGTTGCCGGAAAAACGACCCTGCGGTTGGCTTTGTGTTGTCATCGGTGGAGCCTTAACCACTTTTTCAACTGTTGGCTCGACCGTTGTCTGGGGCGTAGCTTCGACTTTTGCCTCTACAGCATCATGGCTATTTTTTGTGGTCGGCGTAGGTGCATCGAGCTGCTTTGGCTGTATTTGGGTTTGTTGAGGTCGGGTTGGTTCAGTTCGGGTTGCTTGAGAGACCACGGGCTCGGACGGCGCGCGAGGAACCTTTGTATGTGTAGCAGCAGGTGTAGCGGCAGGTGCTTGGGTAATCAGCTTGGGCTCTGGCGGTGTACCAGGCCTGTTGGCAGCTGTGGCTTCGCGCAGAGGCTGCGACTCTGTTTCAAGAACACCGGACTCATCGGTTTTATCAGTGCGTAGTGCAGTCTCTGTTTTGAGCGTCGCCAGAATCACCCGGGGGGCCGGTTCGGTATCCTCGGTAAGTTGCAGGTCTGGAAGGAGTAGCAGGTGCAGGCTAAGGGAGGCGAACAGGGCAAGCCAGAAGCGCCTTCGCACCCATAGTGACTTGTCCCTGTATGATCTGCTCATGTGACGACGCGGGCGTCAAATCCGGCTTCAGAGAGAATATAGGCCGCCGCTTCGGCGCGCCCTCCACCAACGATGGCGTAAATAAAATCGCGCTCAAAGGTTTTAAGGGTTTCCCGGAGCGTTGACAGTGACACGCTGCGGGCCCTGACCATAGGCGACGCGTTGGATTCCTGCGAGTGCCGTACGTCGAGGATGATTACGCCTGTATCCGCTTCATCAATTAAAGTGTTGAGCTTGGATTCAGGCAGGTAGTTGAGTACCGGCTTTTTCAGTAGCGGATCAAAATCATCTTTAGCGAGTCGCGCGAGTGTGCCACTGGTCGTCATGGTTACTGTGGCATTTCTGGGTAGCTGGCTGACCAGTGCATCCTCACCAAAGAGATCTCCGGGATTCAGTACCGCCAGAGTCTCATCCTGTTGATTTTGTTTGCGGGTGATCAGGGCGCTGCCGGTTTTGATAACGAAGCAATGTTCGCCAATCTCTCCCTCGCGCACTATTACGTCGCCCAGAGCAGCGGGCAGCTCCTCAAAGCGGGAAAGTAGTTTCTGGATGTTGGCCGGTGGAATACGAGCGAACAATTCTGAGGTGATCAGGCGTTCCAGCCAATCGGTCTCGTCGTCCGCATCCTGCTCACCTGTGTGTTGACAGAATTCCGACCAAGTCGAGATTAAGTCCAGATAGCCGCGTTTGACTGAGACGACGTTGCACGGCGTTTGGGTGATACCAGTGTAACGGTGAACGCTATGAGTGCTGTCCAGCGCCATAAAGTTATCGTCATCGTCGGCACTGATGGTATTGACGTTAAAATTGTCGTCAGCGAGATCAATGCTGCCTTCTAGCAGAAAGTGGCATTCTTCGTCGTCCTGTCCGCGCTTGAAAAGTATTTTACGTGCACTCAGCTGGTGGAGGCGAAAGTGAGGTGACAACTCCTCAATAATACTTTCGGGCCACTCATCAAAGGGAATAAAGTGCTGCAGGCGCTTGCTCAGCGGGGTGGTCATGGGTGCTCGACTACTGAATTACGATATCTGTAACTATAGCAAGGCACTTCATGTCCGTCACGGCATGCACCTATTCACCTGATTGCTAATGTATTGGGGGAGACATTCACTCCGGTAGTTGCAGTCGTTCGCTCACTTGCTGTAGTGAGTTGGGATCGAACGGATTGATGTCAGCAATGTGAGGAATCTTACCGAGACACGGGATCTTTTCGCGGGCGAACCACTGGTCGAGATAATTCAGATTATCGGCTTGTGCTTCCATGTCCGGATCGATGCCATTGGCAACCCAGCCGGCTATATTGAGTCCGTTCTGGCGAATAGCCTGGACACTCAGGCAAGCGTGGTTGATACAGCCGAGTCGAATACCGACAACCAGAATGATGCTCGCGTTGAGCTGGGTAGCGAAATCCGCAAGGGTTTCATCGTCATTGAGGGGAACCAGCCAACCTCCAGCTCCCTCCACTAGCTGAAAATCAACTGAGTGTTCTAAACCACTCTGACAAGCTGTGACCAATGAGTCGCAGGTAAGGTGGATACCGGCTTGAGCCGCAGCAATGTGGGGTGCGATCGCGGGTTCCAGTGTTACCGGGTTGTGAGTTGCGTAGTTCTGCTGGGGAGAAGAGTATTGCTGATGCAATAGTGCATCACGGTTACGTAGCCCTTGCGGTGTGCGATCCGAGCCAGATGCGATGGGCTTCAGGCCGAAACAACTGAGCCCCTCAGAAGCGGCGCGTTGAAGAAGCGCAGCACTGATCAGTGTTTTTCCTGCGTCTGTATCTGTACCGGTTAAAAAGTAACGTTTCATTGCGGTTTCCGGCGTGCGTTTCGATGTGAAATCCAATATCGGGTCTGGTGTGAAGTCGTGTGGTGTCAGACTGTCCGGGCGTAAATCCAAAGTACCTCATAACTAAGAGGAAAGCGGATATTGCCATTGTCCTCTTCCGTTGGATAAACCTCTTCCAATTCCTTTAGCGCTTGTCGTCCTCCGAGCCCGGCTCTCCGCCCGGCATTCACATTGGTAGCGCCAATGTCTTTCAGTCCGCGTAATAATTGCGTCATGGAGGCGTAGTGCTCAGTCAGGCGCTCGCTCTGCGTATGCTCAACTACGAATCCTGCCTGCGTAAACGCCTCGATGATGTTCTCACGGGAGATGAAGTCGTTGATGTGTTGGCGATCATCAATTTGTTGCCATGCCTGTAGAAGCTCTGACTGGGTGCCCGGCAGTAGGGTGGCAACGGCAACCGGACTCCGCGGCTTCAGGACTCTGTGCCATTCCGTCAGGGTTGTGACGGGGGCCTCGCTCCACTGCAGCATCAGGCTGGAAATCAGGCCGTCAGCGCAGTGATCGTCCATTGGTAGGTGATCTGCATCGGCAAGAATCAGTTGGGTCTGGTCATCAGAGTGCGCGCGGGCGACAGAAAGCATGCCTTCCGCGAGGTCGACGCCGGTCACGGTGCTGGCGCCCATATGACGAAGGTGCGGTAATGCGACCCCCGTGCCGCAACCAATATCGAGCCAGTGTCCGGCGAGCATCCCAGTATGCCTAGACGGAGTGTCCAGCGAATCCTGTTTGAGTTGCTCCAAAAGTGTCGTGACAACCCGCTGTTGAATACCAGCGGCACGATCATAGCTGGTGGCGGCGCGGCTAAATTGCCGGGCGACTTGCTGTTTATCACGACTTGGCATCAGCGCCTCCCGATAAAATGGAGGCTGAAGGGATGTCGGTAGCTACTGATTGCAGGGTATCAAGCAGGTGTTGTCGGCCAGCGGTTTCCAGAAAGAAACAGTGACTCTTACCCGGGCTGCATAGGGCGGGAGTCATTTTGATCGGATTAAGAGCATCATGGGTGCCGTAGATATGAAGGGCGTCAACCGCCTGAGCGTGCAGTTTGTGCTCACTCTGGTTTGCAGTGAGTGCTTCGTATTCCAGCCAGTTCAATGTCTGTATTACTGAGTTATCAGCGGCATACAGTGTGGAAGATAAGTCTCGCATCAGATTACGTGGATCTTCTGCGCCCTTTGCGCAGAGTCCGGTAAAGCGCTTCATTCCGGTCGTGGGAGACTGAATCAGTGCTTCTCGGAAGGCGGAGAAATCGGCTTTGGGCATCCCTTGCAATGGCGTCCCTTCTGTCGACGCGGCGTCTGGTCGAATAAAACAATCACCAGTCGCAAGTGTGATGACTCTGTCTTGAGCAGAGCTCGGTGGCGATTCCGTGTTATCTGTGACAGCGCGCATTGCCAGAGCGCCGCCAAGAGACCAGCCAACCCAGATGCGGGACTCAGCCAGCGGAGCGGTAATGAGAAGGTGTTGAGATATATCGACGAATTTACTGTCGACACTACGGTAGTCGGCGATCCAGTGTTCACCATCAAGCGCGTCGAACAAATCACTGAATATATGACCGCTGAATCCCCAGCCGGGCAACCAAAGCCAGACCGGCGTGCCGGGCTTGTTCTGGCCGCTTATTTTTTCCCACGGTGAGTTCGGGTGCCCCATAATGGTCATGACTGGGCCTCATGCCAGGCCTGAGTCAGAGCATCCAATAAGCCTTTTATGTGGTCTGTGGTGTGAGCGGCGCTGAGTGTTACGCGCAGCCTCGCTTCTCCCTGCGGAACAGTTGGGGGACGAATCGCGGTGACCCAGTAGCCGGATCGACGAATTCGCTCACTGATATCGAGTGCTCGTTGGCTGTCGCCGGTTAACAGAGGCTGAATTGGGCTGTCGGAGGCCATTAGTGGTAAGCCAGCGTCAGTTGCTCCTGTGCGAAACTGTTGAATGTTGGCGCTGAGCTGCTCGCGCAGTTGATTATCTCGTGCGCGCTCAATGTTACCGAGCATCGCTTCGGCAATCGCAGGAGGAAATGCTGTGGTGTAAATATAGGAACGAGCAAACTGCGTCAGGTAATCAATGACGGTCTCTTCGCCTGCGATAAAAGCGCCATAGCCCCCGAGGGCTTTACCCAGAGTGCCGACATAAACAGGCAGTTGCTGGGGTGCAAGGTTGAAATGACCACGCACGCCACAGCCCTGTTCGCCCAGTACTCCCAAGCCGTGAGCATCATCGACCATAAGGAGGGCATCGTGATCCGTACATATATGACTCAAACGTTCAATATCTGCGAGATCACCGTCCATGCTAAAAATACTGTCGCTGACGACCAGGGTCTGAGCCGGTGTATCTGGTATCGAATTCTGGAGGAGTTGTGTCAGTTGATCGTAATCCTGGTGACGATAGCGCGTCATTCGCGCGCGACTGAGTTGCGCTCCATCTAACAGGGACGCATGGTTTAGCTTATCCTGAATGATCAGATCGCCGCGCTGAGCCAGCGCACTGATAGCGCCGATATTCGCCATGAAGCCGGTCGAGAACAGAAGCGCTTTGGGGTAGCCGGTCAGTCGGGCAAGTTCCTCTTCGAGAGCGTGATGCGAGCTGCTGTGACCGCAAACCATATGTGATGCACCGCTGCCGAACTGCCATTTTTCGGCAGCGCGGGCCAGGTCTGTACCGCCTGTTGCGGCAAGGCCCAGATAGTCGTTACTGCAAAAGTTCACTAACGAGCGAGTGCCGTCTGAAACGACAGGGCCCTGAGCCGAGTGTAAGGTGCGTCGCTGACGCTCCAGTTGATTGGCCTGTCGCTGTTGTAAGGCAGTCGTTAAGCGATCTTGCCAGCCCATAATGTATCCGCAAAGAATCTGAAAGGCTGCAGGATATCAGGGGGAATCCGGTAGTGGTCAACCGGTGAACCGCTATTAGGTTTACAGTTGGTAGGTAGTTGGGTCATTCTCGACCGGAACGCGTTATTAACGGCCAAACAGATAAGGAAATGCGATGTCGAATCCCTTCGTGCAGCCTGACCTTGATTACGATCGTGAGCACGTCTGGCATCCCTACAGTTCAATGACCGAGCCCGGCCGTATATGGCCTGTGGTCAGTGCCTCTGGTGTACGTCTGAAACTTCAGGATGGACGGGAGTTGATCGACGGTATGTCCAGCTGGTGGTGTGCCATTCATGGATACAACCACCCGACTCTCAATGCCGCATTGGTTGAGCAGGCCGAGCGTATGAGCCACGTTATGTTTGGTGGCCTTACGCATGGTCCCGCGATTGAGTTGGCGCGGCGTTTGGTTGCACTGACTCCCGATGGGCTGGGTAAGGTGTTTATTGCGGATTCAGGTTCTGTATCGGTCGAAGTCGCCATCAAAATGGCGATTCAGTACCAGCAGGCCAAAGGTGAGACGGGGCGGACGCGTCTACTTGCACTGGAGCGCGGATACCATGGTGACACTCTTGGGGCGATGTCAGTCTGCGATCCGCGTCGTGGGATGCACCATCTTTTCAGCGGCATATTGCCACAACAGTTTTTTGTTCCTGAGCCCGCTACGCGCTTTGATCAGCCCTGGAATCCAGAAGACATGACGCCGTTGAAGCGTTGCCTGGAAGATAATCACCAGCAGATTGCGGCGCTGATATTAGAACCTATTGTCCAGGGGGCAGGGGGGATGCGCTTTTATCATCCCGAATATTTACGTCAGGCACGAGCGCTGTGCGATCAGTACGGTGTGCTTCTTATTGCTGATGAAATTGCTACGGGCTTTGGTCGAGCGGGTAAATTGTTTGCCTGCGAATATGCGGATGTGCTCCCTGACATTATGTGTGTCGGCAAAGCGATCACCGGTGGCTATATGTCACTGGCCGCGACCCTCGCGACAGCTGAAATCGCCGAGGTCATCAGTCAGGGGGAGGCGGGGTGCTTTATGCATGGGCCTACCTTTATGGGGAATCCGTTGGCATGCAGGGTGGCGTGTGCCAGCCTCGACCTGCTGATGGAGAGTGACTGGCAGGCCCATGTAACCCGAATTGAAGCAGCTCTTGAAAAGGGACTCGCCCCCGCGCGCGGCCTGAAGGGCGTGGCTGATGTACGTGTTCTGGGCGCTATTGGTGTTATCGAACTTGAACAGCCAGTCGATACGGCGCGATTGCAGCCAGCGTGTGTTGATCGGGGAATCTGGGTTCGACCTTTCGCAAATAATTTTTACGTCATGCCACCTTTTGTGATGGGTGATGGCGATCTGGCTTACCTGACCAGCAATATGGTGGGCGCATTGGAGAGCACGCTCGCGGTGTGAGTCGTGCCCTGGTTCGCCGCGCTGTTTCCTATGCGCCGCGTGCTTGCGGGTTGTCCTTTGTTACCGGCGCATCGGAAATCGGAGCGTCTGATGGTTGCGATTCGTCGTGATCGTCATGATGGCGGTGGCGAGGTTGGCTTTGTGAGATGCCAGCGGTTACGGCGAAGCGCATTGCATCTTCGACTGACCAATCTACAAATGTCAGTCTTTCACGCGGCAAAAACAGCGTATAGCCGCCCACCATGTAGCTCATGGGCAGATAAACAGCGTAAAGCGTTTCTTCGTGAGCGCTCTCTGCGACTTGCTCGGGGACGTGATCAGCCGTGACGAACCCAACCAGTTTGCCGATATCCGGCATGTCCACCAGAACCACTTGCTGCGCCTTGGGTTTATCACCATCGAACATGGCAGCAAAGTCTTTTACTGCACCGTATAAGGTTTTTACGAGAGGAAGTCGTAAAAATGCATCCTCTACGTATTCGTACACCCAGTTGATCGGGTTGAGTTGAAAGGCTAAGCCGACCGCCAGAAGCGTGATCAGCATGACCACCACCCCCATTCCGGGGAACAGTACCAGTTCTGGGTGCAGCAATTCGAGTGCCCGTACTCCGAGGTCATTCATGGAGGACAGCACCGACCAGACCAGCCAGACAGTAACAAGCAGAGGGAGCAGTACCATGGAGCCCTTGATAAAAGGCCGCAGTAACAGTCGTTTCATAAAAAGTCAGAATTCCGTTTGATGTAGTCAGAGTGTATCCCTTCGAGCGCGAAGGTGTCGCGAAGTTTCCCGATGCGTTTTCCAATAATGACGTTCGTGATATCCGAAAAGGGTAGACTGTGTACGCCAATTGGACGATATTGCTGCGCCTGGGCCGACTGTAAGAACGTTAGTTTGTTAGTGGTCACTCTCATATAAGAAAAATGTCTAAATGACGTGTAAGTGGGTACTAACTTAACAAGTTACTTTAACTATCATGCGCAGGTTGAAACACTAGTTCGGGTTTTACTCCCCACTTCCTCCCACCATTTCCCCCACCCCTGCTAAGTCCTTGTGTTTATTAACAAAAATAGCTGTTTTCAAGCCATCCAAATGCTTGCAAAGGTGCATTCTGATTCCTATAGTGTCTAATTGTGGAGAATAGTGGGGGAATGTGGGAGTAAGTGCAGGTTAGTGCTTACCCACTTCCACCTTTGAGTCGACTAAGGACGAACGCATGTTTCGCGGTTTGAATACGATCAATCTGGACGCCAAAGGGCGCCTGGCGATCCCGGCTAAGTACCGGGAACGACTGGCGGTGCTTTGTGGTGGCCGCTTGGTCGTGACGATCGATACCGAAGAGCGTTCTCTGTTGATTTATCCGATCGATGAGTGGGAAGACATCGAAGCCAAGATTACGGCGCTGCCTTCTTTCGACCCTCGCGCTCGCCGCATTCAGCGTTTGCTGGTGGGGCACGCGACTGATGTGGAAATCGACGGCAGCGGTCGGATCTTGTTGCCAGCGTCGCTGCGTGAATATGCAGGCCTGACGAAAGAGACCGTGATGATTGGCCAGGGCAAGAAATTGGAGCTCTGGAGTAAAGAAGCGTGGGAGGGTACTCGCGACGAGTATCTGGAGCAGGCGAACGATGAGAGTCAGCTCTCAGAACAGATTATGAGTATTTCATTGTGAGTCTTTTGTCCGATCTCGCCCATACCACTGTCTTATTGCACGAAACCGTTGACGGATGCGTTGTCGATCCTGATGGGGTCTACGTCGACGGCACATTCGGCCGCGGTGGTCACAGTCGCTTGCTGTTAAGCAAGCTATCCAACAATGGAAAATTGATCGGTTTTGATAAAGACCCACTGGCAATTGCCAGTGGTAAAGAACTCGAAGCGGAAGATGCGCGCTTCCGTATTGTGCAGTCCAGTTTTGCGGATATGAAGGACGAGTTGGCTCGTATCGGTATTAATCAGGTAAACGGCATTTTGCTGGACCTTGGCGTGTCCTCGCCTCAGCTTGATGACGCCGAGCGTGGTTTCAGTTTTATGAAGGATGGTCCACTTGATATGCGCATGAATCCCGACGCTGGATTGAGTGCAGCAGAGTGGGTAGCCGAAACGGCCGAGGCAGAAATTGCTCGTGTTCTGAAGGAATATGGGGAAGAGCGTTTCGCAAAGCGTATGGCTCGGGCCTTGGTAGAAGCGCGCAAGACGGAAGACATTACACGTACGTCGCGTCTGGCTGAAATTATTAAGCAAGCAAATCCTGCTTGGGAAAAACACAAACACCCAGCGACTCGTGCTTTTCAGGCTATTCGCATTGCAGTGAATAACGAGCTGGGTGATCTGGAAAATGTGCTGGCCGACAGTGTCGATCTGCTTTTGCCGGGTGGTCGTCTATCGGTTATCAGCTTCCACTCGCTGGAAGATCGGATGGTTAAGCGATTTATCCGTGCGCAGGAAAAAGGCAAGGATCTCCCACCGGGGTTGCCTGTAATGGAAGATCAGCTTGGTAAAACAATGAAAAAAATAGGCAAAGCGATTATGCCGGGACGCGAAGAGATTGAGCGTAACCAGCGAGCACGCAGCGCCGTATTGAGAATCGCCGAGCGCCTGTCGTGACTGTAGGGCAGACCGTATTGTGGGGGGCTGTGCTGGTTTCTGCAGTACTGCAATTGAGCGTTGTTACCTGGAATCGCGAATTACTGCAGGTATGGCAGAAAGCCGATGCTGAGCGTCAGGCGCTCGCACAGGAATACAGTCGTTTGGTACTGGAAAAAAGTACTTTAACGGCACACGGACGAATTGACGCACTGGCGCGTAAGCGTCTGGGCATGCAAGAACCCGAACACACACAGGTGTTTCACTGATGAGCACACAAGAGCAACCTCAGACCGAAGGTATCCAACGCTGGCGTTTTACGCTCGTGCTGGCGGTGTTCGCGCTTCTGCTTGTTGTGGTCGGTGGGCGTCTGGTCATGCTCCATACCGTTGAGCAACCTTTCTTGTTTGAACAAGGCGAAAAGCGGACTGTGCGCAGTGAAGTGCAGCCGGCAACCCGTGGCATGATTACTGATCGTTTTGGCGAGCCGCTGGCGGTGAGTACTCCAGTGACAACGCTGTGGGTTAATCCGCAACAAGTCGATGTTAATGCGCTTTCTGATGTAGCAAGAATGCTGGGCTTAAACAGCGCCGAATTAAAGCGTCGTGTTTCACGCGCAGCGCGTCAGGGCAGAAGTTTCTATTTTATTAAACGACAGGTTCAGCCTGAACTCGCAGAGCGTGTTCTGAGTAAAAAAGTTGCTGGTTTGTACGCCGATAATGATTATCGGCGGTACTATCCTGCAGCCGAAGTGACGTCTCATACTCTCGGTTTGGTGAATATCGACGGCCAGGGACAGGAAGGACTTGAACTGGCATTTGATGACTATCTTTCCGGAAGTGAAGGTTCGCGTCAGGTTGTAAAAGATCTGTACGGAAACGTGATTAAGCAGCTGGGAGTGAAAGCAGTTGCTGAGCCAGGTCACAACCTTCAACTGACATTGGATTTGCGTCTTCAATATCTTGCATATCGCGAATTAAAAGCGGTTGTGCAGTCTCATAAAGCAACTGCGGGCAGCGCAGTGATGCTGGATGCAAAAACGGGTGAGGTTCTGGCATTGGTTAGCCAGCCATCTTACAACCCAAATAATCGTGCGGAATTAAATCCTACAAGTATGCGTAATCGCGCCATTGCCGATTTGGTTGAACCCGGATCGACGATGAAGCCTTTTACTGTTGCAGCGGCAATGGAAAGTGGACGCTACGATGCCAACACAATTGTCGATACAGCGCCGGGTTGGATTCGGGTAAAAAACAAAGCAATACGCGATCATCGTAATTACGGTGATCTGGACCTGACTGGTATTATCACTAAATCCAGTAACGTTGGCGTGTCGAAACTGGCTCAGGATCTGGGGCCGGAATCTATATGGACGTTCTTTAATCATGCCGGATTGGGTCGTCCCGGAACGCTGGGTTTTCCCGGTGAGGCAGTAGGGGCGATGCCTTACCCCGAACAAATGGATGATCTGCGTTTATCGACCGTATCTTATGGATACGGTCTTTCTGTTTCACCATTGCAGTTGGCTGAAGCGTATACCAGCTTCACCGACGGCTGCCGTAAACCAGTTTCTTTATTGCTTTCTCAGGTTGGGCAGCAACCTTGTGAACCAGTGATGTCTGAGGATACCGCTAAGCAGGTATTGAAGATGTTAGGCACAGTGGTCGGGCCAAAGGGAACCGGACAACGTGCAGCCGTTGAAGGTTATCAAGTGGGTGGCAAAACTGGTACGGCACACAAGGTGGGTCGTTCTGGATATGAAGATTCGGAATATACCGCCGTTTTTGCTGGGGTTGCGCCTCTTTCTGATCCTGATCTTGTTCTTGTGGTGATTGTTGATGAACCGCAGGGAAAGGAATATTACGGTGGAGAAGTCGCGGCCCCTGTATTTTCCCGTGTTATGGAGCAGGCTTTGAGATTGCGTCAGGTAATTCCTGATGCACCGGCACAGGACAGTTGGTTGCAGGTTGCTGGGGGGGCGCGATGAAACTCTCAGTTATGGTTGCAGACAGCCTTTTTGTCCCCCCTGAGTGGGATCGTGAGTTTAATCATATTCATGCGGATAGCCGTGATGTTACGTCGGGTGACGTTTTTATTGCTCGTGCCGGTACCAGTGCGCATGGTCAGGAGTTTATACAGGCTGCGGTCGACGCCGGAGCCGTTGCTGTATTGGCGGAAGGAATCGACGCCTTTTATTGCTTGGGTACCACACCTGTTTTTCCGGTGGCAGATCTGACTCAGTACTTGCCGCAGTGGTTGGGTGTTCGTTATTCAGGTCATCAATCGGTGACGACCTATGGCGTGACGGGTACCAATGGAAAATCTTCGGTTACTCAGTTTATTGCACAGTTGTCCGATGCTCGGGGTAAGCGCTGCGGTGTTATCGGTACGCTCGGCAATGGCGTGTGGCCGAATCTGGAAAGCACGCGCAATACAACGCCGGATATCTGCGTTGTGTATCGCTTATTAGACCAATTTGCGAATGCAGGTGTTCAGGCCGCGGCTATTGAGGTGTCTTCGCACGGTTTGCACCAAGGACGTGTTGCTGGAATCAAATTCGACGTTGCTGTGTTGACGAACCTTACTCAGGATCACCTCGATTATCACGGTGATATGGAAAGTTACTTTGCAGCAAAAGCACAGTTATTTTCGCAGGGTGTGTCTGAGTCAGCGGTCATTAATATTGATGATGAATATGGCCGCCGCTTGCTCGAAAAAGCGGATCTTTGCAGTCGCCATCTGACGTTGTCGTCCTCTTCAGTTAACAGCCCTGATGTGCTCATTGATAAGGTGTCGCACCAGGCGGACGGAATGTCGGCTGAGTTGTTTACGCCTTGGGGTAAGTCGCGTATCTACCTTCCAATGCTGGGAGATTTTAATGTTGCTAACGTGACGGCGGCATTGACTG
The DNA here is from genome assembly GCA_006212115.1 of Thalassolituus sp. Taxonomy (GTDB): domain Bacteria; phylum Pseudomonadota; class Gammaproteobacteria; order Pseudomonadales; family Oceanobacteraceae; genus Thalassolituus. Next base: position 11,003 of record PDUK01000002.1, on the reverse strand, counting down.
CACTCGCAGTAACGGGGGAAGACTTTAGCACAACGGCAAATTGCACCGATTCATTGCGGTCGGTCGCAGGCAGAATGGCTCTGTATACCCGGCCAGACAGCGCTCGCGCTGTTGTCGACTTCGCTCATACTCCAGACGCACTGGAACGTGTCATTAAAAGTCTGCAGGCTGTCGCCAGCCCTTTAACTGTCGTGTTTGGATGCGGTGGTGATCGTGACGCAAGTAAGCGTCCTCTCATGGCAATCGCAGCTTCGCTGGCGGATCAGGTCTGGGTGACCGACGATAATCCCCGCACGGAGTCGGCAGAAAAAATCTTTAACGATATTTCCTCTGTAGATGAAGCTCTGGATTTTTATTACATCCATGATCGCTCGTCTGCAATTACCCAAGCAATCGAAAAAACGGCACCGTCCGGTGTTGTTTTGATTGCTGGTAAAGGACATGAAAATTATCAGGAAATTATGGGCATAAGAAACGAATACAGTGATGCCGCTGTATTGCTGTCGTTAGGTTACCGTTCAGCAGGAGGCGATCATGTTGCTTAGTCCAACAGTCGAACAGATTGCTGAAGTAACGAATGGTGAAATCCTGTCTGGAAATCCGCAAACAGAATGTCATTCCGTTTCAACGGATACCCGCACTCTGACAGCAGGAAGTTTGTATATCCCACTCGTAGGCGAGCGTTTTGATGGGCATGAGTTTGCCTCTCAGGCAACAGATGCGGGGGCGGTTGCGGTACTGACTGAGCGTCCGCTCGACACTGAAATTGCTCAAATTAAAGTCGACGATACACTGCGCGCCTTGGCGGATCTGGCCGCATGGCACCGGGATCAATTCAGTGGTCGTGTTGTCGCGGTTACGGGAAGCGCGGGTAAAACCACAGTAAAACAGCTGATGGGCTCTGTTTTAGCACAGCGCTACGAGACTCTGATTACGAAAGGGAACCTTAATAATCATATTGGTGCACCACTAACATTACTGTCCATTGAACCTGAACATCAGGCGGCGATGATTGAGCTGGGTGCGAGTGGTGTCGGTGAAATTGCGTACACGGCAGAATTGACCCGACCTGAGGTTGGCATTCTGACGAATGTTGTACCGGCCCATCTTGAGGGGTTTGGTTCGATAGAAAACATCGCACAAACGAAAGGCGAGCTAATAGATTCGGTACAGGCTGACGGCGCTGTCATCTTGAACGCCGATGATCGTTTCTTTAGCGATTGGGTATCACGCGCCGGATCCAAAAAAGTCATCTCTTTCGGCTTACATCAGCCTTCAGATGTCTATGCGACCGATATCCAGGAGTCCTTGGAGGGAAGCGCATTCACATTGCACACGCCAGCGGGATTAGTGTCATTGTTTTTGTCTCTGGCTGGAGTGCATAACGTCCGGAATGCACTTTCCGTTGCCGCAGCATCAACTCATCTTGGTTTTTCGTTGGCAGAAATTAAAGCGGGCCTTGAGCAGGCAACGGCCTTTTCTGGTCGCCTTGAAGTATGTGACGGCGTTAACGGGCAGACCATATTCAATGACGCGTATAACGCAAACCCGGAATCTTTCTGCGCCGCCATCGATGTTCTGGCGCTGGCTCAAGGTAATAAGATCCTTGTAATGGGTGACATGGGTGAACTCGGCGAGTCAGCAGCTGCGATGCACGAGCGGGTAGGCCGCTATGCACATGACAAAGGCATACAGACGCTGGTCGCAACCGGCCCGCTCAGCAAACACGCAACTGATGTATTCGGTGATAACGCTTATTGGTTTGAAACACGTGAAGCGGTTGCAGACTACGTAAAAACAACAACAGAAGCAGGCGATACCGTACTGGTTAAAGGGTCGCGCAGTGCTGGAATGGATCAAGTGGTCCGTTCACTGACAGAAGAAGGGGAAAAATAAATGTTACTTTGGTTCGGTGAATGGCTTGCCCAATATCACTCCGGTTTCGGCGTGGTGACCTATCTGACTCTGAGAGCAATTTTTTCTGTAGGAACAGCATTGGCAGTTGCGCTGATTCTTGGCCCTGTTGTTATTCGCAAATTACGCGAATATCAGATTGGTCAGGCGATCCGTGAAGTGGGTCCGAAGTCGCATTTAAGTAAGGCGGGTACGCCAACCATGGGTGGTGCTCTGATATTACTGTCTATCGCGCTCAGTACTCTACTTTGGGGTGACCTTGAAAATCGTTACGTCTGGTTGGTATTACTGGTGACTCTGGCTTTCGGTGCGATCGGTTGGGTCGATGATTACCGTAAAGTCGTTGAGAAAAATTCGCGCGGTTTACCGGGTCGTTGGAAGTACTTCTGGCAGTCTGTTTTGGCACTGATCGCCGGTGCTTATCTTTTCTACAGTGCGCAATCCCCACAGGAAACTCAGCTGGTCGTTCCTTTCTTTAAAGATGTTATGCCGCAACTTGGCATGATGTTTATCGTTCTGACTTACTTCGTCGTCGTTGGGTCGAGTAATGCTGTGAACCTGACGGATGGCCTGGACGGACTGGCGATTATGCCAACGGTCATGGTGGCCGCAGCCCTTGGTGTGTGTGCTTACCTGGCGGGCAACGTTAATTTTGCAGACTACCTGCATATTCCTTATATCGCTGATTCAGGTGAGCTGGCTGTGTTCTGCGCTGCAATTGTGGGTGCGGGAATCGGCTTCCTCTGGTTTAACACTTATCCAGCGCAGGTCTTCATGGGCGACGTAGGCTCGCTGGCATTGGGTGCTGCTCTGGGGATCGTAGCGGTTGTGATTCGTCAGGAAATCGTACTGTTTATTATGGGCGGTATTTTCGTTGCGGAAACCGTATCCGTCATCCTGCAGGTTGCGTCTTTCAAAATGACTGGCCGACGTATCTTCCGTATGGCGCCATTGCACCACCATTTCGAGTTAAAGGGTTGGCCAGAGCCTCGGGTTATTGTGCGTTTCTGGATCATCACCATCGTTTTGGTGTTGGTCGGTCTGGCAACACTAAAAATTCGTTGATAACGGTTATAACGAGAGATTCATGATGACTGGCAGTAAGAATAACAAGCACTATCTGATCATCGGCCTTGGGCTGACGGGTCTGTCGTGTGCGCGTTTCTGCCAGTCGAAAGGTCTGACATTCAGCTTGTGTGATACTCGCAGTGAACTGGCTGGTATTGATGCTATTAAAGAAGAATTTCCGGGCATCAGCATTTCCCTTGGTCTGCTTACAGCTGAGTTCCTATCTGAGTTTGACGAGCTACTGGTCAGTCCGGGGATCAGCGTTAACACTCCGGTTTTCCAAGCAGCGAAAGAGCGTGGTGTGGTTATCTCGGGTGACGTACAACTCTTTTCTGAATACCGCACGAAGCCTTTAATTGCGATTAGCGGATCAAACGGAAAAAGCACCGTTACTACGCTGGTCGCAAGTTTGCTTAATGAGGCAGGTGTTCGTGCAACGGCCTGCGGCAATATCGGTTTGCCTGTCCTTGATCTCTTATCTGAGGAAGATGACTCTCAAGTATACGTAGCGGAGCTATCAAGTTTTCAGCTGGAGACAACAAGGAATCTGAATGCCGACGTCGCCGGGATTCTGAATATTTCGCCAGATCATATGGATCGCTATGCGGGGATGGCAGATTACGAGCGCGCCAAGCAACGCATATTTCAGGGCGCTAAACATGTTGTGATTAATGGAAACGATGATCACACCATTCCAGTTCTGTCTGGCGCAAATAAAAGCAGTCATTTCAGTCTCGATACGCCTGCTGCGGCAGACTTCGGTCTTATTCGCGAGTCGGGTCGAGTTATGTTGTGTAAGGGCTCTGATCCGTTAATTGATGCATCGGCACTAAAAATACGTGGGATGCACAACGTTGCTAACGCGCTTGCTGCGCTCGCATTCGTCGATGCTCTCGATGTTGAGGGAATCGATATTGATCTCTCTGATTGTTTACCTGCACTGACCTCATTTACGGGGCTTGATCATCGTTGCCAGCACGTCGCAACTGCTGCTGGCGTGGATTACATCAACGATTCAAAGGGCACGAATGAAGGCTCGACGGTTGCAGCTATTGAGGGACTCGCGCCGCTGACTCAGGGTTCTCTCTGGTTGATCGCCGGTGGTGAGAGTAAAGGGCAGACATTTACTGAACTCGCTGCTGCCTGCACCAATCGGGTCGCCGGTGCTTATGTGTTTGGTGCGGATAAGGCAATTCTGGCTGCGGCTTTATCAGGACACACAAAGGTGCTGCAATACAACACGCTGTCAGAGGCTCTTAATGATGCCGCTCTGGCTGCAAACGCTGACGATGTTGTTCTTTTTTCTCCGGCCTGCGCCAGCTTCGATCAGTTTAAAAACTATGTTCAGCGCGGTGAGTATTTCGTGCAGTGCGTGGAGGGTCTGTCATGACACTGGATGCATTGCGTTGGCAGCAGAACAGCTCACTGTTTTACCCATGGATTGCACTGCTGGTGCTGGGATGGTTGATGGTGGCCTCAGCATCAACGGGTATAGCAGAGGACTACACAGGTAATTCCGCTTATTTCGCCGTTCGACACGCGGTTTATCTGATTCTCGGTGTGGCGGTTGCGTATTTAACGTCGCAGATTTCGATGGCTCGATGGGCGAAGTTCGATGGCTTGCTGCTGGTTGCCGGAATTTTGAGCCTTATCCTCGTGTTTGTTCCCGGAATCGGACATGAGGTAAATGGCAGTCAGCGTTGGCTGAATCTTGGCATTATTAAAATACAGGCATCCGAGCTGGCGAAGGTCGGGGCGGTATTTTATGTCGCAGGCTATCTGGTTCGCCGCGAACAGGAAGTAAAGAGTCAGTGGTCAGGATTTCTGAAACCACTTGGCATTCTGGGCGCTATGGTTGGCTTGTTGCTGATGGAACCCGATTTTGGTGCTGTCGTGGTATTGCTCGGTGCGGCCATGATTATGCTGTTCCTGGGTGGCGTAAAAGCCGGACAGTTTTTTCTGCTTACCTTTGCAACCATCGTTATTGGTGTACTAGTCGTCGGTAGTGAAGACTATCGGGTTAATCGTTTGATGGCGTACCTGAATCCATGGGCACCTGAACATGTTTACGGTACGGGTTATCAATTAACTCAGTCTCTTATCGCATTCGGCCGTGGTGAACTGTTTGGAGTTGGCTTCGGTGAGAGTGTGCAAAAGCTCTTTTACTTACCAGAGGCGCACACGGATTTTGTATTTGCAATCTGGGCAGAGGAAACCGGCCTTTTGGGTGGCTTGGTTGCCCTTGGTTTGCTGGGATACCTCGTTGCCTGTGTCTGGAATATCGCCTGGGAAGCTCAGAAGCAAGGATTGATGTACGCATCCTTTGTAGCCACCGGACTGGCAGCACTGCTTGGCTTGCAGATCGTAATTAATCTTGGTGTGAACACGGGTCTGCTGCCAACAAAAGGGCTGACATTACCTTTCTTCAGTTACGGCGGAAGCAGCTTGTTAATGTGCTGTGCCATGGTCGGAATTGTGATGCGTATTGCGTACGAAACACAGCTGGCGAAGACAACAAAAGAGAATCAAGAGGAGGGCAACAATGAGTAAAGTAGTCCTCATGATGGCCGGTGGTACGGGGGGACATGTATTCCCCGCTCTCGCAGTCGCGCATGCGCTGGCGGCAGAGGGATTTGAAATTCATTGGCTGGGAACATCGGCAGGTATCGAGGCTGAATTGGTTCCTGCCAATGGCTTTCCGCTGCACACTATCGACATTGCAGGCCTTCGTGGAAAAGGTAAATTGGGTCTGCTGACTGCGCCGCTAAGAATTATGAAAGCAGTTAAACAAGCGTTGGCGGTTATTCGTCAGGTTAAACCTTTGGTTGTCATGGGTTTGGGTGGATACGCAACGGGTCCTGGTGGTGTTGCAGCGTGGTTGCGTGGTATTCCACTGCTTATCCACGAGCAGAACGCATTTGCTGGGATGACCAATAAATTACTGCAGCGTTTTTCGACCGTGGCGATGCAGGCGTTCCCTGGTGCATTAGAAGGTGCGTTAGTGACTGGTAATCCTGTTCGACAGGATGTGGTAAATATTCCAGCACCTGATACTCGCGAATTTCACGATGGTCGTTTACGTGTATTAGTCGTGGGCGGCAGCTTGGGTGCGGTGGCTTTAAATAACTCGGTACTGGAAGCCATGATGTCATTGCCGGAAGAGCAGCGCCCTGAATTACGGCACCAGGTTGGTAAGCGTAACATTGAGCAGGTAACAGAACAGTATAGCGAAGCCAAAGTGGAGGCCGAGGTAACCGCTTTCATCGATGATATGGCTTCCGCGTATGCTTGGGCTGATTTAATCGTTTGTCGCTCGGGTGCGCTAACAGTTTCCGAGGTGGCCGCTGCTGGTTGCGCCGCGATTTTCGTTCCATACCCTCACGCCGTAGATGATCACCAGACAGCAAATGCCCAGTACCTTCAAAAAGAAGGGGCAGCAATAATTCGTCAGCAGGTTGACCTTACTCCGGAATGGTTGGCCCAGCAATGGCAGCTCCTAACAGAAGATCGTGCGTTACTGCGCGATATGTCAATCAAAGCACGAGCCTTAGCTATGACTGATGCAACTGAAAAAGTAGTTGAACAGATCAGGAGGTTCGCTCGTGAGCAATAAGCATCCCTCAGATATAGTAAATATGATTCCCGAAATGCGCCGGATTCGTGTAATCCATTTTGTCGGCATAGGCGGTGCCGGTATGTGCGGTATTGCAGAAGTACTGCTGAATCAAGGCTACCAGATTACCGGTTCAGACCTGAAAGACTCAACGGTTACTCAGCGTCTGACGATGCTTGGCGCTAACGTATTTATCGGACATCGACCTGAGAATGTCAGTGAGGCCGATGTACTTGTCGTGTCGACCGCCATTGATGAGGAAAATCCAGAAGTGCGCGAGGCGCTGGCACGTCGGGTTCCTATCGTTCGTCGTGCAGAGATGCTTGCTGAATTAATGCGATTCCGACATGGAATTGCCGTAGCTGGAACGCATGGCAAAACAACAACAACGAGTCTTGTTACATCTGTTCTTGCAGAGGCAAAGCTGGACCCCACCTTTGTTATCGGTGGCAAACTGAACAGTGCTGGTACAAATGCGAGGCTGGGTCTGAGTCGTTATTTAGTCGCGGAAGCTGATGAAAGCGATGCGAGTTTTCTACACCTTCAACCTATGGTGTCCATCGTCACGAATATCGATGCGGACCATATGAGTACCTATGGTGGGGACTTCGAAAAACTCAAAAACACCTTTATCGAGTTTCTTCATAATCTGCCTTTCTACGGACTCGCAGTGGTATGTATTGATGATGACAACGTCCGCAGCATTCTCCCGGAAATCAGCCGCCAGATAACAACTTACGGTTTCTCCGACGACGCAGATTATCGTGCTACCGACCTACAGCAAGACGGCATATTTACCAGCTTTAACGTACATCGTCCGGGCAAAGAAACACCGTTAGCTGTTCGTATGAGAATGCCGGGTAGACATAACGTTCTGAATGCGCTGGCCGCCATCGCCGTTGCTGAAGATGAAGGTGTCGATGAGACAGCCATTGTCAGCGCGCTTGAAAAGTTTGAAGGAGTCGGCCGTCGCTTCCAGATCAACGGCACTGTGCCACTTGGCGATGGCGACGTCATGCTGGTTGATGATTACGGTCACCACCCACGTGAACTGGAAGTAACACTGGATGCGATCCGGAAAGGTTTCCCTGACCGTCGTCTTGTGATGGTTTTTCAACCTCACCGTTATTCCCGTACTCGCGATCTCTACGAGGATTTCGTGCGTGTACTGAGTGATGCCGATGTTCTCCTTTTGATGGAAGTGTACCCAGCTGGCGAGAAGCCGATTGCGGGTGCGGATGGCCGATCTATGTGCGGAACAATCCGTCAACGTGGAACTGTTGATCCGGTATTTATTGAGCGTGATGAATCTTTAAGAACACCACTACAGAGCATGTTACGTCCGGGTGATTTATTACTGACGCAGGGCGCAGGAGATATTGGCGGTATTGCGGTGAATATCGCAGAAAACCTCAGCGACTGGCTGGCGGAGGTTGAGGAATGAGCATGGATCAGCTAGGAAAAATCGCCGTATTGATGGGCGGTACTTCAGCCGAAAGAAAAGTCTCATTGCGCAGCGGTAATGCCGTGGCCGATGCGTTAGAAAGCATCGGTGGCAATGTTGTTCGGGTTGATATTCAGGGGCACGCCATCAGTCAGCTTACCGAGCTGGATTTCGATGTCGCTTTTATTGCTCTGCACGGAAGAGGTGGAGAGGACGGTACTATTCAGGGTGTATTGGAGTGGTTGGATAAGCCTTACACCGGTAGTGGCGTAATGGCATCGGCGTTGGCGATGGATAAGTGGCGGACCAAAATGATCTGGATGGCCGCTGGACTTCCTACTCCACAAGCCTACTTATTGGATGAACAGTCTGATTGGCAGGCGATTAATACATCTCTCGCGGCTAACGCAATCGTAAAACCTGCACGCGAAGGCTCCAGTATTGGTATGCGTCGTGTGCACAGTCCCGATGAATTACGCAGTAGTTATCAGTATGCCAGCGAATACGATGGCCTGGTGTTAGCCGAACGCTGGGTACAAGGTCGCGAATTTACCGTTGCGATTGTCGACGGGGAAGCTTTGCCTGTTATCCAACTGCGCACAAGCCATGAATTCTATGACTATGACGCCAAGTATCAGTCAAACGATACCGAGTATCTCCTGCCTTGCGGATTGGAAGAATCGGAAGAGCGTGCTCTGCAAGAGCTCGCCCTGAAAGCATTCAATGTTCTCGGTGCAGCAGGCTGGGGACGAATTGACGTGATGCAGGATGAGCAGGGTAGCTTCTGGTTATTGGAGGCCAATACCAGCCCGGGTATGACTGACCATAGTCTTGTTCCTATGGCAGCACGTGCCGCGGGTATTGAGTTTGCAGAATTGGTAACACGCTTACTCGCAGAGGCAAAACAACGCCATGAGCAGTAAGAAGTCTGCCGCCCGTAGAGGTGCGACGCGCAAGGTTGAACCAAAACCAAAGCGCAGCCTGAAACTGGTGAAGCCTGATTGGTTGAAAGCATCATTACTCGGTTGGTTGGCTTTGCCGATTGTACTGGGGGGGCTATTTCTCGGCTCTCGCCAGCTGATGGATCATTGGGTGATCAATCAGGTAGACGTTCGCGGGGACATGATTGTCTGGAATGCGCAAGACCTTGAGAAGCAAGTTTCCTGGGTGGTAGGTGAAGGGTTCTATTCTGCGGATTTAAATGCGGTTTATGACGTCCTCATAAATATGCCCTTAATTAAAGATGTACAGGTTCGGAAACGCTGGCCAGATTATATTGAAATTACCGTTTCTGAAGATATTCCAATGGCGGTTTGGAATGGGCGTCAATTAATTGGAATTCGTGGCGACTTAATGGCGATACCGGGGCATTTAAATGTCGATAATCTGACAGTGGTGACAGGAAATAGTGAATACCTGTCAGACTCGATTAAACACTTTCGTCTTATTCAACAGGCGATGGGTACAGAGAATATAAAAATCGAACAATTAACAGTGTCTGACACTGGTTCTCTGAGTATGACTCTCAGCAACCAGTGGCAAGTTCAGATTGGTCGTTCCCAACTCGAACAGCGCGCACTGAGATTGAAAAAATTGATTGCCGGACTGCCTTCCGATGAGGTCGCAGCCGTCGATTTAAGATACGGAAAAGGCGCCGCTATTGCCTGGCGTGAAAAGCAGGAGAAAGGTTGATGAACACAACGCAGCAGAAACGCATGCTGGTCGGCTTGGACATCGGTACATCGAAAGTCGTCGCCTTAGTTGGCGAGGTTGATGTCGATGGAAATATCGAGGTAGTTGGCCTCGGTAGCTGTCCGAGCCGGGGCATGAAAAAAGGCGTCGTGGTCAACATTGAGTCGACTGTTCAATCGATTCAGAGAGCGATAGAAGAAGCCGAATTAATGGCCGGTTGTACCATCCATTCAGTGTATGTGGGGATAGCGGGAAGCCATGTTCACTCCATGAATTCGAATGGCATTGTCGCGGTTAAGGACCGTGAAGTGACGGCGATGGATATTGATCGTGTCATTGACGCAGCTCAGGCTGTTGCTATCCCGCAGGATCAGGCGATTCTTCATGTTCTGCCCCAGGAATACGTTGTTGATAGCCAGGAAGGTATCAAAGAACCTGTTGGTATGGCGGGTGTCCGACTAGAGGCAAAAGTGCATCTGGTAACGGGCTCGGTAAACGCAATTCAGAATATCGAGCGCTGTGTTCAGCGTTGTAATCTTGAAACTGACGACATCATTCTTGAGCAATTGGCCTCCAGCTACTCCGTTTTGACAGACGATGAAAGGGAGTTGGGTGTGTGTATGGTTGATATCGGTGGTGGCACCACTGACATTGCCATTTTTACGGAAGGGGCAATTCGTCATACCGCGGTTATTCCGATTGCGGGTGATCAGGTTACCAACGACATTGCTATGGCACTTCGGACGCCGACTCAACACGCCGAAAAAATTAAAATGAAATACGCCTGCGCGTTGACTCAGCTAGCCAAAGCGGACGAAACGGTGAAGGTGCCAAGTGTTGGCGACAGGCCACCAAGAGATCTTTCTCGTCAGGCGTTAGCCGAAGTTGTTGAGCCACGTTACGACGAATTATTCACTTTGATACAAGCAGAATTACGACGCAGTGGTTTTGAGGATCTAATTGCTGCAGGAATTGTCCTCACAGGTGGCACTTCGAAGATGGAAGGTGTTGTCGAACTGGCGGAAGAAATTTTCCATATGCCGGTTCGTTTAGCTCGCCCGGTTGGTGTTTCCGGACTGAGTGGTGAGATTGATAATCCAATATATTCCACTGCAGTTGGACTACTTTTATATGCCGCAGGGCAGGAATATAAAAAATCACGAAATAAAGTGATTCAAGAAGATAAAAAAAATCCATTTGGCCGCATAAAAGAATGGATTAAAGATAATTTTTAATATTAAATATACTCGCGCGGAAAATAGGAGATAATGC